>CAYVOR010000040.1:0-22927 GCA_964452995.1 uncultured Thiobacillus sp.
TCGACGGCCTGATCGAATCGAACGCCTACAACCGCTTCTACATGCACCGCACCGGTCATTGGCTGGGCATGGACGTGCACGATGCCGGCGAATACAAGCTGCAGGGCGAATGGCGGCCGCTGGTTCCCGGCATGACGCTGACGGTCGAGCCCGGCCTCTATATCCGCCCGGCGGACGACGTGCCCGAGGCGTTCCGCAACATCGGCATTCGCATCGAGGACGACGTGGTCGTGACCGGGTCGGGTTGCGAGGTGCTGACCACGCCGCCGAAAACGGTGGCGGAGATCGAGGCGTGGATGAATCCGTGAACAGCGTGCTCATCGTCGGCGCCGGCCCGGTCGGCGCGGTGTGCGCGCTGGCGCTTCAACAACTGGGCATCACCGCGCGCGTGCTCGAGGCTCAGCCGGCCGACGCGCGCGCCGACACGCGGACGCTGGCGCTGTCGCACGGCTCGCAGCTGATCCTCGCACGCCTCGGCGTATGGACGCGGCTGCACGGCGTCACGCCAATCACGCGCATCCATATCTCGCAGCGTGGCGCGCTCGGCGTGGCACGGCTCGCGGCAGAAGAACTCGGCGTGCCGGCGCTGGGCTATGTGCTGCCGTATGCCGAACTCACGGCTGCCCTGAAACAGATGCTGAGCGAGGCAGATATCGCGGTCGAGTATGGCGTGGCGGTGGAGCGCATCGAATCCGGCGCCGACGCCGCAACCCTGCATGTCGCCGATGGACGTACGCTGGCGGCGCCGCTGGTCGTGGTGGCCGACGGCGGGCGCGGCGACCAGGCGCCTGCGCCCCGATTCAAGCGCGACTACGAGCAGATGGCCGTGGTGTGCGACGTCGTGACCGAACTGCCGCACGCCAACCAGGCGTTTGAACGCTTCACGCCGCAGGGGCCGGCGGCCCTGCTGCCGAAGGGTGATCGCTACGCCCTGGTCTGGACCGTGTGCCATGACGAGGCCCGACGCATCGCCGCCCTGCCGGACGCGGAATTTCTCGCCGCCTTGCAGCGCCACTTCGGCGGTCGCCAGGGACAATTCCTTCAGGCCGGCCCGCGCAAGACGTTTCCGCTGCGGCTCGCGTATACCGGCAGCGAAGCGGCCGGACGCACGGTGCGCATCGGCAATGCCGCGCAGACCCTGCACCCGGTGGCGGGGCAGGGCTTCAACATCGGCCTGCGCGATGCGTGGGAGCTCGCCAGCCTGTGCGGCGACACGGCCGCGGCAGAAATAGGCGACGCGGCCATGCTCGCGGCCTATGCGCGCGGACGCCGTGCCGACGTGATGGGCGGCCTCGGCTTCACCGACTTCCTGGTACGGGTGTTCTCCAACGATATCGTGCCATTGCGCCATGCGCGCGGTCTGGGCCTGCTGGCGCTGGAAGCCTTGCCGCCGCTGAAGACCTTCGTCGCCCGGCGCATGATGTTCGGTGCGCGCGGATGAGCGGCGAGCGCTATCAGGTCGTCATCGTCGGGGCCGGGCTGGTTGGCGCCGCCGCCGCGCTGGCGCTGGGACGGCAGGGCATACGGGTCGCGCTGATCGAACGCCAGCCGACTCGGATCCCGACAGACGCCTGGGACACACGAATCTACGCCATCAGCCCGGCGCCGCAGCGCTTTCTCGAACGCATCGGCGCGTGGCAACGCATGGACGCCGACCGCATTCAGCCGGTATTCCGCATGGCTGTCGCAGGCGACGCGAACGGGGCGCTCCGGCTCGATGCCTATGAGGCAGGCGTGTCGCATCTGGCGACGATCGTCGAGAACGGGCGTTTGCAGGATGCCCTGTGGCAGGCCTTGCAGGCCGACGGCAGTGTGGCGCTGCATTGCCCGGCAGCGATCGCGTCCATCGCCCGTGAGGGGGCATCCACCCATCTGACACTGGCCGACGGCGTCACGCTGGAGACCGAACTGCTCGTCGGCGCCGACGGCGCAGCCTCGCACATACGCGAATGGGCCGGCCTGGCCTCGACACTCACGCCGTATGGCCAGAGCGGCGTGGTGGCCAATTTCGAGTGCGCCGACCCGCATCGCGGCGCGGCGTACCAGTGGTTTTTCGACAGCGACATCCTGGCCTGGCTACCCTTGCCGGGGAACCGCGTGTCGATGGTCTGGTCTACCCGAACGGCGCACGCGGACGCTCTGGTGACGCTGGACGCCGCGGCGCTGGCGGCGGACGTGCAGGCGGCGGGCCACGACCGGCTGGGCGAACTGCGCCTGCTGACGCCGGCAGCGGCGTTCCCGCTGCGGCTGATCCGGGTGGCGGCCGTCGTTGCGCCCGGCGTGGCGCTGATCGGCGACGCGGCCCATGGCGTGCACCCGCTGGCGGGGCAAGGCGTCAATCTGGGCTTTGGCGATGCCGAGGTGCTGGTCGATGGGCTGGTCCAGCAACCGGCCCGTTCGCGTTGCGGCGACGTTCGTGTGTTACAACGCTATGCTCGCGCACGTGCCGAGCCGGTGCGGCGGATGCAGGCGCTCACCCATGGCCTGCATCACCTGTTCGCCGACGCGCGCGCTGGCTGGCTGCGCAATGCCGGGATGCGGATCGTGAACCACCTGCCGCCCGTCAAGGCGGCTCTGGTTCGCGAAGCGATGTCCTGACGTTTTTCATGTTGTTTTCCTGGAGTCTTAAATGAAATTCACCTCTCTGGCGCTGGCCGCTACCCTGCTGTTTGCCGCGACGGCACAGGCCAACGAGTCGGTCATCCGCAAGGCGTTGACGCAGCAATTCCCGGGCGCCACCATCAGCTCGGTACAGAAAACGCCCTACAGCGGCTTGTTCGAGGTCTATCTCGACGATCAATTGATCTATGTGGATGGCAAGGCGCAATACGTGTTCGCCGGCGACGTGATCGATCTGAAAAATCGCAGCAACCTGACCCAGGCGCGCCTGAACCAGCTGCAGGCCGTGAAGTGGGAGACATTCCCGCTGAACAATGCGCTGAAGACCGTCAAAGGCAATGGCGCACGCAAGCTGGTCCTGTTTTCCGACGTCGATTGCCCCTACTGCCGCAAGTTCGAGGCTGAGCTAGCCAAGGTCGACAACATTACGGTCTATACCTTCCTGTTTCCGATCGAGGGCCTGCATCCCCAGGCGCCACAGGTATCGAGGCAGATCTGGTGCGCACCCGACCGCAACAAGGCATGGGATAATTACATCGCCAGCAAAAGCGTACCGAAAAATGATGGCAAGTGCGCCAACCCGGTGGATGCCAACATCGCGCTGGCCAACAAGCTGAGGGTGTCCGGCACGCCGACCCTGTTCTTCGCCAATGGCCAGCGCGTGCCCGGCATGGTGCCGGCGGCGCAGCTCGAAAAGCTGCTCGCGGCCAACGCCAGGTGAGCCGGACGGGATGAGCGCGACCTTCTGGGACGAACGGTACGCCACCGAGGACTATATATTCGGCACGGCGCCCAACCGTTTTCTCGAAAGCCAGGCGGCGCACATCAAGCCCGGAATGCAGGTTCTGTCCCTCGCCGACGGCGAAGGCCGCAACGGCGTGTGGCTGGCCGGACGGGGCGCCAGGGTGCACGCGGTCGACGTGTCGCCGGTGGCACTGGACAAAGCGCGCAAGCTGGCGGCTGCTCGCGGGGTGACGCTGGATTTCGAGCAGGCCGACATCCTCGACTGGACCTGGCCGGAGGCAGCTTACGACCTGGTGGCTGCCATCTTCATCCAGTTTGTGCCGTCACCGGAGCGCGAGCGCATCGTCGCCGGCATCCGCCGCTGCCTGAAACCGGGCGGACTGCTGGTTATGCAGGGCTATACGCCGAAGCAGATCGAATTCGGCACCGGCGGTCCGCCCCATGCCGCCAACATGTACACGGCCGACTTACTGCGTGACTGGTTCGGCGACTGGCACATTCTCCACCTGGCCGAACATGAATCGGTCATCGGCGAGGGCAGCCATCATCATGGCCTGTCGGCGCTGATTGATCTGGTGGCGCAAAAACCCGTTACCTGAGCCTCTACGCCGCCGTAGAGCGTGCACCGTCCTGTCCGATCCTGGCTATTCTGCCTGGGCCAGTTCGCGCAACCCGTCGAGCGCCTGTTTCAGCGTGGCGCTGTCGTTTTCGCTGTCGCGGGGAAACACCATGTAGGCGGGGAGTTTGAACTGCGGACTGCCCGGCACATGCCACAGCAGGCCGTCTTCAATATAGTGGCGGACCAGACGCTTCGGAAAATACCCGCTGCCGCCATAAGTCAGAAGTTGCTGCACCCCCAGCCAGCCGATGTTGGCGACCAGCGTTGGCGGTGGCGCATCGGGATAGTGGTCGCTGAACTTGGCATGGAATTCCGGGCCCCAGTCGACATGGATATACCCCTTGTCTGACCAGCCGGTTACCAGATTGCTGGCCACCAGCAGCAGCGTTTCGTCGAACAGCGGCTCCACCACCAGTCCCGGGCGGGAGGTCGGCGTATACATCACACCGATATCCACCGTGCCTTCGATCAGGCTTTGCATGATGTCGGACTCGAAACCGATTTCCAGGCGCAGCGAGATGTCCGGCGCGGCCTTGTGCATCCAGTCCACCCAGTGCGGCAGGAAGCCTTCCCACAAGGCGAGACGCCCGGACAGGGTTACCACGTCGCGAAACCCCTGTGGCAGGCCAACGTCATGCAAGGCCTGCTCCAGCGTGCGCACCAGGTGCTTGGCGTGGCGTATGAAGCGTTTTCCGGAAGGCGTCAGTTCCGCGCCGTTGCGTCCACGATGGAAAAGGCGCGCCCCGAGCGTGGTTTCCAGTGTGTGAATGCGTGCGCTGACAGTCGATTGCGTGACATGCAGCCGGCCGGCCGCAGCGACAAAGTTGCCGGTGGCCGCCACGGCCAGGAAAGTTCGGGCGAGTTCGGTATCCATAATTTAATTATCGGATTTTTCGATATTAAGCACCAATAAATATCGTTGGATCGTTATATAAGAGATATCTAAACTAGGCTCCTCATAAAAACGGAGCCCGTCTCATGAACCACCGAGCCGAACTGGACAGCCTGATGCCCCCGCGCGACAACGAGGGCTATTTTCTCGAGCCGCGCGACTGGAATCGCGCGCTTGCTCCCTTGCTGGCGGATGAAAACGGCGTGACGCTTTCCCCTGCCCACTGGCACGTGATCGACTTTATTCGCGCCAGCTACATCGCGACCGAGAGCGTGCCGGAAGCCCGCCATGTCATTAATCATATTGCGGGTGAAAGGGGCGACAAGCGCACTGCGAAGCAAGTGTTGTACGCGTTGTTCCCGCATGGTTACGGACAGCAGGCATGCCGCATCGCCGGCATGCGCAAACCCCTGAAACTCATGCTCGACGTCTGATCCGGAGATCGAAAATAATGATAATGTTTTCGGAACGCGCCGCTTATAAGTGGGCCGGCCTAATACAAGGCTGGAGAGCGCTGAAGATTGCCTATACGGTGTCGGAGCGTGAGCACTGGATATCCGCTACCGGCGGACTGCTCGGTATTCTTACCGTATTCTGGGCCAGCAATCTTCTGCTGGGTTCACACGTCGCCATATTGATCGCAAGCTCGATGGGCTCTTCCGCCGTCCTGCTGTTCGCTGCCCCGCATGGCGCAATGTCGCAGCCCTGGTCGGTATTCGGCGGCCATATGGTGTCGGCGCTGGCCGGCGTCGCGAGTCAGCAGTGGCTGGGCAACGACCCGATACTGGCCGCATCGATGGCGGTCTCGCTGTCAATTGCCTTGATGTACCCCTTGCGCTGTCTCCATCCGCCCGGCGGTGCCACGGCGCTCACGGCTGTGGTGGGAGGCGAAGCGGTCCATGCACTGGGTTATGGGTTTGTCGTGATGCCTGTCCTGATCAATACCGTGATCATTCTGGCCGTGGCCGTGGCCTACAATTTTCCGTTTTCATGGCGGCGTTATCCGCAGGCGTGGTGGCGCATGACGGCGGTGTGCGAGGTTTCGACGGAGGACGTCGACCACACGAACGAGAAATGCATGATCCCGCACAGCGACCTGGTTTACGCGTTGAGCCAGATCGATACCTTCATCGACGTCAGCGAAGAAGACCTGCAAAAGATTTATGCGCTGGCGCTCGGGCATCATCAACAAACTGCTGAAAAGGCGGATCTGATGCTTGAGCCGGCCCTCAAAGGGGCGGCTTGACGGGCGGTCTGATCCCGGCCAAACAAGCAGAATCAGGTTCAATTGCTCACCAACACCTGGAGTGCGCAGGCCGGAAAAATGCGTCCGCGCGCGCTTCTTCCATCGCCAGGATGTCTTCCATCATGCGGCGCGGGGTGACGTCCTTGTCGCCCAGGTAGCGGATCATTTCGCCTAGCGCGCAATCGCGATACGCTCGGCCTCCATCCTGCTTGACTATGTCGGTGCGCGAGTCGCCTTCGACATACCCGGCATGCGGGCGCATTGCCCGCCCCACCGGATTGAAGTTGGGCTCGCCTTTTAATTACACGATACGCGCGGCGATCAGATCGACATGGCGCTGTTCTTCCGTGGCATGCTGCAGGAGTTGCTGCGCGATGGCGTCGGCGTTGATGCCACGGGCCATCCGTTCCGCGGGTCGGGGCAGGCAGGTCCTTGTTCACGGCCACCGGGTCGAGACGCTTGAACTTTTCGGCGTAGTTGAAATCCTTCTGTCCGGGACATGGGCTCCCGGACAGGATTTCCTTCTGTCGATGAGACAGCGCCACGAAACAATGCATGCAAGGCCACGAATGAGAGTTCGTCTCATGAATAATATAGAATCAATTCATTGATAAAATCGAACGGCATGGCATGACGCTGCAGGAGCTGAAATATCTCGTTGCGCTGGCCGACCACGGCCACTTCGGTCGCGCCGCCGAGGCGTGCTTTATCACGCAGTCGACGCTGTCGACGCAAATCAAGAAGCTGGAAACATTTCTCGGCGTGACGCTGTTTGACCGCAGCCTCAAGCGGGTGACGCCAACCCCGATTGGCCGGGAAATCCTGGCTGCGGCACGCAACATCGTCGAGGAATCCGAACGCATCCGTGAACTCGCCCGGCACGCACAGGACCCGATGTCGCGCACGCTTCATCTCGGCGTCATCCCCACCCTGGGACCGTATTACCTGCCGCATGCCCTGACGCTGGCGCACAAGAAGCACCCGGGTCTGCGCCTGTTGCTGCGCGAGGAAATGACCCCGCAGATCCTGGAACATCTGGTCGACGGCAAGCTCGATGCGGGCCTCCTGGCGTTGCCGGTGACCGACGACAGCCTGCGTGTCGAGCCGCTTTTCTACGAGCCGTTTTTTGCCGCGCTGCCTGCAGACCATGCGCTTGCCAGGCAGGCCGTGGTGAAAGTGTCCGACATCATGAAGGAAAAGCTGTTGCTGCTCGACGAAGGCCACTGCCTGCGCGACCAGGCGCTCGATGTATGTGGCAATGGGTCGCGCGGTCGCGAGGAAGTGCGGGCGACCAGCCTGGAGACCCTGCGCCAGATGGTGGCCATGGGGCTCGGGTTGACGCTGCTGCCGGCATTGTCGGTGGACGCTGGGCCACGCGCCAACAAGAAGGCGGTCGCCATTCGCCCATTCAAGTCGCCGCCGCCGGGGCGCACCATCGGCCTGGCATGGCGCAAACGCGCGCCGTTTCCCGAAACATTCGAACGGCTGGCGCAGACATTGAAAAACGCACTGCCCAGCGAAGTGGAGCCTGTATAAAAATGTCCGACCTCAACGATCCACGCGTCTTTTTTGCCGCCGAACGCACGCTGATGTCGTGGAACCGTACCGGGGTGACCCTGATGGCCTTCGGCTTCGTGCTTGAACGTTTCGGACTGTTTCTGCATGTCATGCGCCATAGCAGTCCTACCGGACGCGACCTGTCGTTCTGGATCGGCATCGCTTTCATCAGCCTGGCGCTGACGATGATGAGTTTTTCCATCGTGCAGTTCAGGCGCGTGCTGCGCACCCTGAAACCCATCGAAATTCCCGAGCACTACTTTCCTTATGCCGGGATGGTGATGAATCTGTCGGTGGTGGTGCTGGGTATCGCGCTGCTGGCCTACCTGTTTTCCGAACTGTAGGGGCTCTGCCGGGCGTCAGGCCACGGCCACGCTCTTTACCTGGGCCACCACCGGTGTGCCGGGCTGAAGGTCCAGCAGCCGGGCCGATTTCCGGGTAATGCGCGCGAGCAGCACCGTATCGCCCAGTACCAGCCGTACCAGTACCTGCCCTGGCGCGTCGTCCGCCAGTTCGATGATCCTGGCCGGCAGCAGGTTGAGGATGCTGGTCTGCTGCGGCATGGCGAGCGCGAGGCTGACGTCGCGCGCGGCGACGCGCACCCGCAACGGATCGCCGGGGGTGCCGTGCAAGCCGGGCAGTTCGAATGCAATATCCCGGCGCGCGACATGGGTGAGATGACATACCGCGTCGTGCGAGACGACGGTGGTATCGATGATGGTGGCGGCGGTATCGCGGTGCGCCAGCGGCAGGTCGAGTCGGGTGAGGCCCTCGACGAGCGACCCTTGGTAGATGATTTTGCCGGCGTCGATCAGCAGCAGGGTGTTGGCCAGTCGCGCCACTTCGTCGAGCGCATGGCTGACATAGATGATCGGCAGGTCAAGCTGGCGGTGCAGTTGTTCCAGATACGGCAGGATGTCGGCGCGACTGGTCGAGTCAAGCGCCGACAGCGGTTCGTCCATCAGCAGCAGGCGCGGGCTGGCGAGCAGCGCACGGCCGATGGCGACGCGTTGGCGCTGCCCGCCTGAAAGCTGTTGCGGCGACTGCGCCAGCAGCGCGCCCAGTCCCAGCCAGTCGACCACGTCGTCAAACGCGATGCGACGTTCGGTCGCGGGCACGCGCTTCCAGCCGTAGTGCAGATTGCCGCGCACGTCGAGGTGCGGGAACAGACTGGCCTCCTGAAACACATAACCAAGCGCGCGACGGTGGGTCGGGACGAAGCTGCGCTCGTCCTGCCACACCTCGCCGGCGACGGTCAGCGAACCCGGTGCGCGATCAAGCCCGGCAATCAGCCGTAGCAGCGTGGTCTTGCCCGATGCCGAGGCGCCGAACAGCGCGCTGACGCCATGCGCCGGCACGCTGAACTCGACATCGAGTTCGAAGCTTCCCCGTGTGGAACGGAAACGCGCGGCGATCGTGCTCACGTCGAGACCCGTTGCCACTGGCCGCTGTGACGCCCGAGCAGCAGCAGCACCCCAAACGAAAACACGACCAGCCCGGCCGACAGAATGTGCGCCTGGGCGTAGTCGATCGCTTCGACGTGATCATAGATTGCCACCGACAGCACCCGGGTTTCGCCCGGAATGTTGCCGCCCAGCATCAGCACGACGCCAAATTCACCCACGGTGTGGGCAAACGCCAGCACGACCGCGGTGAAGAAACCCGGGCGCGCGAGCGGCACCGCCACGCTCCAGAATCGATCCCACAGCGACGCGCGCAGGGTGGCGGCCACTTCAAGCGGGCGCACGCCGATAGCGGTAAACGCATTGGCGATCGGCTGCACCGCAAACGGCATCGAAAACACGACCGACCCCACCACCAGGCCGCCGAAGGTGAAAGGCAGGGTATTCAATCCCAGCCCCAGCATCCACTGGCCGATCATGCCTTTCGGGCCGAGCAGCACCAGCAGATAAAACCCCAGCACCGTCGGCGGCAGCACCAGCGGCAGCGCGACCATGGCGGTGGCCGCCGCGCGCCAGCGGCTTTGCGTGTGCGCGAGCCACCAGGCCAGCGGGGTCGCGATCAGCATCAGCACCAGCGTGGTCACCGCCGCGAGTTTCAGCGTGAGCGTGATCGCCGTCAGGTCGGCGCCGCCCAGACTCATCGTCTGGCGCTCATGCAGGCATGCCGATCATTACGCTTGGCCGTCGCGCATGTCATCCAGTTTTACAGGTCGTAGCCGTAGCTTCGAATGACTGCCTGGGCCTGTGGCTTTTTCAGAAAATCAAGCAGCGCCTGCGCAGCCGGATTGTCAGCCCCGCGTTTCAGCAAGGCTGCATCCTGGCGGATCGGGGAATAGAGCGAGCTGGGGATCTGCCACACCGAACCGCCAGCCAGTTTGCCGTCAACGGTGATCTGCGAGAGGGCGACGAAGCCGATCTCGGCATTGCCGCTGACGACGAACTGATACGTCTGGCCGATGTTCTCGCCAGTCACGGACTTGTCCTTGACCGCGTCTGACAGACCCAGCTTCTCAAGCACCTGCATCGCCGCGGCGCCATAGGGCGCCAGCTTGGGATTGGCGACCGCCAGCCGGGTGTAAGCGCCGCGACGCAGTACTGAATCGGTGCCGTCAATTTTCTTCGGGTCGGCGCTCCACAACGCCAGTTTGCCGATCGCATACGGCTGGGTGCTTACCGCGTCGCCTTCGCGCAGGAGGCGTGCCGGCGTTTCGTCGTCGGCCGCGAGCAACACGTCGAAGGGCGCGCCGTTCTTGATCTGGGCGTAGAACTTGCCGGTCGAGCCCGAGGAGACCACCAGCGTATGGCCGCTGGATTGTTCGAACAGCGGCGCAAGCTGCTTCATTGGCGCAAGGAAGTTGGCGGCGACGGCAACATGCGCCTGGCCGGCATGGCCGGACAGCGGCAATGCAAGGATGCCGAGTATCAGGGTGAAGCGTGAAAGCAGGCGGGCAAGCATGGGACGTCTCCAGTTAATTGAACATGGCGGGAAGGAAATATACTCGATATATTCCAGATGTCATATCGCTATCGAGGGCCGGTGCGTTGGCGTGGCGGGGCCGGGGTGTCAGACCCGCGCGCTCAGCGTTGCCTGGCCAGGTGACGGGTCAGGCTTGCGAGGTCGGCCTCGGTCGCCTTGCGCGCGTGCGCTTCGAGGCCGTGATACAGAATGATGACCTCCTCGGCCAACGGCGTCAGCGTCGCGCAGCCGCCGCGCGCGCCACCCTTGCTGGCCTCGACCAGCGGACTGGCGAAACAGCGGTTCATGGTATCGACCAGATGCCAGGCGCGTTTGTAGCTCATGCCCATGGCGCGCCCCGCTGCGGCGATGGAGCCGGTTTCGCGGATGGCTTCGAGCAGTTGCACCTTGCCGGGGCCGAGCGCGATGTCGTCGCCGAGAATGAGGCGGAAGCTGAGGCGGGGGGTCATGCACCGATGATAGCCGGTTGAATACCCGGCAGCCGGGCAAAGCTGTCGCGCTTCACGGTTTCGATGAAGTCGGCGACATACGCGCGCGCGGCGTCGGCCTCACGCACCGCGACATGGAGTTCAGCCCACAGGCCGTGCTTGCCGATGCGGCGGGCGGCGACGTAGCCGCGTTCGAGATAGGGGGCGACCGCCCACGCCGGCAGCGCCGCCAGCCCGCGGCGGCTGGCGACGAGCTGCAGGATCGCCACCGTCAATTGCGCCTCGCGCCGCAATGGCTTGATCCCGGCCGGGGCGAGCACGTGCCGGATCAGGTCGAGCCGGTCTTCCGGCACTGGATAGGTGATCAGCGTGTGATCGGCAAAGTCGGCCGGCAGCAGCCATTTTTTTGCGGTGAGAGGATGGCCCGGCGGCAGCAGCGCCAGCATCTCGAAACCGAACAGCGGCGCATATGCGATGCCCGCGCGCGGCGCGGTGTCCGAGGTGATGACGAGATCGGCGCGCGCCTCCAGCAACAGGCCCACCGGGTCGGCCTGGAAGCCGCCCAGCAGATCGAGTTCCACGCCGGGCCAGACATCGCGGTAGCTGTCCATCGCCGGCATCAGCCAGTCGTAGCAGGTGTGGCATTCGACCGCGATGCGCAATTCGCCGGCATCGCCGTCTTTCAGCTTGGCGAGGTCGCGCAGCGCCGTGTCCGTCTGCGGCAGCACGGCATGCGCCAGTGCCAGCAGACGCCGCCCGGCGGCGGTGAGCTGCAACGGTCGCACGGCGCGTTCGACCAGCGGCAGTCCCAGCGCATCTTCCAGTGCCTTCAGCTGGTGCGACACCGCCGATTGCGTGAGATACAGGCGCTCGGCGGCGGCCGTCAGTCCGCCCGCTTCGGTCACCGCCTGCAGCAGGCGCAGGTGACGCAGCTCGATATGAGTATTGTTCATGTAAACAATGAGAAATATTCGTTGGATTCATGTTAGCCGGGGCGGCATGATGCTGTCTATCCTTTCTTCTGGAGCACGCACATGGCACTGGCACACGTATTGGGCGTTCCGCGCATCGGCCCGAACCGCGAACTGAAACGGGCGCAGGAATCGTTCTGGCGCGGCGAAATCGACGAGGCTGCGCTGCGCTCGGTGGGTAGCGGCATCCGCCAGGCCAACTGGCGGCGCCAGCACGCGGCCGGGCTGGATTTCGTGACGGTGGGGGATTTCGCGTTCTACGACCAGATGCTCAATCACGTCGCGTTGCTGGGCTGCGTGCCGCCACGCTTCGGTTTCGGTGCACACATTACGCTGCCCGAGTATTTCGAGCTGGCGCGCGGCAATGACGCCAGCCATGCGATGGAAATGACGAAATGGTTCGATACCAACTATCACTATCTGGTGCCCGAATTCACACCTGATACGCAGTTCGCGCCCGATCCGGGCTGGCTGTTCGACGAACTGGCCGAGGCGCAGACCGCCGGGTTCGACGCCAAGCCGGTGCTGATCGGCCCGCTAACGTTCCTGTTCCTGGGCAAGGAAAAAGCGGCCGGCTTCGAGCGTCTCGATCTGCTTGAGCGACTACTGCCGGTCTACGCGCAGATTCTGACGCGGCTCAAAGCGCAGGGGGTCGAATGGGTGCAGATCGACGAGCCGATTCTCGCGCTCGACCTGCCGCCCGCGTGGCGCGCAGCGTTCGAGCGTGCCTACCATCACCTCAATGCGGCGGGCATGAAGCTCCTGCTCGCCAGCTATTTCGGGCCGTTGCGCGAGAACCTGCTGGTGGCGCTGAAGCTGCCGGTAGCGGGCGTGCACGTCGATTGCGTGCGTGGCGGCGGCGAACTCGCCCAGGTGATCGACTGGCTGCCGGCCACCAGAATCCTGTCGGTCGGCGTGATCGACGGCCGCAATGTCTGGAAGGCCGACCTCAATGGCGTGTTCGACCGGTTCGAGGGTCTGCATGCGCGACTGGCCGACCGGCTGTGGCTGGCGCCCTCGTGCTCGCTGCTGCATGTGCCCGTGAGCCTGGCGGGTGAAACCGCACTTGAGGCGGAACCCGGAAACTGGCTGGCTTTCGCCAACGAGAAAATCGCCGCGCTGGCCACGCTCAAGACCGCGTTCAACCAGGGTCGCAATGCGGTGGCCGCAGAACTGGCGGCCAATGCAACGGCGCTGGCGTCACGCAAGTCATCATTGCGCGTGCATGACGCGGCGGTCGCAGCGCGACTGGCGGCGCCTGGCTCGCGGCACGACGGACGCAACACCCCGTTTCCGGCGCGTCGGGCCGCGCAGCGTGCACGCTTCAGGCTGCCGGATTTTCCGACCACGACCATCGGCTCGTTCCCGCAGACAGCGGAGATCCGCCATGCGCGCGCCCGTTTCAAGGCGGACGAACTCAGCGAGGCCGATTACACCGCTGCGATGCGGCACGAGATCGGCCATGCCATCGGGAAACAGGAAGCACTCGGGCTCGATGTCCTGGTGCACGGCGAAGCCGAACGCAACGACATGGTCGAATATTTCGGCGAGCAACTGGCCGGTTTTGCGTTCTCGCACAACGGCTGGGTGCAGTCCTACGGCAGCCGCTGCGTCAAGCCGCCGATCCTCTACGGCGACGTGTCGCGGCCGCAGCCGATGACGGTGACGTGGGCGCGCTACGCGCAGTCGCTGACCGGCAAACCGGTGAAAGGCATGCTGACCGGCCCGGTGACGATGCTGCAATGGTCGTTCGTGCGCGACGATCAGCCGCGCGCCACCACCGCGCTGCAGATCGCGCTGGCGATCCGCGACGAGGTGGTCGACCTCGAAGCGGCCGGCATCGGCATCATCCAGATCGACGAGCCGGCCTATCGTGAAGGCCTGCCCCTTCGGCGCGCCGACTGGCCGGCCTACCTCGACTGGGCGAGCCGCGCGTTCCGCCTCAGCGCATCGGGGGTGGGCGACGCGACGCAAATCCATACCCACATGTGCTATTCGGAATTCAACGACATCCTGCCCGCGATTGCGGCGATGGACGCCGACGTCATCACCATCGAGACCAGCCGTTCGGACATGGAACTGCTGCGCGGCTTTGGCGAATTCGACTATCCCAACGAAATCGGCCCCGGCGTGTACGACATCCATAGCCCGCGCATTCCCGATGCGGCGGAGATGACGCGCCTGCTGGAAAAGGCCGCGCGGGTGATCGCGCCCGACAGGCTCTGGGTCAATCCGGACTGCGGGCTGAAGACACGTGGCTGGACAGAAACCGAAACGGCGCTCGCCAACATGGTGACGGCGGCCCGCGCCATGCGGGAGTCGGTGCGGTCCGCAAGCCAATAGCCGGCGCGTTCAGTTCCGGCCGCGATCCTGTTGCGCCTGCGCGCACGGCGTGCTGATCATGATGGTGCGATCGACGCCGCTGGCGGGATGCTGCACGTTGACGTAGGCGACATTCGGCTTGAAGGGGTTGAAGTACAGGCCGGAGCTTTCCGCGCCCCTGGTCGACAGGCTGGCCCACTTGCCGATGGCCTCGGCGACGCCGTCGTCGTTCTCGTCCTTGGCAAACCAGATGTCCCCGATGCCGCCCGGCTGGTCTTCGACGATGTAGAGATTGCAGTCAGCGTCGATCGCCAGGTTGTCGGGATTGGTGAAAGCGCTGCCAACGGGCCGCCTGGTGGCCATGTCCAGCGTGTCACGGCTGGCGAACAGCTTGACCGTATTGCTGCGCAGGTCGATCGAGAACACCTTGTGGTGGGTGGTGACCGCCACGAACAACATCTGTGTGTGGTTCTTCAGTGTCTTGATTTCCAGATCTTCCGGGCGGTCGAACGCGGTGCCCAGGAACGCCGGCAGCTTCGGCGTGGCGCGGCCGTCGATCGCGGTCAGGCCGTTGGGGTCGGTGACGACCACGGCGCCCGGCAGGGCGGTGCCGTGGCGGTCGGTCAGCGGAATCCAGGTGGCGGCACCGGTGGCCTCCCTGACTGTGCCGTCGCCCACGCGCAGCACGAAGGTCTGGCCGGCGGCGAAGAAGGCGTCGCCCTTGCCGGCCTGCGGATTGGCCGAGGTGAATTTGAAGAGGTGGCTGCCGTTGCGCTCGTCGATGAAGTACAGATTGTTCTTCTGGTCGAATGCCAGGCCTTCATGGGAAACACGCGGCAGGATGTCGCGATGCTTGATGACGATGTCGGCGGGTGCGGCCAGCGGATTGACCACTTCGAACAGGCGACCGTACTGGCTGGTCGGGCCGGCCGGATCGCGCCACGATTCTTCGGCGGTCAGGAAAGTGCCCCACGGGGTCCAGCGCGAGGCGTCAAAGGATACGTGGCTGTCCAGCGCGGGCGCGGCAGAAGGGCTGTGCCAGAGGGTCTCGGTCTGCAGGGTGCGCAGGTCGGTGCGCTGGATGCCGGCCTGGCCGGTCTCGAATACGCTGAACAGGAAGCGGCCCGCTTCGGGGCCATTTTCGTTCACGGTGTGCATGTCGTAGTTGCCGCTGTCGAAGCGGTGGGTCTGAGCGGGGTCGCGGACAACGATGGTCGTCTGGCAGAAATGCGGCGAGGCCAGCCTGTAAGGAGCGGACTCGGGCAGCGTGCCGGCGCCGACGTCGCCGGTCATGGGCGTGAAGCGGTCGAACGACGTGCTGCCGGCGAAGGCCGACGAAGCAGCCAGAAGCAGGCCGATGGCGAGCGCGCGTTTCTTGCGTGTCATAGTGAATTCTTTCGATCGTGAATGGAGAGTGTGCCAAGCGTATTTCATTTCCTCTGCATGCAGGGCGGAACTTGGGAAGTCGTCTCCTGTCGCTTCGCAGACTCGTTTAGAATCGACCCACCTTGAATGCCCTCCCCAATCGCTTCCTGTTATGCGTGCCACTCGCGCTGTGTCCGCTGTGGGCACACGCGGCTGCGTTCGACCTGCCCGAGCGCCCAGGCAGCTTCTGGTCGCAGCCGCATGGCCTGCCCGTTCCGGCTGCGACGCCCACCGGCGTCGTGCGCTTTGCCAGCCTCGCCGCCCTGACCGACCATGCGCTGCGCGAACGCGCCGAGACGCGCGCGGCCTGGCTCGGCATCCAGGCCGAGGCGGCGCGACTGGATGCCGCCAGTGCGGCCAACTGGCCGACGCTGACGGGGCAATTGAACTTCACCGAGAGCCGGGCGCTATCCAGCTCGGGCGCGCAGGTGCCCACGCTCGACCGCTACGGCCCCAGCCTCAGTCTGGCCTATGTGCTGGTCGATTTCGGCGCGCGCGCCGCCAGCATCGATGCCCAGCGCTATCAGCTCATCGCCAGCCTGCTGACCAACAACCGTACCCTGCAGGATACCGTTGCCGAAGTGGAGGCCGCTTATTTTGCCTGGCTGGCCGCGCGCGCGCAGGTCACCGCCCAGATCCAGCAGGAAACCGCCCTGCGCGCCAGCCTCGACGCGGTCGACGCCAGGCTGCGGGGCGGACTGGCGTCACGCGCTGACCAGTTGCGGGCACGGGCCGCGCTGGTCGAGGCCGAACTGGCACGCCAGGCAGCGGAGCGTGACCGGGCCAAGGCGGACGCCGCGCTGAAACAGGCCGCGGGCATTGCCCAGACGCAAACGCTGGAACTCGACTGGCAGGCCGTGCCGCCGGATCCTTTGGCGACCAATACCCTACTGGCCGATCTGCTGCAGGAGGCCCAGCGCAACCGGCCCGACCTGCAAGCCCTGCAGGCTGCCGCGACCAGTGCGCACTTCGAGGCCGAGCGTGCGCGCGCGGCCCGCTGGCCAAGCCTGTCGCTGGCGGCCAACACCGGCCGTACGCTGTTTCTGGGCGGCGACCGCTCGCCGTCGACCACCTACAGCATTGGCATGAATGTGATAATTCCGCTGTTCGATGGCGGGCGGCTGGCTGCGCAGGCGCGTGCCGCCGCGCGCGACGCCGAACGCCTGCAGGCCGATGCCGAGGCGCAGCGCAGCCAGGTGGCGCTGGCGGTGACCGATGCCTACTACGACGTGCGCCAGGCTCAAACCCAGCGCGAAGGCGTGGGGGCGCAATTCGACAGCGCCAGTGAATCGGCGCAGGCAGCCGAAGCGCGCTACAAGACCGGCGTCGGCAGCCTGCTCGAATGGCTGACTGCCCAGGCCGACCTGGCGCGCGCGCGCCAGGCGCAGGCGCAGGCCGACAGCGACTGGCTGGCGGCATTTTCCCGTTTGAACCATGCGCTGGGCCGCCTGCCCGCCGCTTCTCCTGTGAGCCCGCCATGAAATTGCGCATCCTGTTGATCCTCATCGCGCTCGGATTGATTGCCGGGGTGGCCTATCGCATCCAGCAGTCGGCGACAGGCGACAACAAGGGCGGCGATCGCGCACTGAGCGTCAGGACGGTCCCGGTGGCGGTGCGTGATTTTCCGCGGGTGATCGATCTGCCCGGCACGCTGGAAGCGGCGCAGCAGGTCGCCATCATCGCCCAGACCAGCGGTACGGTCCTGCGGCAGCAGGTGCAGGAAGGCGATGCCGTGCGTGCGGGGCAGATCCTGTTCAGCCTCGACAGCCGTCCGGCGCAGGCACGCATCGCGCAAAGCCAGGCCACATTGGCTGGCGCCCGCGCCGAAACGGCCGATGCCGCGCAGAAACTCGAGCGCCTCAGTCCGCTGATGAAATCGGGCTACATCAGCCGTCAGGAATTCGCCGACGCGCAACTGGCGCTGGAATCCGCCCGTGCGCGCGCCGGTACCGCCCGCGCCGAACTGGATGCGGCGCAGCTGGACGTGGCGTATGGACAGATTCGCGCGCCGATCAACGGGCGCGTCGGGCGTATTGCCGTACGCCCCGGCACGCTGGTGCAGGCGGGCGGAACGCCGCTGACGACGATCCTGGCGCCCGGTACGCTCGACGTGCGTGCCAGTGTGTCGCAACAGGACTGGCCCGAACTGGCGGCTGCGCGCACGCACGGCAAGGTGACCGCCAAAGTGTTGCGGGATATGGGCCACACCGTCGAGGCGCAGGGCGAACTCGTGTTTGTCGATTCACAGATCGATGCCGCCACCGGTGCCGTTCCGATCAAGGTACGGCTGGCCGGCGCGCCGGCCAGCCTGCTATCGGGGCAGGGTGTACGCGTGCGCCTGCGGCTCGGCGTCGTGCCGAACGCCAAGGTGGTCCCCGAAGCCGCGCTGCAACACGCGCAGAACGGCACGTATGTCTATGTGGTACGCGGCGGCAAGGCCGTGGTGCAGACCGTGAATGTGACGCGCAGTCTCGACGGCGAGGAGGTGGTCGAGGGCGACCTGCATGCCGGCGAACCGGTGCTGATCGAGATTCCGCAGCGCCTCAGGGCGGGCAGCCAGGTCAAACTCGAGGCGAAATCATGAGCGTTGAAAATCCTGTTCGCGCAGGGCGCGAAAGGACGCGCAGACCCTGCGAGATCATGTTCCACAGCTACGCAAAGGCGCCCGTGCGATCCCTGCACGTATTTTCCCGTGCCCTGTATTTTCAGGATCCGGCGGGCCGGGTTTTTTCTTCGTGCCGCTTCGCGTCCTTCGCGGATAACGTGTCTGCCCGCCGATGAATCTCTCGCGAGTCTTCATCGAGCGCCCGGTCGCCACGCTGATGCTGGTGCTGGCGATGGCGCTGTTCGGCGCGATCGCCTACAAGCAGTTGCCGATCAACGATCTGCCGCAGGTGGATTTCCCGACCTTGCGCATCAGCGCCTCCCTGCCGGGCGCCAACCCCGAGACCATGGCCAACACCGTGGCGACGCCGCTGGAACGGCAACTGGCGACCGTGGCGGGAATCGAGTCGATGAGTTCGCAGTCTGGCCAGGGCTCGACCACCATCACATTGCAGTTCGAACTCGGGCGCAACATCGATGCCGCCGCGCAGGACGTGCAGACCGCCATCGCGCAGGCGGCGCGCAACCTGCCGCAGGGCATGGATCCGCCACAACTGAGGAAGATCAACCCGGCCGATTCGCCCATCCTGTATCTGGCCATGTCGGCCGAACGCCTGCCCTTGACCGAACTCGACGCCATCGCCGATTCGCGCGTCGCGCAGAAGCTGTCGGGGCTTTCCGGCGTGGCGCAGGTGCTGGTGTTCGGTTCGCAGAAATACGCATTGCGTCTCTATCTCGATCCCGTCAAGCTGCAGCAGCGCGGACTGACGTTTGCCGACGTGGTCACCGCGGTTCAGGCCGCCAACGCCAACCTGCCGTCCGGTACACTCGACGGCGCGACGCGTTCGTATACGGTGAAGGCGCCGGTGGCGCTGGCCAACGCGGCAGACTTCGGCGACATCATCGTCGCTTATCACGACGGCACCGCGCTGCGGGTCAAAGACCTTGGTCGGACCGAAGATGGCGTCGAGGACGACAAGCGCAAGACCTGGTACAACGGCACCCGCGCCATCGTGCTGGCGGTGCAGCGCCAGCCGGGCGCGAACACGGTCGCGGTGGCCGACCGCATCCGCGCGATGCTGCCGCAGATCGAGGCGGAACTGCCCGACGGCGTGCGCCTGCAGGTGCATTTCGACCGCTCGCGCTTCGTCAGGGATTCGCTGCACGAGGTGAACTTCACGCTGCTGCTCGCACTGGGGCTGGTGATTTTCGTCATCTTCGCCTTCCTGCATAACCTGCGCGCCACGCTGATCGCCGCGCTGGTGCTGCCGAGTTCGCTGCTGGGCACCTTCGGTTTCATGTACCTGCTGGGCTACAGCCTCAATAACCTCTCCCTGATGGCGATCACGCTGGCGATCGGCTTCGTGGTCGACGACGCGGTGGTGGTGATCGAGAACATCTCGCGCCATCTGGAAATGGGCAAGTCGCGCATGCAGGCCGCGCTCGATGGCGCGCAGGAGATCGGCTTCACCGTGCTGTCGATGACGGTCTCGCTGGCTGCCGTCTTCCTGCCCATCCTCTTCATGGGCGGCATGATCGGACGGCTGTTCCAGGAATTCGCAGTCAGCATCGGCATCGCCGTGCTGCTCTCCGGCGTGGTGGCGCTGACCCTCACGCCGATGCTGTGTGCACGCGGGCTGGTCAACCAGCCGCTCAATAATCGACTGTCGCGCGTGTTCGACGCCGGTTTCAATCGCTTTCGCGATTTCTACGGCGACACCCTGCGCGCCTCGATGCGCCACCGTGGTGGCATGCTGCTGCTTTCGGTGGCCGTGCTCGCCGCGATGGTGTGGCTGGCCGGTCAGGTCAAGCAGGGATTCATTCCGCGCGTTGACTCCGGGACGATTTTCGCCTCCGTGCAGTATCCGGAAGGCATTCCGTTCGACGAGCTGAGCAAGCGCCAGCAGGCGCTCGCCGCGATCGTGCAGAAATACCCGGCAGTTGAAGGCTTGATGTCGAGTGCCGGGCAGGGCGGCGGCGGCGTGACCGGCGGCAACATCGGGCGCCTGGTGATCCGCCTGACGCCGCGCAACACGCGCAAAAGTGCAGACGAAGTGATCGATGAACTGCGCGCGATCACGCGCAAGATCAGCGGCGTCAACGTCACGTTCCAGAACCCCGCATCGATCAACGTCGGCGCGTTGTCATCCAGCAGCGACTACCAGCTGACGCTCATCTCGGGCGATTTCGAGGCACTGAAAACGGCATCGGCCGAAGTCGAGAAGCGGCTGGAAGCGCTGCCCCAGATCGAGGACATCGACAGCAATCTCGAACTGCGCAATCCCGAACTGCGCATCACGCTCGATCCGCTGGAAGCCGCCCGGCTCGGCATCACGACCCAGCAGGTCCAGCAAACGCTGTACGACGCGCTGGGCGGGCGCCGCATCAGTGAAATCTACGGCACCAGCGACCAGTACGTGGTGAGCGTCAAGGCGCTGCCCGAGGCGCAGCTGGACCCGGCGGTCATCGGCCAGCTGCCCCTGAAAACGGCGACGGGCGGGATCACGCGGCTGGATGCCGTGGCCAGGATCGATCCGGGCGTGGGGCCGGTCGCGGTCCATCATTACGGCCAGCAGCCGGCGGTCACCCTGTCCTTCAATCTCACGCCGGGCATCTCGCTCGATGCCGCGCTGTCCGCGGTCTACGATGCCGCCAGCGCAGTCGTGCCATCCGACGTCGCGCTGGAATTCACCGGCGCCGCGCAGAAATTCCAGGAATCGACGGTCCAGCTGCCCTTGCTGCTGCTGTTCACCGTGATCATTATCTACATGGTGCTGGCAGTGCTGTACGAGCACCTTGGCCATCCGCTGACCATCCTCACCGCGCTGCCGCTGGCCGGCTTCGGCGCGTTGCTGGTGCTGCTGCTGACCAACGACGAACTCAATATCTTCAGTTTCGTCGGCATCATCCTGCTGGTCGGACTGGTGAAGAAGAACGGCATCATGATGATCGACTTCGCCCTGGCCCGACAGCGCGCGGGCAGTAGTGCCGAAGAGGCCATCGTCGAGGCCTGCATGGTGCGCCTGCGGCCGATCATGATGACCACCTTCGCCGCCATCTTCGCCACCCTGCCGATCGCCATCGGCTTTGGCGCCGGCGGCGAGGCGCGCCGCCCGCTCGGCATCGCCGTCGTCGGAGGCCTGTTCTTCTCGCAGTTCCTCACGCTCTACATCACGCCGACTTTCTACGTCAGCATGGCGCGGATGGAAGCGGCGCTGCGACGCTGGCGTACGCGTTTTGCCTGAATGCGGGCGGGTTTATCGGATATCCGGCATAGATACAGGAATCGTTCCTTAACGTGTCCAAGGTGAACGTTCACCATGCGGGACGGGTCGTGAAGCACGGTTCATAACGCCGCCAGGGTCTTGATGTGCGCGGCCGCGCTGCGTCCCAGTGAACTGAGGTCATAGCCCCCTTCGAGCACCGAGACGATGCGGCCTTCGGCATGACGCGCGGCCACACCCATGACCTGCTCGGTGATCCAGGCATAATCCGCTTCCACCAGGCCGAACTGCGCCATGTCATCCTCGCGGTGGCCATCGAAACCGGCGGAAAAAAACAGCATCTGCGGGCGGAAGCCGTCCAGCCGCGGCAGGATGCGGGTGCTGAAGGCTTCGCGATAGGTTGCGCCGGCGGTGCCGGCGGGCAGCGGCACGTTGACGATGTGCTCGCTGACGGTGTCGGCGCCGCGGAACGGATAAAAGGGATGCTGGAAGGTGGAGCAGAGCATCACGCGCGGATCGTCGCGGAAAATGTCCTCGGTGCCGTTGCCGTGATGGACGTCGAAGTCGACGATGGCGACGCGTTCCAGGCCGTGCTGTTCGAGCGCGTGCGCGGCGGCCACGGCGACGTTGTTGAAGAGGCAGAATCCCATCGCCTGGTTGCGGGTGGCATGATGCCCGGGCGGGCGGACGGCGACGAAGGCGTTGGCTTCCTTGCCCTGCATCACCCGGTCGACCGCCATCGCGGCGCCACCGGCCGCATGACGCGCGGCCTCGAGGCTGTGCGGGTTCATGCCGGTGTCGGGGTCGAGCATGTTTACGCCTTCGCTGGGCACGGCGGCTTCGACCGCGTCGAGGTAGGCGGCGTCGTGCACGCGCAGCAGCTGGCTGCGCTGCACGCACGGCGCCTCGTGATGCGCCAGGAAGTCGAACAGGTGGGCGGCATGCAATCGATCGTCGATGGCCCGCAGGCGCGCGGGACTTTCCGGATGCCAGTCGCCCATGTTGTGCTGAAAACATGACGGATGGGTGATGTAGGCGGTGGGCATGGTGCGGACGAGTGAAGAAATGAACCCACTATACGCCCGGCAGGATGGCGCGGCAGCGGAGGATGGCCTAGCATAGGCCGATTCATGATTCCCTCGACAGGCCGGAACAATCCGGCCTGCCCCCGCCATGTCCCAACACTATCTGCATTCCCTGTTCAACGCCCGCTCGGTAGCGGTCTTTGGCGCCAGCGAACGCGAGGATTCGGTCGCCGGCACCCTGTTCCGCAACCTGCGCCATGCCGGTTACCAGGGCGAGGTCTATCCGGTCAATCCCAAGCATGCAACGGTAT
>CAYVOR010000041.1:0-22814 GCA_964452995.1 uncultured Thiobacillus sp.
GAGCAGTGAGCAGTGAGCAGTGAGCAGTGAGCAGTGAGCAGTGAGCAGTGAGCGGGAAGCGGGAAGCGGTGAGTGGCTGCAACTGCTCACCGCTTCCCGCTCACCGCTTCCCATTCAATATTGTCGATCAGCCGGGTTGAACCCAGCCACGCTGCGCCCAGCACCACCAGCCGGGTACTGTCTGACGCAGGGGATTGCAGCGTCAGGGCATCGCGTAGCGCGACGTAATCGACGTTCCAGCCCGCCATTTTCAGATGGCGGCCGGCCGTGGCGCACAAGGCATCGAAATCCCGTTCGCCTGTCTGGACGGCTGCCACGATGGCGGCGAGTTCACGCTGCAGCTGGGGCGCCTGGATGCGTTCGGGTGCGCCCAGATAGGCATTGCGCGAGCTCATTGCCAGGCCGTCGGGCTCGCGCAGGGTGTCGCCCGCCACGATGTCGATCGGCAGGTTGAACTGCCGAACCAGTTCCTGGATCACCCGCAATTGCTGGAAGTCCTTTTTTCCAAACACGGCCACGTGTGGCTGTACCAGATTGAACAGCTTCAGCACGACCGTCGCCACACCGGCGAAATGACCGGGGCGGAAGGCGCCGCACAAATCCCGCGTCAACGCCGCGGAGGGCTGCACGGTGAAATCCTGCGGGACCGGATAGAGTTCGGCGGCCTCCGGCGCGAACACCAGGTCGCAACCGGCGGCGGCGAGCTTCTCGCAGTCGGCCGCCAGGGTACGCGGATAACGCTCGTAGTCTTCACCGGCGCCGAACTGCAGCGGGTTGACGAAGATGCTCGCGACCACTGGACCGCCGTGCTGCGTCGCCAGGTCGACCAGCGACACGTGGCCGGGGTGCAGGTTGCCCATGGTGGGGACGAAGGCGGTGCCAGTTTGCCCGGCGAGCGCGGCGCGCAGTTCGGCGACCGTGTGGATGACCTGCATCAGAACGTATGGTCGGCGGCGGGGAAGGCGCCGTCCTTGACCGCAGCGACATAGGCGCGTGCCGCCGCCTCGATGCCGTCGGCGCCGGCAAGAAAGTTCTTCGAGAATTTCGGTGCACGGGGATACAAGCCCAGCATGTCGTACAGCACCAGCACCTGGCCGGAACAGGCGCCACCAGCGCCGATGCCGATGGTAGGAATGGAGAGGGCTTCAGTGACGGTTTTCGCCAGCGCGGCAGGGACCATTTCCAGTACGACCAGACCGGCGCCGGCGGCTTCCAGCGCGCGGGCATCGGCAATCAGCTGCGCGGCGGCTGCGTCCTCGCGGCCCTGTACCTTGTAGCCGCCGAGCTGGTTGACCGACTGTGGCAGCAGGCCGAGGTGCGCGCACACCGGGATGCCGCGTTGCGTCAGGAATGCAACGGTGTCAGCCATCACCGCGCCGCCTTCCAGTTTGACCATGTGCGCACCTGCCGCCATCAACCGCGCGGCAGCGGCAAACGCACGCTCGGGCGAGGGTTGATAGCTGCCGAAGGGCAGGTCGGCGACGATGAAGGCGTGTGCGGTGCCGGCGGCGACGCAGCGCGTGTGGTAGGCCATCTCGGCGAGCTTCACCGGCAGGGTCGAGGTGTGGCCCTGCACCACCATGCCGAGCGAGTCGCCAACCAGCAGCACCTCGACGCCCGCGGCATTGAGGACGTGCGCGAAGCCGGCGTCGTAGCAGGTGAGCACGGCGATCTTCTCGCCGCGTTCGTGCATCGCCTTGAGGGTGGACAGGGTAATGGCCATGCTCAGGCCGCCCGGCTGAAAAACTCGCGCGGACCGCGCATCTTTTCCATGCGTTCCAGCAGCAGGTCGAAGTCGACCTCGTTTTCCGCGAAGTTGAGATTGCTGGTATTGACGATGAGC
The DNA here is from genome assembly GCA_964452995.1 of uncultured Thiobacillus sp. GTDB lineage: Bacteria > Pseudomonadota > Gammaproteobacteria > Burkholderiales > Thiobacillaceae > Thiobacillus. The sequence continues at coordinate 1,844 of CAYVOR010000041.1, forward strand.
AGGGGCGCGGCTTCGTAACGATGGAAGAACTCGCTGTAGCTGTTGGCCAGGCGCTGCAGGTAGCCGGCATCCATGCCGCGCTCGAATTCCACGCCGCGGCGCCGGACGCGCTCCTGCAGCACCTCGACCGGCGCCTGCAGATAGATCACCAGGTCGGGTGCCGGCGCCTGCAGCGCGAGGTCGGCATAGACTTTCTGGTAAAGCTCGAATTCGTCGTCGTCGAGATTGAGGCGCGCAAACAGCATGTCCTTGTCGATCAGGAAATCCGACACCGTTCCGGCGCGGAACAGGTCACCTTGCGCCAGTTCGCGCAGCTGGCGTGAACGGTCGAACAGGAAATGCAGTTGCGTCGGCAGCGCGTAGCGTGCCGGTTCCTGGTAGAAGCGCGGGAGAAAGGGATTGTCGTTGACATTTTCCAGCAGCGTGTCGGCGTCCATATGCTCGGCCAGCTTGTAGGTCAGGCTGGTCTTGCCTGCGCCGATCGGACCTTCGACGACGACATAACGGTAACGGGAGAGACTCATGCGTTGACGGCAGCGGCAGAGGAGGGGAGGACGGTTACATGTTGATCGGCGCATCCGGCAAGCCGGTCGGCGGCGCGCCCCTGGCCGGGGATCGTGACATCGGGTGAAATTTCCAGCAACGGCAACAGCACGAAGCCGCGTTCCTGCATGCGCGGATGCGGCAGCGTCAGGCCGTCTTCATGAAAGCAGGCGTTGCCGTAGAGCAGCAGATCGAGGTCGAGCGTGCGCGGCGCGTTGCGGAAACTGCGCGCGCGGCCGTGACGGTGTTCGAGATCCAGCAGCGCGGCGAGCAGCGCGCGCGGCGCCAGGCCGGTTTCCACCTGGGCCACGGCATTGATGAAGTCGGGTTGATCGACGTAGCCGACCGGGGCCGAGGCGTACAGCGAGGAACGGGCCAGCAGGCGCGTGTCGGGCAGGCGGTCGAGTTCGGCCAGCGCGTATTCCACCTGTGCCGCCGGATCGTTGAGATTGGCACCGAGACCGATGGTGGCGGTGACCTTCATGTGGGATGTGCCTCGCCGGCGGCCTCGCCCGGCTTCTTGCGCTTGCGCTTGCGACGCGGCCTGGGCGCGCTGTCGGCCAGCAGCATGCTGGCACGCTCGTCTTCATCGACATCCTGAAACCGTGTCCACCAGTCGCCGAGTTCGGTCGCGACTTCGCCGGATTCCGCACGCAGCAACAGGAAATCGTAGGCGGCGCGGAAACGCGGGTGTTCCAGCAGACGATACGGACGCTGTCCGCCGCGCTGTTCGAAGCGCGGTTGCAGCGCCCAGATCTCTTTCATCATGCCGTCATAGCGGCGTGGAATGGCGAGCTGGCTACGCTGGGCATCGAGCACTTCATCCATTGCCGCGAACAGGGCGGGCTGAGGTTTCTCGCCGGCAGCCTCGAGTGCACGCCAGCGCAGCAGTACCTGCGGCCACAGCAGGGCCGCGAACAGGAAGGCCGGCGAAGCTGGTTTGTCCTGTGCGATGCGCGCATCGGTGGTTTTCAGGGCGGCATTGATGAAGCGCTCGCCGACAGGATCGTCGAGAATGGTGTCCAGCAGCGGCAGCATGCCGTGATGCAGGCCTTCGGTGCGCAATTGGTGGACGCCGCGCAGGGCGTGGCCGGATAGCAGCAGTTTCAACGCCTCGTCGAAAATGCGTGCGCGCGGAATGTTGGCGAGCAGCGGCGCCAGCGCCGCCACCGGCTTGCGCGTGTCGGGGTCGATGTGGAAGTCGAGCTTGGCAGCAAAACGCGCGACGCGCAGCATGCGCACCGGGTCTTCGCGGTAGCGCGTGTCGGGGTCGCCAATCATGCGCAGCACGCGTTTCCTGCAGTCGGCCACGCCGCCGAAATAATCGTGTACTTCCTCGCGCGCCGGATCGTAATACAGTGCGTTGATGGTGAAGTCGCGGCGCGCGGCATCGTCCGCCATGCTGCCGAACACATTGTCGGATAGCAGCCGGCCGTGCTCGTCGGTCAGCCGTGTGTGGGCTGCCGGGGAGGGCTCGCCGTTCGCATGGTCGTCGTCCTCGATCTCCTTCTGGTCGTTGGCGCGGAACGTGGTGACTTCGATGGTCACCCGCCCGCACATCACGTGAACGATCTGGAAACGCCGCCCGATGATGCGCGAACGGCGGAACAGGCGTCGCACCTCCTCCGGAGTGGCGTCGGTCGCCACGTCGAAATCCTTGGGCGTCTTGCCCAGCAACAGGTCGCGCACCGCCCCGCCCACGAGATAGCCCTTGTAGCCGGCCTGGGTCAGTGTTTCGCAGGTTTTCAGCGCGCAGTCGTCGAGCTGGTCACGGTGAATGCCGTGGTCGGACAGTGGCAGGATTTGTACCTGTGTGCCATCGGCACGCGGTTTGCGGCCAAATACTTTGTTGATGATGCGACGAATCATGGGGTGCGCGAGCGCGCTGGAATGCTGACCAAGTGGCAATTATACAGGCTGGCCCCGGCCCTTCTTCCGCGTGTCCGGGCCAGTAGCCTGGCGCTGACGCATAGGGCCGGGAGGGTTCGGTTCGCTGAACAAGTCAATGCATGGCCGCGACGTTGATCGTGCCGCGGCCGTTTACCCTGGGGATCACCGCCCGATAGGCTGTTGGGCGGCAGGCCCGGAATTACTCGCCCGCGTGGTTGCGTACGGATCCAGGCGTATCAGGTCTTTTTTCAGGCCCGATACGCAAGCCGAGCATGATTACGGCTTGGCTGCCCAGGCAACACAATAGCCATTGGGAGAAATCTCGGTGTCGCCCGGGAAAATTTGGCAACCACCAAGCGCCTTTGCCGTTTTTCCCGGGACGAAATGCATGCAGTTTGCGCAATGATTCGCGCCATTTGGCTTGTCCTGGTATTTCATTGAGGTACGCATCGCGGTGTTTTTTGCGGCCAGCGCATTGCCGGATAGGGCCACCATGGGAATCATGGCGATGGCAGCCCCGCCGATTTTCAGGAATTCGCGGCGCGAAGGTTTACGTTCTTCTTTCATTTCAGATTTCCTTTTGTCATACGTGGATGAAGTGCTTGTGGGTGCTACCTGGATACAGACATGATGGCCGGCCTTGGTACGAATCCGTCCACGTCCACATCGAAATATATATCACGTCACGATACTTTTCTTTACTCGATTTGAATTTATTTGGCGGTGGAAACTTGAATAGTGAAGCACGTCTGTCGATTGTCTGATTATCCTGCCGGCAACTCGAGCCAGCCCCAGGCTGCCGGTCGGCTCAAGCAACAGCTGGGTGACAAAAATCAGGGCCGGTTTTCCTGCGTTGGTTCCGTGTCGACGTCGGATGGAACGGCGGCTGCTTGCGGCAGCAGGGTAACGCGCTTCATCACGACGGGTTCGATGGGAACGTCCTGATAGGGGCCGCGATCGCCGCGCGGTACCGCAACGATCGCATCCGCCACGTTCATGCCGTCGATCACCTGGCCGAATACGGCATAGCCCCAGGTAGCGTGGCTGGTGCCACGATGATCAAGCGAGGCATTGTCGGCCACGTTGATGAAAAACTGCGAAGAGGCCGAATCGGGGTCGGCCATACGCGCCATCGCCAGCGTGCCGCGCAGGTTCTTGAGACCATTGTCGGCCTCGTTCCTGATCGGGGCGTTCCTGGGTCTTTCCGCCATGTCCGGGGTCATGCCGCCGCCCTGAATCATGAAGCCGGGAATCACGCGGTGAAAGACCAGGCCGTCGTAGAAGCCTGTTTTTACATAGTTGATGAAATTACCCACCGACTGCGGCGCGTTTCGGGTGAAGAGTTCGACCGTGATGTTGCCCTTGCTGGTTTCGATCAATACGCGCGGATTGGCCGGCTGACCTTCCGCCGGGGCCGTGGAGACGGATTGCCTGCCGGGCTCGCTGGCACCGCAGCCCGAGATGCCGAGCAGGATCGCACCGAGAAACAGCGTGGTGGGCAACAGGGAAAGACGGGTCATCGGACAACGCTCCAGGAAGAGAAAGGGCGATTTTAACGGTGAACGGTATGCTTATCCCGCCGCTTGCAGGCAACGGTCAATTTCCGTTCGCACCAGGTCGAGCGGCAGGCAGCCGCTGCAAACCGGGTGTAATTGCGTGGCCTGTTGCACGATCAGGGTGGGAAAGCCGCGCACGCCGGCCTGACGAGACTGTTTGAAGTGCGCCAGGGTGCGGGCGCGTGCCGTATCGCTGGCGAAATCGTTCAGGAAGGCTTGACGATCCACGCCGAGCCCCACTGCCAGATCGGCAAGTAAACCGGTTTGCGTCACGTCGCGTCCCTCGGCATAGAACGCGGTCTGGATTGCCTTGAACATTGAGAATATCTGAGCGGAATCGATTCCACCGACCGTCACCACCGCGCGGCTGGCGGGTTCGGTGTCGTACACGAAGCCGTCCGGCAACGCGCCATCGAAGCGGAACGGCTGGCCCGTGCGGGCCTGTACCGTGTGCCAGTGGTGCAGGATGTCGTTGCGTTCCGTCGCTGTCATCGGGGCGGTTGTGCCTGGCCGCAGGCCACCCAGTACCAGCGCGATTTTCATGCGTTCGCGGTATTCGTCGCGCAGCGCCTCGATTACCGGAGAAAACCCCCAGCACCACGAGCACATCGGGTCGGCGAAATACCAGAGGATGGGAGAATTCATGTTGGACGGCGCGGGATAGGGGGCAACTCACAGCATAGGTGATCCCTGAACCAGGCCGCCTTCGGTATGTTGTCGTCCCGGATCATGCTGGGCGCCCGGCTTTCGAGCGCGTCGAACGGGCCGTTTTTGACCGCCTCTGGCAAAACCCGGGCAAGGGGCCGCCAAGCATGGGACTGAGCGGGATGGCCAGGCGGAGCATGTCCGTGCGTGCGGGCGCTCAGGTGACGGGTCTGGGCAAGGGAAGGTCTGCCACGGCAGGCGCGGTGCTGGATTTGAAATCGGCGAGTCGCAGCGCATTCAGCACGACCAGCAGCGAACTGGCCGACATGCCGATGCCGGCCATCCAGGGCGTGACGTGGCCCAGCGCCGCGGCGGGGATGGCGACGAGGTTGTAGGCCAGCGCCCAGCCGAGATTTTCGCGGATGATGCGCTGCGTCTTGCGGGCGAGCGCGATGCCGTCGGCCAGCGTGCCGAGGCGGCTGCCCAGCATCACCATGTCGGCGGCGGCCTGGGCGACGTCGGTGCCTTCGCCCATGGCGATGGACACCTGTGCGCCGGCAAGCACCGGCGCGTCGTTGATGCCATCGCCCACCATGGCGACGATGCGGCCTTCGTTCTGCAGCGCTTTCACGTAGGCGAGCTTGTCTTCCGGCAGCGCGCCGGCACGCCAGTCGGTGATGCCGAGCTGGCGTGCCGTGTACATGACGGCCGCTTCGGCATCGCCGGACAGCAGATGCACGTGCAGCCCCAGTTCCCGAAGTCTGGCGAGTGCGGCCGGGGCATCCGCGCGCGGCGTATCGGCCAGCGCGAACCAGGCGATCAGCCCGGATTCGTCGGCCAGCGCCACCCAGCTGGCGCTGTCGTCTGATCCCGGCGGCGCGGGCGGCGTGTCGCTGGCAGCGGCGAAACGCGGCGTGCCCAGCCGGTAGGTGTGGCCATCGAGTTGACCTTCGACACCGCGCCCGGGCGTGTTGCGAATCACGCTGGCGGTCACAGCGGGCACCGCCGCCTCGCGCAGCGCCTTGGCGATGGGGTGTTCCGAGCCGGCTTCGAGGGCTGCGGCGATCGCGCCGACTTCGGCTTCGCTGCGGCCGTCCAGCGGTATCACTTGGCGGACGGAGAGACGGCCGTGGGTGAGAGTGCCGGTCTTGTCGAATACCAGGTCGGTAGCGCGCGCCAGGGTTTCGAGCGCGTGGCCGCGCGTGGTCAGCAGGCCTAGTCGCGTCAGCCGTCCCGTGGCGGTGGTGAGTGCGGCCGGCGTAGCGAGACCGAGCGCGCAGGGGCAGGTCACGACCAGCACCGACACCACGATCCACAGGGCTTTCGACGGGTCGATCAGATACCAGGCGAGACCGATCATGACGGTGATCAGCAGCAGCAGGCCCACGAACCAGGCGGCGGCGCGATCGGCCAATTGGCCGATGCGCGGCTTTTCACTCTGCGCGCGGTCGAGCAGACGCACAATCGACGCCAGCCGCGTATCGGCGCCAAGCCGCTCGACCTTCACCACCAGCGGACTCGACTGGTTGAGGCTGCCGCCGACCACCTGGGCGTGCACGCCTTTTGATACCGGCAGCGATTCGCCGGTGAGCAGGGCTTCGCTCACCGCACTGTCGCCTTCGATCACCACGCCGTCGGCCGGCAGGGTTTCGCCGGGACGCACCAGCACATGGTCGCCCGTTACCAGCCGCGCCACCGGCACCTGTTCTTCGTCGCGCGCCGGCCAGTTCGGCAGCCGCGTGGTGGCGGCGGGAATGAGCTTCACCAGTTCCTCCACCGCGGCGCCGGCGTGGCGGCGCGCATTCATCTCGAGAAAGCGCCCGGCCAGGAGCAGGAAGACAAACATGGTGACCGAGTCGTAATACACCTCGGTGTGCCCGATGAACGTACTGTAGACACTCGCGACGAAGGCCGTGCCGATGCCCAGCGCCACCGGGACATCCATGCCCAGCGTGCGGCGTCTGAGATCGCGCCAGGCGCCGATGAAGAAGGGCCACGCCGAATAGCCCACCACCGGAATGGTCAGGAGCAGACTCGCCCAACTCATCAGCAGCCGGATGTCGGCGCTCATGTCGGTGGCGGTATAGGACGGCAGCGCGTACATCATCACCTGCATCATGCCGAGTCCGGCGATGGCGAGCCGCTTGATCGCGGTGTTGCGTTCGCGCTTGAAAATGTCGTCGGAACGGCCGGGATCGAAGGGATGGGCGATGTAGCCGATGTCGGACACCGCCTTCAGGATCACCGACAACTGGATGCGGCTGTTGTCCCAGCGCACCCGCGCACGGCGGGTGGCGTAGTTGATTTCCACCGACAGCACACCGGGTAGTCCCGCGATATGCCGCTCATTCAGCCAGATGCAGGCGGCACAGACGATGTTTTCCAGGATCAGCGCGGCTTCACGGATATGCTCTGTTTCCGTTCGTACGAAGCTTTCCTGGATTTCGGGCAGGTCGTACAGGCCCAGTTGGACGAGCTCGGCTTCGGCCTCGCGCGGCGTGGCCGGCAACGCGGTGCGATGGGTGTAATACGCACCCTGGCCGCTGTCGATGATGGTCTGGGCCACGGCCTGGCAGCCGTGGCAGCAGGCTTGACGGATATCGCTGTCGAACCGGATGGGATAGCGGGCGCCGTCCGGCACCGGCAGGCCGCAGTGAAAGCAGCCCGAAAAAGACGGGGCGTCCGTGAGCCGAGGAGAAGTCACGAATCGCCCCGCAGAAGAACGCCTGGAAGTGGTTCACCCGGGAGAGAGGCCGGGTCGGGCCCAGGCGTCCGATGGTGCCTCTTATCAGAAGCGGAACCCGTAGCCGATGCCCCATACCACCGGATTGAGGTCGAGGTCGGTGACGGTGGCGCCGGCAGCCGTTTTGACCGTGGTATCGATCCAGATTTTCTTGACGTCGAGGTTGATGTAGCCATTTTTGGTGACTGCGATGTCCACGCCCGCCTGCAGTGCGCCGCCGACGCTGTTGTGATCGATCTTGAAGCCGGGCAAATCGACATTATAGAAGCGGGTGTAGTTCAGGCCAGCGCCGACATAGGGTTTGATCACGGGCGTGGGGTTGAAATGATACTGCACGGTCACCGTGGGAGGCAGGGTGCTCAATTTGCCGAGGCTGGCGCCGTTCAGCGTCACGTCGCGGCGCGTGGTCGCAAGAATGAGTTCCATCCCGATGTTGGGCGTGACGAAATAGGTGAAATCGAGTTCCGGTACCCATGCGTCTGATACATCGAGTCCTGGCAGGCTGGGGGCGTCAACGTCCGGAACGATGTCGATGGCGCGCACGCGCATCATCCAGTTCTCGGCCACGGCGGAGGTAGGAAGGGCCACAATCAGGGCCAGGGCAAGCAGGGACTTTTTCATATCGACGACTCCCATCACACGAAAAAAGATAGAGATTCAAAAGAGATATTAATATCGTAAATAAGAACTGGGAAGAGTGCAAGCAAAACTGAATCCGCTACCATGACGGCATGAGTGGACGACTTCAGGACATCACTTTCTTCCCGCCGGTCGAGACCGCCTTGCGCGAGCCTAATGGCCTGCTGGCGATGGGCGGCGATCTGTCAATGGAACGTCTGCTGGATGCATATCGCCACGGCATCTTTCCCTGGTTCAATCCAGGCGAGCCCATCCTGTGGTGGAGCCCCGATCCGCGCATGGTGCTGGTGCCGGACGAGATCCGCGTCACCCGCTCGCTGGCCAGGCGCATCCGCAACGGCGGCTTCGAACTGCGTGTCGATAGCGCGTTTGCCGAGGTGATGCGCGGCTGTGCTGCGCCACGCGACGCTGCCGGCGGCACCTGGATCTCGCCGGTAATGATCGCGGCCTATACCCGCCTGTTTGATGCCGGTTATGCGCATTCGGTGGAAACCTGGCGCGACGGTCGCCTGGTGGGTGGACTCTATGGCGTGGCGATCGGCCGCATGTTCTTCGGCGAATCGATGTTCAGCCGCGAGACCGATGCTTCCAAGGTCGCGCTGGTGGGGCTGAGCCGTCAGCTACAGCGCTGGAATTTCGGTCTGATCGACTGCCAGATGGAAACGGCGCATCTCGCCAGCCTGGGAGCGCACACCCTGCCACGCGTGGTCTTCACGGCGTGGCTGGCGGAATTGGTAAACTTGCCCCATCACCCCGGACCATGGCGCTTCGATGCATCCGACTGAACCTCCCTTCCAGCGCATCCAGTTCTACCTGACCGCGCAATACGACTGCAGCTACCTGCCGGAGCGGCGCGCGCGCTCGCAGGTGGCCACCCCCACCCACCTGATCGATCGCCAGGCCTACAGCGCCCTGATCCGCGCGGGCTTTCGCCGTAGCGGCCAGTTCACCTATCGTCCGCACTGCGAACAGTGCCAGGCCTGCGTGCCGGTACGGATCGACATCGCCGGCTTCGTGGCCAATCGCACCCAGCGTCGTTGTCTCAAGCGCAACCGGCACCTGGCTGCGCGCTTCCTGCCGCTCGATTTCAAGGACGAGCACTACGCGCTTTACCGCCGCTATCTCGGCAGTCGCCACGCCGGCGGCGGCATGGACCGCGACGGTCCCGACCAGTACACACAGTTTCTACTGTCGTCCAACGTCGATTCCGTGATGGTCGAGTTTCGCGACGGCGACGAACTGGTGATGATCTCGGTGATCGACCAGATCGATGACGGTCTCTCCGCCGTCTACACCTTCTTCGATCCCGCGCGTGAGCAGCAGAGCCTCGGTGTCTACGGCGTGCTGTGGCAGATCGAACTGGCCAGGCGACTGGAGCTGTCCTATCTCTACCTGGGTTACTGGATCGCCGAGAGCCGCAAGATGGCCTACAAGAAGCAGTATCCGCCGCTGGAGGGGCTGATTGACGGCCGCTGGCAGGTTTTCGACGCAGACACATGAAGACCTGGCTCGTGGTCGCCGTCCTGCTGGCGACCATGCCGGGCTGCGCGCTCACCGTGAGCAATCCGCGCGCCCTGCAGCCGATCGACGGCTTCGTGCCGCTGGCGGGCGATGCGCGCGTCCGGGTCGAGCGGGGCTACGAGGCCTACGGCGAGCGCGTATCCGCTGCGCTGCCAGCCGCCATGGCGGCAGTCGAGGCGGCGCACTATCTGCCGTTTCTGCGCCCGCCGCGCGTCTACGTCTGTGGCAGTAAGGATTGCTTCCATCGTCATGTGTACACCCCCCGGCTGTCTGCCGCCGTCATTCCCGATAACCGCCTGATCCTGTCGCCGAACCTGAACGGCCGCGAAAGTGCTCGCCTGTCCGGGTTGCTGACGCACGAACTGGCGCATGTCCACCTGGGGCAGCGCATCGGCCACTACCACAGCACCGTGCCAGTGTGGTTCCACGAGGGCTGGGCCTCGCTGACCGCCGACGGCGGTGGCGCCGAGTATGCGAGCGATGCGCAGGCATATGCCGCGATCCGCGCCGGCCGGCGGGTCGGTCTGGTCGCGCGCGATACCCCCGACCAGCGCCACCGCGCGAATGCGTTCGGGCTCAACATCTTCGAGTTCTACCGCGAATCCATGCTGCTGGTCGGCTGGCTGAAGGCACAGAATGAAGTACGTTTCCGCCAGCTGGTGCTCGCGGTGCAGGCCGGCACCGATTTCGAAATCGCCTTCTGGAATATCTACGGCCAGTCGCCTGCCACCCGGCTGGCCGGATTTTTCGACGGCGTTCAGGGTAATGCCGTATTCAACGATAATGGACAGACGCTGGCTGCTCCCGCTCAACCTTGAATGTCACCACGATGAAACCCTATCTCGACCTGATGCGCCACGTGCTCGAGCACGGCACCCGAAAAGACGATCGTACCGGCACCGGCACCCTCTCGGTGTTCGGCTGGCAGATGCGCTACCACCTCGCCGAAGGCTTCCCGCTCGTCACCACCAAGAAATGCCACCTGCGCTCCATCATCCATGAACTGCTGTGGTTCCTGCAGGGCGATACCAACATCCGGTACCTGAAGGAAAACGGCGTCTCGATCTGGGACGAATGGGCCGACGAGCACGGCAACCTCGGCCCGGTCTACGGCCATCAGTGGCGCAGCTGGCCCACGCCGGACGGCGGCACGATCGACCAGATCAGCGAAGCGGTGAAAACGCTGAAGACCAATCCCGATTCGCGCCGCATCATCGTCTCGGCCTGGAACGTCGCCGACCTCGACAGGATGGCGCTGGCGCCGTGCCACGCCTTCTTCCAGTTCTACGTCGCCGACGGAAAGTTGAGCTGCCAGCTATACCAGCGCAGCGCCGACATCTTTCTCGGCGTGCCGTTCAACATTGCCTCCTACGCGCTGCTGACGCTGATGATGGCGCAGGTGACGGGCTTGAAGCCAGGCGACTTCGTGCACACGCTGGGTGATGCGCATTTGTACCTGAATCACCTCGACCAGACGCGCGAGCAGCTCTCCCGCGCGCCGCGTCCGCTGCCGACCATGACATTGAATCCGGACGTAAAGGATATCTTCGCATTCCGCTTCGAGGACTTCAGCTTGAGCGGCTACGACCCGCACCCGGCGATCAAGGCGCCGGTGGCCGTTTAGTGAGCGGTGAACAGCAAGCAGTGAGCGGAGAAAACATGACCCAGAACAAACCGCGCGTCAGCGTCATCGCCGCGCTCGCCCGGAACCGCGTCATCGGCATCGAGAACCGCCTGCCGTGGCGGCTACCGGAAGACCTCGCCCACTTCAAGGCGTTGACGCTCAACCATCCCATCCTGATGGGCCGCAAGACCTTCGAGTCGCTCGGCCGCCCGTTGCCCGGGCGCACCAACATCGTCATTACGCGCAATACGCACTACAGGCCGGACGGCTGCGTGGTCGCCGACTCCATTCCCGCCGCGATCGCACTGTGCAGGGACGCCGACGAAGTCTTCTTCATCGGCGGCGCCGAGCTCTATGCCCAGGCCATTCCGCTGGCCGACCGGCTGTATCTGACCGAGGTCGACATCGAAGCTGAAGGTGACGCCTGGTTTCCCGACTATGACCGCCATGCGTTCAGGGAGGTCTCGCGCGAATCGCACACCGGCGGGAAGCGCGATACGCTGCGCTTCGATTTTGTGGTGTACGAGCGGGGACACGTGGCAGAGTAGTGTCGTCCCCTGATGATTGTCGTTCAGTCTCACCCAGTGATTGTTGCGCCAATGGAAAGGGAGAAAAGCCATGTCCGATCTGAGTCCGCTCGAAGAACAGTTTCCGCGCCTGGTAACGGAGATCGTGGCGTTCTGGGGGTCGCCCACCTGCTTCGTGCAGTTGCAAGACCTGCTGGTGGACAAGCGGGGCGGCCGTCAGGGATTTCCGGCGGACGTCTATTCCGATCTGTCCCTGCTGCTGACGCTGGTCGCGCGGCCGAAAGGGCCTTACGATATCTGGAATGACGCGATGGATGCGGGTGAACCCGCATGAAACGCCGATCGACTGAAAATTCAAGGAAGAGGGCAGGAATATGAAAGACGGTAGCGAAATCTGGCTGAGGTGCATGGCATGAGCGGTTTGCCCGGTTGTCCCCAGTGCGGATCGGAATTCACCTACGACGACGGCGTCCAGTACGTGTGTCCGGAATGCGCGCACGAATGGCCGAAAGAGGCAACGACCGCTGCGGACGATGCAAAAGTGGTGCGCGACGCCAATGGCAATGTGCTGGCCGACGGCGATACGGTGACGGTGATCAAGGATCTGAAAGTTAAGGGCTCGTCGCTGGTCGTCAAGGTGGGAACCAAGGTCAAGAACATCCGCCTGGTCGAGGGCGATCACGATATCGATTGCAGGATCGATGGTATCGGGGCGATGCAGTTGAAGTCGGAGTTCGTGAAGAAGGTGTAGGGCGCCTGGATTCTGATTGGTGTGATTGCTGAAAACGGGGCCGCGGCCCCGTTTTCGTTTGCAGCCTGTGCGGACCGCTCCGGCTGTCTTCAGCTGCGCGCGCCCATGGCCAGCGCGCGGCTCCTGCCGGCCTGCCGCGCCTGCTCGTCGGCGTCGTGATCGAAGCTGTCGCCGACCCAGCCGCCGAGGTTTTCCAGCGCGATGCGGCCGAGCGCTTCGATCCATTGCGGATGTTCGTTGAGCGCGGGGATATAGTGGAATGCCTTGCCGCCCGCCGCAAGAAAGGTGGCGCGGCCTTCCATCGCCAGTTCTTCCAGGGTTTCCAGACAGTCGGCGGTGAAGCCCGGCGCCACCACGTCGACGCGGCCGGTGCCGGCACGGCCGAGTTCGTCCAGCGTCCTGTCGGTGTAGGGCTTGATCCATTCGGCGCGGCCGAAGCGCGACTGGAAAGTGAGCCGATATTGCTTCGTGTCGAGTCCGAGCGCCCCGGCCAGCAAGCGGCCGGTCTTCTGGCATTCGCAGTGGTAGGGGTCGCCTTTCTCCAGCGTGTAGCGCGGCACGCCGTGGAAGCTCATCACCAGCACGTCGGGGCGGCCATGCATCTGCCAGGTGTCACGGATGTTGGCGGCCAGCGCGTGAATGTAGGCGGGGTGGTCGTGGTAGTGCTTGAGCGTGCGCAGCGCCGGCTGGTTGCGCGTCTTCTGCAGCCAGTCGAAGGCGACGTCGAATGCGGTGGCGGTGCTGGACGCGGCGTACTGTGGGTAGGCCGGCAGGATCAGGATGCGGTCGCAGCCGGCGGCCTTCATCTTCGCCAGCGTGTCGGGAATCGACGGGTTGCCGTAGCGCATCGCGTAGTCGACCATGAACGGCGTGGCGATTTTTTCACCGAGCCAGCCCTTCAGCAGCTTGGCCTGCTTCTCGGTATGGACCTTCAACGGCGATCCCTCGGGGGTCCAGATCGCGGCGTATTTCGCAGCCGATTTCTTCGGCCGGGTGTTGAGGATGATGCCGTTGAGGATCGGCCACCACACGGCGCGCGGGATTTCGACCACGCGCGGGTCGGACAGGAACTCCTTGAGATAGGGGCGCAGCGCTTTCGGCGTGGGGGCCTCGGGGGTACCGAGGTTGACCAGCAGGATGCCGGTTTTGGACGATTGGCCGTGGATGTGCTCAGGCTCTTTGAGATAAGTCATCAATGATGCGACAGCGCGCTCGATAGCAGTTTGGCCGTGATGTCGACGATCGGCACCACGCGTTCGTAGGCCATGCGCGTGGGGCCGACCACGCCGAGCGTGCCGACCACCTGGCCGTCGACCGAGTAGGGTGCGGTGACCAGGCTGCATTCGTCGAGCGGCAGCAGCTCGGATTCGCCGCCGATGAAGATCTGCACGCCGGCGGCGTTGCGCGACTGGTCGAGCAGTTGCAGCAGGCCGGTTTTCTTTTCGAACGCGTCGAACAGGCGGCGCAGGCTACCCATGTTGCTCGAGAGATCCTGCACGTCGAGCAGCTTGCGGCTGCCTGACACCACCACCTTGTCCTGGTTGGCGTCGTGCGCCTGGCTGCCGGCATCCACCGCCGCCGCCATCAGGCGGGTAATGTCATCGCGCATGCGGCCGAGTTCGTCGCGCAGCTTGCTGCGTACCTGGTCGAAACGGTGGCCGGCGTAATTCTGGTTGAAGAAGTTGGCCGCCTCGGTCAGCGCGGACGCGCTGTAGGGCTGCTCGGTGACGATGATGCGGTTTTCGACTTCGCCTTCCATGGTGACGATGATCAGCAGGATGCGTTTGTCGGACAGGCTGAGAAATTCGATCTGGCGGAATGCCGGGCTGCGCCGCGGCGTCATTACCAGCCCGGCGAAGCGGCTGAGATCGGACAGCAGGGTGGAGGCGGCGGTCATCAGCCGTTGCGGGTCCGATGCCGTCAGGCTGTGTTCGAGCTGGCTGACCTCGACCTGCGCCAGCGGCCGGACGGTCAGCAGGGTGTCGACGAAAAAACGGTAGCCGCGCGGTGTCGGCACACGGCCGGCCGAGGTGTGCGGGCTGGTGACGAAACCCATCTCCTCGAGGTCGGCCATGATGTTGCGGATGCTGGCGGGCGACAGGTCCAGCCCGGCATGTTTCGACAGGGTGCGCGAGCCGACGGGTTCCCCTTCGCTGATATAGCGTTCCACCAGGGTTTTCAGCAGGATGCGGGCGCGGTCGTTGAGCATGCGTTGATTATATAGGGGAGTGGTGAGCGGAGAGCAGTGAGCGGTGAGTGGTGAGCGTTGAGGGAGAGCGCGCTTTTGATCCTCCGCTTGCTGCTCACTGCTTACCGTTCACCACTCCCCTATATAATCGCCTCTCATGCAAACCTCTTTTCACACCATCGGGCTCGTCGGAAAATACAACAACCTGCGCATGGAGGCCTCGGTGCGCGCATTGGCGGATTTTCTTCGGGGACGCGGTCATGAAGTCCTGATCGCCTGTCAGACGGCGGAGCATTTCGGAATCAGCGACTGCACCACCCTTAATCTGCGCGAACTGGCGATCGAGAGTGATGTCGTGGTGGTACTGGGCGGGGATGGCACCATGCTGTCGATTGCACGCGAACTGGCGCCGCGCGGCGTGCCGCTGATCGGCGTCAACCAGGGACGGCTGGGCTTTCTCACCGACATCACGGTCGATAACATGTTCGATGCCATTGCCGAGATTATCAGCGGCCAGTACGTGGCGGAGGAACGCATCCTGCTGAACGGGCAGGTCCGGCGCAACCGCGAACAGGTGTTCGAAGCCACCGCATTCAACGATGTGGTGGTGGGCAAGGGTGGATCGGGCCGCCTGATCGACCTGGAAATCGCCATCAATAGCGAGTTCGTCTACAGTCAGCGTGCCGATGGTCTGGTGGTTACCAGCCCCACCGGCACCACCGCTTATGCGCTGTCTGCGGGCGGCCCCATCGTGCATCCGACGCTGGAAGCCGTCGCGCTGGTGCCGATCTGCCCGCACGCGCTATCTGCGCGGCCGATCGTGATCAGCAGTCATTCACACATCGATGTTCATCTCATTTATGCGGACGACGCGCGCGCCCATTTCGACGGCCAGAGCTATTTCGACCTGCAAAGCGGCGACCATGTCTGGATAAGCCGTGCCAGTCACCCGATCGCCCTGTTGCATCCGCATTCCTACAGCTACTACGATACCCTGCGGCAAAAGCTGCACTGGGGCAAGAAACTTTAAGGCTCATCAAGCCTTGCCGCCTTTCCATGTTGTCGCATCTGTCCATTCGCAACTACCTGCTGGTCGAATCGGTCGAGCTTGATTTCGGCCCGGGGCTGACCGTGCTGACCGGCGAGACCGGCGCCGGCAAGTCGATCCTGATCGATGCGCTGGCGCTGGCGTTGGGCGATCGGGCCGAAGGCGGCGTGGTGCGCAACGGGATGCCGCGTGCGGAAATTGCCGCCGAATTTGCGATCGAGAATCTGCCGGCTTTGGTGGCCTGGCTCGATGCAGCCGGCTTCGCATCGGACGAAGGTACGCTGATCCTGCGCCGCGTGATCGAGGCCGGTGGCCGCTCGCGCGCGTTCATCAACGGCAGCGCCGCGCCGCTGGCACAACTGAAGGATGCTGCCGAATTCCTGCTCGACATCCACGGCCAGCATGCCCATCACGCCCTGCTGCGACCGCAGGCCCAGCGCGAGGTGCTTGACGCCTACGCCGGCGCACAGCCGCTGGCTGCTAGCGTGAACGCAGCCTGGCACGGCTGGCAGACCGCGCAGCACCGTCGCCGGGACGCCGAAACCCATAGCCAGGCCCGACAGATCGAGCGCGAGGGTCTGAACCTGGCGGGTGAAGAACTGCGTGTGCTGGGCGACGATCTGGGACGCTGGGATGACATTCAGGCCGAACACGCGCGACTGGCGCACGTCACCGCGTTGATCGAAGGCGGTCATGAACTGATCCAGCAACTGGACGAAGGTGAGGCAGCCCTGTCAAGCTGTCTGGGAGGCATGTGCGCGCGGCTCGCTGCGATGCGGGCGGTGGATGGCAGCCTGGACGAAGTCGCCGCGCTGCTCGATTCGGCCAGTGCCGATCTGGCCGAGGCGGTGCCTGCGCTGCGTCGCTATGTCGATCATCTGAATCCCGATCCCGACCGGCTCGCCGAACTCGACCGCGTGTTGGGCGACATGCATCGCCTGGCACGCAAGCATCGCGTGCAGCCGGATGCGTTGGCGGGCCTGCTCGAGCGATTTCAGGCACGGCTGGACGAACTGGCCGCCAGCGACGACCTTGACGCGTTGCAGGCTGCCGAGGACGCCGCCTGGTCGCATTACGAAAGCGAAGCGAAACGCCTCGGCGCACAGCGCCGCCAGGCGGCGGCCGCACTGTCGAAACAGGTGACCGAGGCGATGCGCGAACTCGCGCTGGCCGGCGGCCATCTCGACATTGTGCTGCAACCGGTTAACGAACCACGCGCACATGGACTGGAAGACGTGAGCTTTCTCGTCGCCAGCCATCCTGGCCTGCCGCCAGGGCCGCTCGGCAAGGTGGCGTCGGGCGGCGAACTGTCGCGCATCAGCCTGGCGATCCAGACGGCGCTATCAGGCGTGGCCGGCGTGCCGACACTGATTTTCGACGAAGTCGACGTCGGCATCGGCGGCAGCACGGCCGATGCCGTGGGACGTCGTCTGGCCAGGCTGGGCAAGACCCGTCAGGTGCTGGTCATCACGCATCTGCCGCAGGTGGCGGCACGCGGCACGCGACATCTGCGCGTGGCCAAACAGACAAACGGTCGTTTCGTCTCGTCCAATATCGCCGCCCTCGATGCGGACGCGCGGGTGGAGGAGATCGCACGCATGCTGGGTGGCCTCAAGATCACCGCCACCACCCGGCAGCATGCCGCGGAAATGCTCGCCGGGTAGCGGGGCATTCGCACTGTATCCACCAGCCGGCGGTCCGATGTCAACTTGCTTCAAGGCGCTTGCATTGTGGGGGGCGTGTCTGACGTGGCTGCTCTGGGCGGGCATTGGCCCTGCGCGGGCAGAGACGATGCTCGGCATCGTCATCGTGGTCATTGATGGCGATACCGTCCTGTTCAAACCCGATCATGGCCATGCGTCCGGGCGCGTCTTCCTGAAAATCCGCCTCGCTGGAATCGATGCCCCCGAAAGGGATCAGCCCTACGGGGACGTGGCCACGCACGAACTGGCAGTACGCGTGCTGAATCAGCGGGTAACGCTCGTTCCGGTTGCGACCGACGTCTATGGCCGCACGATCGCGCACATCCACGTGGCGGGACGCGAGGTGGAGACGGAACTGGTGCAATCCGGTTTCGCCTGGGCTGCCTCGCGTTCCCGGCACGCTGCGGAGCTGGCGCTGGCGCAACATCAGGCGCGCCAGGCACGGCGGGGACTCTGGCAGGATGCATTGCCCATGCCGCCGTGGAAATGGCGACGAACGCACCCAAAAGAAAATCCGGATCGCCTGTGAACGACACAAGGCCATGACCGTCACCCCACAGGAAACAGAAGTGAATTTCAACAGTGGCCTGCGGGATGCTGGAGATTCAGTTTAGTAGAATATTAGAGAATAAAGTAATAAGTATTTGTCATAAAAGGATTTTTTAGGTGTCGAGCGGTCGTCAGGCCACCTGTCCGGTTTTATAATCAAGTCAAGCCCTGCGTCAGACGGGGATAAGCATGACAATCAACCAGAGAGAGCGAGCAAGATGAAATTCATCATGAACACGCTGGTCGCGTCCGTGCTGCTGGTGTTGACCGTGCCGGCTCAGGCAGCGGGCGACCCCAAGGCAGGACACCTCAAGAACTCGATGTGTGCCGGTTGTCACGGTATTCCGGGCTGGCGTACCGCATATCCCTACGTATACAGCGTGCCCATGCTCGGCGGACAGCACGCGGAATACATCGTGGCGGCGCTCAAGGCCTACAAGGCGGGAGACCGCAGCAATACCGGGATGAGGAGCATCGCAAGCAGCCTGTCCGAACAGGACATGGAAGATCTCGCTGCCTACTACGAGTCGTCGTACAGCGGCCCGGCCAACTGAGGAGAGACCCATGAAAACCCCGCTGCTCATCCTCGCGACGACTGCCCTGGCCGCTTCATTTCCGGTACACGCCGCGGGCGACTACGAAGCCGGCAAGGCCAAATCCGCCACGTGTGCAGCATGCCACGGCGCGGACGGCAACAGCACCGTGCCGAGCTTTCCCAAACTGGCCGGACAGCATCGTGACTATCTTCTCCAGGCCCTGCACGAATACAAGATCGGCGCACGCAAGAATCCCATCATGGGCGGCCAGGTGCAGGCGTTGTCCGATACTGACATGGAGGATCTGACGACGTATTTTTCGCGGCAGAAAGGGCTGACCCTGAAATATTGATTTTGAAAAATGAGACAGGAAACGGGCGCTGCCGAATGGAGCGCCCGTTTTCTATTGCGACGCCTGAATCGCAGGCAGGCACCCGGTTCACGCGTGCGGCGGGGAGATGCGCAGTGTGTCGAAATGCGCGATCGGCTGCCCGGTGTCCGGAAGCCATTCCGGGCCGATGATTTGAGCATCGACTATGCAGACTCCCTCGGCAAGCGTGAGGAAATCCTGTTGAAGCGCATGGACACGATTGCGGATGCAGGCGCAGGTGTGGCATTCCTGACCTGGACTGCCAGGCTGACAACGCCTTGATGGCGGTGCAAAATTCAATGCCGTGCAGTCGCGTTTGGCACATGCCCAAAGGGACGGGGTTGGCAGCCTCGGGTTGTATCGGTTAGCTGGCCGCCTTGAACGGATGGCGGTCTCGAATACCTCAGTTCCCGATCTCTGCCACGACTGGCGCGTGATCCGATGGGCGTTCCAGTTTGCGCATGTCACGGTCGATCGTGCTTGAGGTGCAGACGGCGGCGAGGGGTGCGGTCAGCAGGATGTGATCGATGCGCAGGCCGTGGTTGCGGCGGAAGCCCATCATGCGGTAATCCCACCAGCTGAAGGTTTTTTCGGGCTGCTCGAACAGGCGGAAGCTGTCCTTTAGGCCCAGTTCCAGCAGGGCGCGGAAACGGGCGCGCTCGGGTTCCGATACCAGAACGCAGTCTTTCCAGACTTCGGGATCGTGCACGTCGCGATCATCCGGGGCAATGTTGTAATCACCGAGCACCGCCAGTCTGGGGTGGCGTGTCAGTTCGTCTCTCAGCCAAAGGGTCAGCGCGTCGTACCAGGCGAGCTTGTAGGGATATTTGTCGGAATCGAGGCTTTGGCCGTTGGGGCAATACACGCACACCAGGCGCACGCCATCGACCGTGGCGGTAATCACGCGTTTCTGTTCATCGTCGAACCCGGGGATGCCGATCTGCACATCGACCGGCTCGGCGCGGCTGACGATGGCGACGCCGTTATACGTTTTTTGCCCGGCGCAGACGACGTGATACCCGGCGGCGGCGAGTTCGCTCGCGGGGAAGTTGTCGTCGGTGAGCTTCGTTTCCTGCAGGCATACCGCGTCGGGCTGACGGCTAGCGAGAAAGTCCAGCAACTGGGGCAGGCGGACCTTGAGGGAGTTGACGTTCCAGGCGGCGATTTTCATGCCGACGAGTGTAGCGCATACGATTCCACATGGGCTTCAGCCCATCGTGGATCGGAGTCCTTCAGATCATCCGGATAGCGGACCCTGGCGACAAGGGTTCAGGGATGGGGCGCGGCGGCTGCGGGCGGCGATGCAGGCGCCGGGGCGGCAGCGGCCTCCGGCTTGCTGCCCGAGGACGATTTGGGATAGCCCGCACGATCGAGCGCAGCCTGCCACTGCCCGGTTTCGAAACCATCGATTCGTTCGCTGCCGACGACGAGTACCGGTACGCTCAGGCGGCCGGTGAGTTTTTGCAGTTCGGCCTGGGCCTCGGGGCTGGCTTGCGGATCCTTGCCGCTGAACGGGACCCCGCGCTGGGTGAGCAGTTGGCGCGCCTGGTCGCAGGGAATGCCGCAGGCGCTGGCATACAGCGTGACGGGATATTTTTCACGCGCCGTCCTGGCGTCGTAGGATTCGCCGATTTCGATGACGTTGCCCTTGAAGGCTTTTTGCTGAGCGTTTCTGACGCTGGGCGGAGGCGGCTGGTCGCTGTATACCGTGCGGCCTTGTACGTCCTTCCATTGGTACAGCTGGGCGGCGCCCGCCGACAGACTGGCTGCCGCCAGCCAGATCGCCATCAAAATGGATCCTGCTTTCATGCCGTGCTCCCGTGAGACGTAATCAACCGGCTTAACGGACAAAACAGCCCCGGGCTTTACCCCCACGCCTCCTGACGGCATCGGAGACTGGGCGCACTCATGCCATGCCGTTGTGACGCAGCAGGGCGTCGATGGTGGGTTCGCGGCCACGGAAGGCCTTGAACGATTCGAGTGCGGGGCGGGCGCCGCCCTGGGCGAGGATTTCGCTCCAGAAGCGATGGCCGACCTCGGGGTTGAGCACACCGCCGTAGCCCTCGGCCTCGTCCTCGAACAGCGCGTAGGCGTCGGCCGACAGCACCTCGGCCCACTTGTAGCTGTAGTAGCCGGCC
>CAYVOR010000042.1:0-22234 GCA_964452995.1 uncultured Thiobacillus sp.
GATGGCGTCTTGTGGGAAGCGGACCATTATCAGTGGGACCCGGCGCTGGGCATTCCCAACGCCGGCGTGGCCGGTTTGAAGACCCGCATCGGGGAAATCGCCGCGCACATATATGGTGAGCCTTCGCGCGCGCTGCACATGGTCGGCGTCACCGGCACCAACGGCAAGACCTCGGTGGCGCACTGGACCGCACAGGCCTTCTCGCATCTGGGCAGAAAAACTGCCCTCATCGGCACCATTGGCAACGGCTTTCCCCCGGTCGGGAACCTGCCGGGCGCGCTGACGCCTGCGCTCAACACGACGCCCGACGCCATCGAACTGCAGCAACGGCTTGCGGCCTACCGGCAACAGGGTGCGGTCGCCTGCGCGATGGAAGTTTCGTCGCATGGGCTGGCGCAGGGGCGCCTCAACGGCACCCGCTTCAATGTCGGCGTGCTGACCAACCTGTCGCGCGACCATCTCGATTATCACGGCAACATGGAGAACTATGCCGACGTCAAGGCCCGGCTGTTCAACTGGCCGGGGCTGGAGTGGATGGTGGTCAACGTCGACGACGAATTCGGACGCCGCCTGGAAAGCGAGACCCGGCCCGCGCGCGTCGCCGGTTATGGCTTCCAGCGGGGCGCCGTGGTGGCGGAAAGCGTGCAGCTGTCGCAGGCTGGCCTGCATCTCAAGGTTCACTCCGACTGGGGCAATGCCGAATTCGATGCGCCGCCGCTCGGCCGTTTCAATGCGGCCAATCTGCTGGCCGTGCTCGCCACGTTGCTGGTTTCGGATGTCGGGCTGGACGACGCCTGCCGATCGCTTGCGCACATCATGCCGCCTCCCGGCCGCATGCAGACGCTCGGCGGCGGCGCGCATCCGCTGGTGGTGGTGGACTATGCCCATACGCCCGATGCGCTCGAAAAAGTGCTCGCCACGCTGGGCGAGATCGCCAGCGGCGGCCGGCTGATCTGCGTGTTCGGCTGCGGCGGCAATCGCGACAAGGGCAAACGTCCGCTGATGGGACAGGCGGCGGTCAAAGGCGCGGACGAGGTCTGGGTCACCAGCGACAATCCGCGCAACGAAGATCCGCACCACATCATCGACGACATTCTCGTGGGTGCCAGGGGCGCCAGGCCGGTTTCCATCGTGCAGGTCGAGCCGGATCGCGCCCGGGCCATTTTCGAGGCCATCGGCGGTGCACATCAGGGTGATGTGGTGCTGATTGCCGGAAAGGGCCACGAGGATTATCAGGAAACCGCCGGCGAGCGTCTGCCCTTCTCCGATGTCGCAGTCGCGAAGAAGGCACTGGAGGCGTGGGCATGATGCGACTTGGCGAAGCCGCCGTCATGCTCGGGGTGCCGTTTGCCAGCACGGATGTCGAGGTGCTGCGCGTCTCTACCGACAGCCGGACAATGCAGCCGGGCGATCTTTTCATTGCGCTGCGCGGCGAGAAGTTCGACGGTGGCCGGTTTGCCGCCCAGGCCTTGCAACAGGGCGCGGCCGGCGTCGTGCTCGATCATGCGCAGGCGCCGGAAATCGCGACGGCGATACGCGTCGACGACACCCGCCTCGCGCTTGGCAGGCTGGCCGCTGCCTGGCGTCAGCGCTTCGCCATGCCGGTGGTCGCCATCACCGGCAGCAACGGCAAGACCACCGTCAAGGAAATGCTGGCGGCGATCCTGCGGGTGGAATGCGGATCGGATGCCGCCGTGTTGCATACCGAAGGCAACCTCAACAACGATATCGGTCTGCCGTTGATGCTCCTGCGTCTGCGCAAGGCGCATCGATACGCGGTACTGGAAATGGGCATGAACCATGCCGGCGAAATCGACTATCTGACGCACCTGGCCAGCCCGGATGTGGCGGTGATCAACAACGCGTTGTCCGCACATATCGGTTTCCTCGGCTCGATTGAAAATATCGCGCGCGCCAAGGGTGAAATCTTCCATGGCCTGTCGGATGCCGGCATCGCGGTAATCAATGCCGACGACCCGCATGCAGGGCTGTGGCGCGAAGCCAATGCACGACGCCGCATCATAGACTTCGGCCTCCATCATCCGGCGGCCGTGCGCGGCCACTACCAGCCAGCTGGTTTCGGTTCGGTGCTCACGCTCATGCTGTCCAATGCAACGCTGGACGTCGCGCTGCAGGTGCCGGGTGAGCATAACGCGATGAATGCGCTTGCGGCCGCGGCTGCTGCGTTCGCGCTCAATGCCAGCCATCGCAGCATCGCCGTCGGTCTGTCGGGATTCGGCGGCATCAAGGGCCGTCTGCAAAGGAAGCCCGCATTGCATGGCAGCACCTTCATCGACGACACCTACAACGCCAATCCCGATTCGGTGAAAGCCGCCCTCGCGGTGCTGGCGCAGCAGGCCGGCAGGAAGGTGCTGGTGCTGGGCGACATGGGCGAACTGGGCGATGACGCTGTCGCGATGCATGCGCAGATCGGGCTGGCGGCACGCGCTGCGGGGGTAGACAGGCTGCTGGCACTGGGCGAGCTGACAAGGGAGTCCGTCGACACCTTCGGGGCCGGCGCGATGTATTTCGACCGCATCCAGGCGTTGCTTGCGGAACTCAAAAACGCGCTCACACCCGATACCACGGTGCTGGTGAAAGGTTCACGTTTCATGCAGATGGAACGTGTCGTCGACACTTTTACGAAAGACCCGGCGACTTCGCAGCCGGAACAAGAGGAACACTGACATGCTCCTGTGGCTGTTTCAGTATCTGGGTCAGGACATCCGGGCGTTCAACGTCTTTAATTATCTGACGCTACGCGCGGTGCTGGCCACGCTTACCGCGCTGACAATCTCCTTCATCGTCGGTCCGGTCGTGATCCGCAAGCTCACTGCGCTGAAGATCGGCCAGTCGGTGCGCAGCGACGGCCCGCAAACGCATCTGGTCAAGGCCGGTACGCCGACCATGGGCGGCGCGCTGATTCTGGTGTCGGTCACCGTGACCACGTTGTTGTGGGCAGATCTGTCCAACGACTATGTCTGGGTGGCGCTGGCGACCCTGCTCGGCTTCGGCATCATCGGCTGGGTCGACGACTGGCGCAAGGTGGTGGAGAAGAACTCGCGCGGACTGCCGTCGCGCTGGAAATACTTCTGGCAATCGGCGATCGGCCTCGCGGTTGCCCTCTACCTTTGGCATAGCGCCAGCCTGCCTGCGCACACCGAGCTCATCATTCCCTTCCTCAAACACGCCACGGTCCCGTTGTCGGCCATGGGCTTCATCGTGCTGACCTATTTCGTCGTGGTCGGCTCCAGCAACGCCGTCAACCTGACCGACGGTCTCGACGGACTGGCCATCCTGCCGACCGTGATGGTGGCGTCCGCGCTGGCGATCTTTGCCTATGTCGCGGGCAACGCGGTGTTCTCGAAATATCTCGGCCTGCCGCATGTGCCCGGCTCGGGCGAACTCGCCGTGTTCTGTTCGGCGATGGCCGGTGCAGGACTGGCCTTCCTGTGGTTCAACGCCTATCCGGCGGAAGTCTTCATGGGTGATGTTGGCGCGCTGGCGCTGGGTGCCGCACTCGGCGTCGTCGCCGTCATCGTGCGGCAGGAAATCATCCTGTTCATCATGTGCGGCCTGTTCGTGGTGGAAACCCTGTCGGTCATGGTGCAGGTCGCCTCGTTCAAGCTGACCGGCAAGCGCGTGTTTCGCATGGCGCCGATTCATCACCACTATGAACTCAAGGGCTGGAAGGAAAACCAGGTCGTCGTGCGATTCTGGATCATCAGCATGATGCTGGTGTTGATCGGGCTGTCGAGCCTGAAACTGAGATGAACTACGACAGCCTGAACCTTTCCGGCAAGAACATCCTGGTGCTCGGCCTCGGCGATACGGGCTTGTCGTGCGCCCGCTGGCTGGCGGCGCGCGGCGCGCAGGTGAGCGTGGCCGACAGCCGTGCGACGCCGCCGCACGCCGCACGGCTGACCGAATTGCTGCCGCAGGTGCGGCTGCATGCGGGTGCGTTCGACGATTCTTTGGTGCAAGCGACCGAGCTCCTGGTCGTCAGCCCTGGCGTGCCGCTGGCGGAGCCGACAGTGGCGCGTGCCATCGCCGCAGGGATCGAGGTGGTAGGCGACGTCGAGCTATTCGCCCGCGCGATCCGCGCGATCAACACCGAGCGTGCCGCAGCGACCGATTCACGTGACCCGATGCGGCTGATTGCCATCACTGGCAGCAACGGCAAGAGTACCGTCACCGCGATGTGCGGCGACATGTGCCGCATGGCCGGGCTGTCGACCTGCGTGGCCGGCAACATCGGCCTGCCGGTGCTGGATGCGCTGCTCGAAATCGAACAGGGGTACGCGCCTGCGCCGCAGGTGTGGGTACTGGAGCTATCGAGTTTCCAGCTCGAAACGACGTCCAGCCTCGACGCCGATGCCGCCACGGTGCTCAATCTGTCGGAAGACCACATGGACCGTTATCCCGACATGGACGCCTATGCCGCAGCCAAGGCGCGAATTTTCAGCGGCGACGGCGTGCAGGTGGTGAATCGCGACGATGCACGCAGTCTTGCCATGGCGCGACCCGGCCGCCATGTGGTGAGCTTCGGGCTGGACCGCTGCCCGAAGGGCGAGAATTTCGGTTTGTGCGAGGACGAGCTCTGCCTCGGCGGCGACATGCTGATGCCCATGTCCGTGCTGCCGGTGGCTGGTCTGCACAATGCCGCCAATGCGCTGGCAGCGCTGGCGCTGACTCGCGCACTGGCGTTGCCGATGGAGGCTTTGTTGCGCGGTCTGCTGCATTTCAGGGGACTGCCGCACCGGGTGGAAAAAGTCGCCGAAATCGATGGTGTGACCTGGTACGACGACTCGAAAGGCACCAACGTCGGCGCGACCGAGGCCGCCCTGTACGGCATGGGCTCCCGCAAGGCGGTCGTAATCCTGGGCGGCGAGGGCAAGGGGCAGGATTTTGGCCCGCTCAAGGCGGCCGTGGCAGCCAATGCCCGTGCCGTGGTACTGATCGGGCGCGACGCACCATTGATCGAGGCTACTCTTGCCGGCTGTGGCGTCGACGTTCATGCGGCGTCCAGTTTGCCCGACGCGGTCAAGCAGGCGCAGCGTCTTGCCCATCCTGGCGATGCCGTCCTGCTGTCGCCGGCCTGCGCCAGCTTCGACATGTTCCGCAACTACACCCATCGTGCCGAGGTGTTCGTCGAGGCCGTGAACAAGCTGGCGGCTGAAAGGACGGCGGACTGATGCTTTACGCCGCGCGCGCGCCCAAACCCAGTACCGAGCTCGATTTCAGCCTGTTGTGGCTGGCCCTGGGTCTGCTGGCGATCGGTCTGGTAATGGTCTACTCCGCGTCGATCGCGATTGCCGAGGCGGCCCGCTATACCCATCACGACGGCGAGTACTACCTGTTGCGGCAGGGTATGTTCATCATCCTGGGGGTCGGGGTCGGCATGGCCGTATTCCGGGTGCCGATGCGGGTGTGGCAGCAGGCGGCGCCCTATCTCTTCCTTGCCGGCCTGCTGTTGCTGGTAATCGTGCTGATTCCGCACATCGGGCGCGAAGTCAACGGCAGCCGCCGCTGGATTCCGCTCGGCTTTGCCAATTTGCAGCCCTCGGAGCTGATGAAGTTCCTTGCCGTGCTCTATGCCGCGGACTACACCACGCGCAAGGCCGCCTTCATGCATGATTTCAAGAAAGGCTTCCTGCCGATGGCCGCGGTGATGATGCTGGCTGGAGCGCTGCTGCTGCGCGAGCCGGATTTTGGTGCCTTCGTCGTCATCGTGTCGATCGCCATGGGCATCCTGTTCCTGGGCGGCCTCAACTGGAAGGTCTTCGCCGGGCTGGTGGTGGTGCTGCTGGTCGGGTTTGCCCTGCTGATCCTGACCTCGCCCTATCGCCTGCAGCGCGTGCTCGGCTTCATGGATCCGTTTGCCGATCCGTATGGCAAGGGTTACCAGTTGTCACACGCCCTGATCGCCTTCGGCCGCGGCGAGTGGCTGGGTGCGGGCCTGGGTGGCAGCATCGAAAAGTTGTTCTATCTGCCGGAGGCGCACACCGATTTCCTGATGGCGGTAATCGCCGAGGAATTCGGTTTTGTCGGTGTCGCCGTGGTGATCGGCCTGTTCGGCTGGCTCATCGTCAAGGCTTTCCTGATCGGCCACCGCGCGGCTCAGCTCGAACGCAATTTTAGCGCGCTGGTCGCGCAGGGTATCGGCATCTGGATCGGTGTGCAGGCGCTCATCAACCTGGGTGTGAATGTCGGTCTCCTGCCGACCAAGGGCCTTACGCTGCCCTTCCTGTCGTTCGGCGGCAGCGGTATTGTCGCCAACTGCCTGGCGGTCGCCATCCTGCTGCGCATCGACTGGGAGCATCGGCAGATGATGCGGGGAAAAACCTTCTGATGGCCGCCCAGAACCGTACGCTCATGGTCATGGCTGGCGGCACCGGCGGCCACGTCTATCCGGCGCTTGCAGTGGCCGACGCCCTGCGCGCGCGCGGCTGGGACGTGTTCTGGCTCGGCACACGCGCCGGGCTGGAGGCGCGCGTGGTGCCGGCGGCCGGCATCGACATGGTGTGGGTGAGCATGGGGGGCGTGCGCGGCAAGGGCGTACTGAAGAAGCTGTTGTTGCCGGCCACGCTGCTGGTCGCCTTCTGGCAGAGTCTTGGCGCCATCCTCAGGCGCCGCCCCGACGTCGTGCTCGGCATGGGTGGCTATACCGCCTTTCCGGGCGGCATGATGGCGAGCCTGCTTCACCGCCCGCTGGTCATCCACGAACAGAATTCGATCGGCGGCCTCACCAACCGTGTGCTGGCCTGTCTCGCCGACCGCGTGCTGACGGCCTTCCCCAAAGTATTCACGCATCCCCACGACAAGCCGATTCCCTGCCGCCGGGTGGCGACTGAATGGGTAGGCAACCCGGTACGGCGCGATATTGCCAAGCTGGCAAATGAGCGGACCAATGCCGCGTCGATGACACACAGCGGGCCGTTGCGTTTACTCGTGGTCGGCGGCAGTCTCGGCGCACAGGCCCTGAACGAGCGGGTGCCGCAGGCACTCGCCCTGTTGCCCGCAGACAAGCGCCCACGGGTTGTCCATCAATCGGGCCGTCAGCAGCTTGATGTCCTGCGTGCGAACTATGCTGCCGCCGGCGTCGAGGCCGACGTGCGCGACTACATCGAGGACATGGCCGCTGCCTATCGCGACTGCGACTTTGCCATCTGCCGCGCGGGTGCCATGACGGTGGCCGAGCTGGCCTGTGCCGGCGTTCCCGCCGTGCTGGTGCCCTTCCCCTTCGCGGTGGATGACCACCAGACGGGTAACGCCGCGTTTCTATCCGATGCGGGCGCGGCCTGGCTGGTGCAGCAGAAAGATCTGAGCGCGGAAAAACTGGCTGCGCTGATCGGCAATCTCGACCGCGTCACGCTTGCCGCCATGTCGGACAAGGCCCGGCAACTGGCCAAGCCCGATGCAACCCGGCAGGTCGCGGATATTTGCGAGGCACTGGCGCAATGAAGCACGCCGTCAAACACATCCATTTCGTGGGCATCGGCGGGGTCGGCATGAGCGGCATTGCCGAAGTGCTGCTGAATCTGGGTTACCGCGTATCGGGCTCGGACCTGGCCGACAATGCGGTCACCCAGCGGCTGGCCAGACTGGGCGCGCGCATCCATCGTGGTCACACGGCAGAAAATATTGCCGGTGCCGATGCCGTTGTCACCTCGACCGCGGTGCAGGAAGACAATCTCGAGGTTGTCGCCGCGCGGGAGCAGATGATTCCCATCGTGCCGCGCGCTTTGATGCTGGCCGAACTGATGCGGCTGAAGCAGGGTATTGCGATCGCCGGTACCCACGGCAAGACCACCACCACCAGCCTGGTCGCCAGCATTCTCGGCGAGGCAGGCATGGATCCGACCTATGTGATCGGTGGCAAGCTCACCGCGGCCGGCACCAATGCACGGCTCGGCAAGGGTGACTTCCTGGTGGCCGAAGCCGACGAGTCCGATGCGTCCTTTCTCTACCTCACGCCGGTGATCGCGATCGTCACCAACATCGATGCCGATCACATGGATACCTATGACCATGATTTCGAGCGTCTGAAGACCGCCTTTGTCGATTTCTGCCAGCGCCTGCCCTTCTACGGCATGGCGGTACTGTGCATTGACGATCCGCACGTACGCGAAATCCTGCCACGCATCAGCAAGCCGATCACCACCTATGGTTTTGACGAATCAGCCCAGGTACGCGCGGTCAATCCGCGTTTTGAGCATGGCCAGATGCATTTCACCGTGCAGCGCGCGGGCGTGGCCGATCTCGACGTCGTGCTGAACCATCCCGGTATGCATAACGTGCTCAATGCACTTGCCGCAATTGCGGTGGCGAGCGAAGTCGGGGCCGACGATGCCGCCATCGTCAAGGCGCTCGTCGAATTCCACGGGGTGGGGCGCCGTTTCCAGCGCTACGGCGAGCTGCCTGCGAAAGATGGGGGGACGTATTGCCTGGTCGACGACTATGGCCATCATCCGGTAGAGATGGCCGCCACGCTCGCCGCGGCGCGCGGTGCCTTTCCCGGCCGGCGGCTGATGCTGGTGTTCCAGCCGCATCGTTTCACGCGTACGCGCGACTGTTTCGAGGATTTTGTGAAGGTGCTGTCGGAAGCCGATCTATTGGTGTTGACCGAGGTGTATCCGGCTGGCGAGACGCCCATCGTGGCCGCCGACGGCCGTGCGCTGACGCGCGCTGTACGGGTGGCCGGCAAGGTCGAACCGGTGTTCGTGGAAAACGTGGCCGATGTGCCGGCGGCGGTGCGCGATCTTGCGCAGGCGGGTGACGTCGTGCTGGTGATGGGTGCCGGCAGTATCGGCCAGATCGCGTCGGCCCTGGGAGCAAGCGATGCGGCATGACTATCGCATGAGCGAGATCGACATGGCGAGCGGGGGCGCCCCCGTTCTGCGCGGACATTTTCTCTACAACGAGCCGATGAAAAAGCATGTGTCGTGGGGTGCAGGCGGCGCTGCGCAACGTGTCTACATTCCGGTCGACCTCGAGGATCTGACCTGGCTGATCCGGTCGATTCCGCTGCACGAAGATATCCATATGGTTGGTCTGGGCAGCAATCTGCTGGTGCGCGATGGCGGCGTCGCCGGCGTGGTGATCCTGATGCACGGCGTGCTGAAAAAGCTGGCCATCGAAAGCCGCACGCACGGGCTGCCACCCGCCCCGGAGGGTATCGACACAGCACTGGTGTATGCCCAGGCGGGCGTCGCTTCACCAAAGCTGGCGCGCTTTGCTGCCAATCACGATCTGGTCGGCGGCGAGTTCTGGGCCGGCATCCCCGGCACCGTCGGCGGCGCCATTGCGATGAATGCCGGCTGCCACGGCAGCGAAACCTGGGACAAGCTGGTACAGGTGCTGACACTCGATCGCCAGGGGCAATTGAACGAGCGGCGGCCGGACGAGTACGTCACGGGCTATCGTCATGTGGCACTCAAGCACGGACAGCAGGAATGGTTCATTGGCGGCTGGTTCCGTCTGGCTCGCGGCGATGGCGCAGCCTCGCGTGAAGCGATCAAGGCACTTCTGAAAAAACGCATCGATTCGCAGCCGCTGAACCTGCCCAACGCCGGCTCCGTGTTTCGCAATCCTCCGGGCGACTATGCAGCCCGCCTGATCGAGTCGTGCGGGCTCAAAGGCTTCAGGATCGGGGGCGCGCAGGTGTCGCCCAAGCACGCCAACTTCATCGTCAACGTGGGCAATGCCACGGCGACCGACATTGAGCGCCTGATCGAACATGTAGAGGACACCGTGGAGGTGCGCACCAACGTGCGGCTGATACGCGAAGTGAGAATTATTGGAGAGCGTCAGTGAGCACAGTCGGGTTGGCAAGGCAATTCGGAAAAGTCGCCGTGATGCTGGGTGGCACCTCGGCCGAGCGGCCGGTGTCGCTCAACAGCGGTGCGGCCGTGCTGGCGGCATTGACCCGGCAAGGCGTCGATGCGCATGCATTCGATCCGGCCACGCGCAATCTCGGCGATCTCATCAGCGGTGAATTCGACCGCGTTTTCATCGCCCTGCACGGCCGTTACGGCGAAGACGGCTGCATGCAGGGCGCGCTCGAGCTGCTGGATATTCCCTATACCGGCAGCGGCGTGATGGCGTCGGCCATCGGCATGGACAAATGGCGTACCAAGCTGCTGTGGCGTGCTGCGGGGCTGCCGACGGCCGACTGGGACATCCTTACCGCGGCCAGCGATTTTGCCGCAGTGGAAAAAAAACTTGGTTTACCCATCTTCGTCAAGCCCGCCCGCGAGGGGTCGAGCATCGGCATGAGCAAGGTAACCGACCCCGGCACCTTGAAGGCGGCCTATGAAACCGCCGCTGAGCACGACACGCTGGTGATGGCCGAAAAATTCATCGACGGCGCCGAATTCACCGTCGGCATCCTAGGTGACGATGCGCTGCCGCTAATCCGCCTGGAGCCCGCGAAAGACAAGGATTTCTACGATTTCGAAGCCAAATATCTGCGCAACGACACCCAGTACCACTGCCCGGCGGGCCTTCCGGAGACGCAGGAAATGGCGCTGCGGCAGCTGGCTCTGGAGGCGTTCCGCCTTGTCGGCGGACGCGGCTGGGGGCGGGTCGATATCATGCTGGACAGCTTGGGCAACCCCTACCTGCTGGAAGTGAATACTTCGCCCGGCATGACCGACCATAGTCTGGTGCCGATGGCGGCGCGCGTCGCCGGGCTGACGTTCGATGCCTTGTGCATGACGATCCTGGAGCAGACGCTGTGACGTCGACCGAGCTTGCCGCCCATCCCCTGTCACAGGTCGCCCGCGTGCTGACCTGGGGCGCGCTCGGCCTGCTGGCCTATGGCGCGACCAGCTGGGTGACGGCGCAGCCGTGGTTCGCCCTGCGCACCCTTGAGGTGAAGACGCCAGTGGCGCACGTCACCGAAGCGCAGATCCGGCTGGTGGCCGAGCGCCAGGTGCGCGGCACCTTTTTCACGGTCGATCTCGAGCATGTGCGCAACAGCATGGAAAAACTGCCCTGGGTGCGCGAGGCGCGCGTGGAACGTCGCTGGCCCGACACCCTGGTGGTCTCGCTGGTCGAACATGTGCCGCTTGCCCGCTGGAACGACGATGCGCTGGTAAGCAAAACGGGCGAGGTATTTGGTGCAGCGGTGTCCGCCAGGCTGCCGCGCCTCATCGGCCCGGAGGGGAGCAGCACCGAGGTAGTCGCGGCTTATCACCGCTACCAGGCCGCGCTTGCCCCGCTCGGCATGACGATCGACGAATTGCGGCTGTCACCGCGCCGTGCCTGGCGCATCCGTCTCGATACCGGCACGCAACTGGCGCTCGGGCGCATGCAGACCGACGCACGACTGGCACGTTTCGTCAGCCTGTATCCGCGCCTGTTCCCGCAGCCCGCCGAAAACGAACAGACAGCCGCTGTCACGCCTGCGCCACAGATGGTCGACCTGCGTTACAGCGACGGCTTTGCCTTGCGTATGCCAAAGGGCGTGACGCCTTTTAAACCGAGTGAAACATGAGTGAGTGCAATGCAACATGAGTAAGCCAAGAGATCCCAAAAATCTTGCCGTCGGCCTGGATATCGGCACCTCCAAGATCATCTGCATCGTTGCGGAGATCGACGACGAAGGCATGCTCGCGGTCATCGGCATGGGCACGCATCCGTCACGCGGCCTGCGCCGCGGCGTGGTGGTCAACATCGAAGCGACCGTCAACGCCATCCAGCGCGCGCTGGAAGAGGCCGAGCTGATGGCCGACTGCAAGATCCGCGAGGTGTATACCGGGATTGCCGGCAGCCACATCAAGAGCTTCAACTCGCACGGCATGTTCGCCATCAAGGACAAGGAAATCAGCCAGATGGACGTCGACCGCGTGGTCGATACCGCACGCGCGGTCAACATTCCGACCGACCAGCAGATCCTCCACACCATTCCGCAGGAATTCATCGTCGACGGCCAGGAAGACGTACGCGACCCGCTCGGCATGAGCGCGGTACGCCTCGAAGTGAAGGTGCATATCGTCACCGGCGCGGTGTCGGCCGCGCAGAACATCATCAAGTGCGTGCGCCGCTGCGGGCTTGAAGTCGCCGATCTGGTGCTGCAGCCGCTCGCCTCGGCGATGGCAGTGCTGACCGAGGACGAGAAGGAACTCGGCGTGTGTGTGGTCGACATCGGCGGCGGCACCACCGACATCGCAGTGTTCACCAACGGCGCGATTCGTCATACCGCAGTGATTCCGGTGGCGGGTGACCAGGTCAACAACGACATCGCCGTCGCGCTGCGCACGCCGCCAAAGGAAGCTGAAGACATCAAGATCCAGTATGGCTGCGCGCTGCGCCAACTGGCCGATGCACGCGACATGATTGAAGTGCCCGGCATCGGCGACCGCCCCCCGCGCACGCTGTCGCGGCAGACGCTGGCCGAATTCATCGAGCCGCGCATGGAAGAACTGTATTCGCTGGTACAGGCCGAATTACGCCGCAGCGGATTCGAGGAATTGCTGTCGTCCGGCATCGTCATTACCGGTGGCTCGGCAGCGATGCAGGGCATGGTCGAACTCGGTGAGGAGGTCTTCCACATGCCGGTCCGGATCGGTTGGCCGCGCTACGAAGGCGCCCTGTCGGACGTTATCCGCAATCCGCGCTATGCCACCTGCATGGGTCTGCTGATGGCCGGACTGGAAGCGCGTGGACGCGATGCGCCGAAGCTGTCAGGCAACAATTTGAAGGACATTTTCGAGCGTATGAAGAGCTGGTTCAAGGGAAATTTCTGACGCTGCCGTGGCCCGATGGGCGCAGCGGCGTTGAAACGGTATTTGGCGGTGGTGTCGGATGGATGAGTCATCGAGGCAAACACGTCAAAGGATTTTTGAGTGTGATTTTTTGATTGGGCAATAAGGAGGAAGCAACATGTTTGAACTGATGGATGTAGATACCCAGGACGCAGTGATCAAGGTCATCGGCGTAGGCGGCTGCGGCGGTAATGCAGTTGACCACATGATCAGCTCCGGATTGAATGGCGTGGAATTCATCGCCATCAATACCGATTCGCAGGCGTTGAAACGCAACCAGGCCAAGCTGCAGCTGCAGCTTGGCAACGGCGTGACCAAGGGCCTTGGTGCGGGCGCCAACCCGGAGGTCGGCCGCGAAGCCGCGCTGGAAGACCGCGAACGCATCGCCGAGCTGATCGACGGCGCCGACATGCTGTTCATCACCGCCGGCATGGGCGGCGGCACCGGTACCGGCGCCGCCCCGGTGGTGGCCGAAGTCGCCAAGGAACTCGGCATCCTGACCGTGGCGGTCGTCACCAAGCCCTTCATGTTCGAAGGCAAGCGCGTGCGTGCCGCCAACGCCGGTATCGAGGCGCTGGGGCGTCACGTCGATTCGCTCATCATCATTCCCAACGAAAAATTGATGCAGGTGCTGGGCGACGACGTCTCCATGCTCGATGCCTTCAAGGCCGCCAACGAAGTGCTGCACGGTGCGGTCGGCGGCATCGCCGAAGTCATCAATTGTCCCGGCCTGGTCAACGTCGACTTTGCTGACGTGCGCACCGTGATGAGCGAAATGGGCATGGCGATGATGGGTTCGTCGCAGGCCAGTGGCGAGAACCGCGCCCGCATTGCCGCCGAGCAGGCCGTGGCCAGCCCGTTGCTGGAAGACGTCAATCTGGCCGGCGCACGCGGCGTGCTGGTCAACATCACCGCCGCATCCACCGTCAAGATGAAGGAAATCCATGAGGTGATGAACACCATCAAGAGCTTCACCGCCGAAGAGGCAACCGTCATTGTCGGTCAGGTGCTCGACGACAGCATGGAAGACGCCCTGCGCGTCACCATGGTCGCCACCGGCCTCGGTAATCCGGTTGCCCGGCAGAACCAGAAGCCGATGCAGATCATCCGTACCGGTACCGACGATGCGCCGATGATGGTGAACGGCCATAGCGAGGAGCTGCCCAGCGTGATGACCAGTCGCCGTAGCCGCACCATCCAGGCGATGACCGATTCCGGTATCGACACCCTGGATATACCGGCCTTCCTGCGCCGCCAGGCAGACTGAGCGCGGATGTTTTCCGTACGGTTCCGCCATGGGCTTGCGCTCATGGCGGATCGGGGCCCTATGCGGCAGACCACCCGTGGCCGGGTGAACTCGCCCGCATGGAGCCGGGTCTTACCCCGGTTCCCTGTACAGAGCGGCCCGTTCCACGACCGGTTAAAATGACGGAATGATCAAACAACGTACGCTAAAAACGCCTGTCAAAGCGACAGGCGTCGGCCTGCATTCCGGCGTCAAGGTCGAGATGACCCTGCGCCCTGCCGGGCCCGATGCCGGCATTGTGTTCAGGCGCATGGACCTCGATCCGCCGGTCGAACTCAAGGCCGATCCGTTTCTGGTTACCGACACCCGGCTGTGCTCGATGCTTGAGTTCGGACCGGCCAGGGTGTCGACCGTCGAGCATCTGATGTCGGCCCTTGCCGGGCTCGGCATCGACAACCTGCTGGTCGATCTGACCGGTCCCGAGATCCCCATCATGGACGGCTCCTCGGCACCGTTCGTGTTCCTGCTGCAGTCCGCCGGCATCGTCGAACAGGATGCGGCCAAGCGGTATGTGCGCATCAAGCAGCCGATCGAGGTGAAGGACGGCGACAAATGGGCGCGCTTCGTTCCGCACAACGGCTTCAAGGTCGAGTTCACCATCGATTTCAAGCACCCTGTGTTCGACAAGAGCAGCAAAACCGTCAGCATCGATTTTGCCGACACGGCCTACACGAAGGAAGTCGCGCGCGCCCGTACCTTCGGCTTCATGCACGAAGTCGAGGCCTTGCGCAACAGCGGGCTCGCGTTGGGCGGCTCGCTCGACAACGCCATCGTCATGGACGAATTCCGCGTGCTGAACCAGGACGGTCTGCGCTATGACGACGAGTTCGTCAAACACAAGGTGCTCGACGCCATCGGCGACTTGTACCTGCTGGGCCATCCGGTCATCGGCGCGTTTGAGGCCCATAAATCCGGTCACGCACTCAACAACGCGTTGCTGCGCGAATTGCTGCAGCACCAGGAATCCTGGGAGTTCGTCAGCTTCGAGCGTAACGAAGACGTCCCCCTCGCCTTTCTCCGGCTCCACCCGCTCACCGCATGATCGTCGTTCGTCTGATGATCGTGGCCCTGCTCATTGCAGTGGCCGCGCTCGGGCTAGCCTGGCTGTTCACCCGCAACCGCAAATACCTCGTGATCCTGGGGCGTGTGCTGCGCTTCGCGATCGTTTTTGGTTTCATTGCAGCCTTGCTGTTTGTGGTGGAACGGGTGGTGCTGAGGTGAACAATGATGCGCAAAAACCACAGTTACGGACGGAATTGATGCTATAAAAATGGGGCGCAGGGGCTACATTGCCTGAATGCGGGACGTATTTCGCGCCGGCGCATGTGAAAACGCAACATGTAATGGTGTTGTTTACAAGGTAGTCGAGGCTAGCTATACCTGGCCTGGAAAGGGTAACATTGTGTCAAACTGCTCTCCTGGCGACAGGAAGCGGTATTTGCTTAATTACAATATTCGCTCATTTTATTAGTCCGACGATCCCGAGGAGTAAGCTATGCGTATCAAGACCCTGTCCGTTTTCATTGCTCTGGCCGGCACGGCTCTGCAGGCGCAGGCGGCAGATGACCGCCTCTATGTCGCGCCGACCGTGAACTACACTTTCTCCGATACCGATCGTCGTGCCGACGACGGCTGGGGCGGCGGTCTGGCGCTTGGCAAGCCCATTACCGAGCACCTGAACATGGAATTGTCGCTGACGGGCAGTTCGCTTGATAACGAGGTCGGTAGCGGCGGTTACGATCTGTGGGGTCTGGGCGTCGACGCACTCTACCTCTTCAACCGCAATGCCGACTTCACGCCCTATGGAGTGCTGGGGATCGGCGCCATGTATACCGACATTCCGGGCAAGCATGACACCGGCCTGATGGGCAATATCGGCCTCGGCATCATGAAGCGTCTGACCGACAATATCTCCCTGCGCGCCGACGCACGCTATCGCATGGACGGCAACGCCACCAACGCATATCGTGAGAGCAGCTTCGGCGACGCGATCGTCAGCGTTGGATTGAACATCGCGCTTGGTCAGAAAGCCCAGCCCGCTCCTGCTCCCGTTGCAGAGCCCGCCCCTGCGCCGGAGCCCGCCCCGGCCCCCGCCCCTGTGCCGGAGCCCGCCCCGGCCCCGGTCGCACCGGCACTCACGACCCCGCAGGCACAGCAACTCGATCAAGCCAAGTCAGGCGACAAGGTGGTGATCCTGGAAGGCGTGAATTTCGAGTTTGATTCCGCCCGCCTGCGCCCGAACGCGATCGGTATTCTCGACGAGGCCGTGACGGTGCTGAATCACCGCACGGACATCAGCGTGGACGTAGTCGGTCACACCGACAGCACCGGTCCCGCAGAGTATAACCAGGGCCTGTCCGAGCGCCGCGCCAAGTCGGTATACGATTACTTCATCAGCAAGGACATCGCTGCCGATCGGTTGACCACCCGGGGCGAAGGGGAGACCCAACCCGCCTATACCAACGCCACCCGCGAAGGTCGCGCCAAGAACCGGCGCGTGGAACTGATCGTCAAGTAAGCACGCTTCAGGGCTGTACGCGAAAAGGCCGCATCCACGGGTGCGGCCTTTTTGTTTTTGATGGACGGGCCTGGTTCAGATAATGCGGAGCATTGAGGTGGTCATGATGTGCGATCGGATCGGTTCGGATCGGATCGGATCGGCGCGGGCGCAACGCCGTTCTGTCAGGTTTTCCGGTGATGGCGAAGCAGGTTGCCCAGGGCGTCCTTCAGCGGGCCATCTTCAATTTCCGCATTGAGATGTTCCAGGCGCTCGAGTGCGGCGGGCGGCAGACCGGTTTTCTCGACGGGATGGACGTAACGCGCCAGCAGTTCGGGATTGACGCTGACGCGGACGGCTGTCGTCATGACGCCGTGCTTGCCGAGATCGACGAGCAGCGCGTCGGTCTGGTGACGCAGGCGGCTGGCGACGGCCCCGCTGTCGCAGGCGAGGCTCAGGACGCCGTTTTCCAGCTGCATGACGCGGACATGGCCGGCCAGCGCGGCAGGCAGGGAACGATCGAGCGCCGCCTGAGTCTGCAGCAGAGTCCGGGCGCGTACGGCCAGACTGTTGGGCAGCTGGCTGGCGAGCAGGTCGGCTAGGCTCGATGCGCTCATGGACGTGACGTGCCGGCGTCACGGAATGCCGGCCTCGCTATGCTAATATTCAACGGTTTACCGCGTCCTGCGGACATTTCGGGTCCCTCATGCTGCAATCCCTATTCAAGAAAGTCTTCGGCAGCCGCAATGAGCGGCTGGTCAAACAATACCTGCAAAAGGTAAAAGCGATCAATGCGCTGGAACCGGCGATGGAGAAATTGTCCGATGCCGAACTGGCCGCCAAGACGGCCGGCTTCAGATCGCGGCTGGACAATGGCGAAGCGCTCGACGCGCTGCTGCCGGAAGCCTTTGCCGTCGTGCGCGAATCCTCCCGCCGGGTACTCGGCATGCGCCACTTCGACGTGCAGATGGTGGGCGGCATGGTATTGCACGACGGCAAGATCGCCGAGATGCGTACCGGCGAGGGCAAGACGCTGATGGCGACACTGGCCGCCTACCTGAATGCCCTGGTGGGCAAAGGTGTGCACGTGGTCACGGTGAATGACTATCTGGCGCAGCGCGATGCCGAATCGATGAGCAGGCTCTATGGGTTTCTCGGCCTGACCACCGGCGTCAACCTGTCGCAGATGCCGCACGACCAGAAGCAGGCCGCCTACGCCGCCGACATCACCTACGGCACCAACAACGAATACGGCTTCGACTACCTGCGCGACAACATGGTGTATCAGATGAGCGAGAAGGTGCAGCGTCCGCTGGCCTTCGGCATCATCGACGAAGTCGACTCGATCCTGATCGACGAGGCGCGCACGCCGCTGATCATTTCCGGCCAGGCGGACGACAACACCGACCTGTACATCAAGGTCAACGCGGTGCCGCCGCGCCTGACCCGCCAGAAAGACGAGGAGTCAGAGGGCGACTACTCGGTCGACGAGAAGGGGCGCCAGGTACTGCTGTCCGAAACCGGACACGAGAAGGTCGAGGCCATCCTCACCGAGATGGGCCTGCTGCAACCGGGCGGCAGCCTCTACGACGCTTCCAACATCATGCTGATGCACCACGTGTACGCCTCGTTGCGCGCACACGCCCTGTATTTCCGTGACCAGCATTACGTGGTGCAAAACGACGAGGTTGTCATCGTCGATGAGTTTACCGGCCGCCTGATGAGCGGACGCCGCTGGTCGGAAGGCTTGCACCAGGCAGTGGAGGCCAAGGAGGGCGTGTCGATCCAGAAGGAAAACCAGACGCTGGCGTCGATCACCTTCCAGAACTATTTCCGCATGTATCAGAAGCTGTCGGGCATGACGGGGACGGCCGACACCGAGGCCTTCGAATTCCAGAGCATCTACGGCCTGGAAACCGTGGTCATCCCGACCCACCGGCCGATGATCCGCAAGGATGAGCAGGACCAGGTCTACCGCACGGCCGCGGAACGCGACCAGGCGGTGATCAACGACATCAGCGCGCGCAATGCCAACGGCCAGCCAGTGCTGGTCGGTACCACATCGATCGAGGCCAACGAACACCTGTCCGCCGAACTGACCCGGGCCGGACTGCCGCACAATGTGCTGAACGCCAAGCAGCACGAGCGTGAAGCCGAGGTGATCGCGCAGGCGGGGATGCCGGGCGGCATTACCATCGCCACCAACATGGCGGGTCGCGGCACCGACATCGTGCTGGGTGGTAGCATCCAGAGGGAAATCGACACGATTCGCCTCGACGAAACTCTGACCGACGCCGACAAGGACGCCCGTATCGCCGCGCTCAAGGCCGACTGGCAGCCGCGTCACGACGCCGTGCTGGCGGCCGGCGGTTTGCACATCATCGGTACCGAGCGCCACGAATCGCGTCGCGTCGACAACCAGCTGCGCGGCCGTTCCGGACGTCAGGGCGACCCCGGCTCCAGCCGCTTCTTCCTGTCGCTGGAAGACCCGCTGCTGCGCATCTTCGCGTCCGACCGCGTTTCCGCCATCATGAACCGCCTGAAGATGCCCGAAGGCGAAGCTATCGAGCATCCGTGGGTGACACGCGCAATCGAGAACGCACAGTGCAAGGTCGAACAGCGCAACTTCGATATCCGCAAGCAGCTGCTCGAATACGATGACGTCTCGAACGACCAGCGCAAGGTGATCTATGAGCAGCGTAACGAACTGCTGGCGAGCACCGACATCGGCGAAACCGTTCGCGCCATGCGCGACAATGTGCTGGACGAGACGGTCAATCTGCATATTCCGCCAGGCAGCATGGACGAACAGTGGGACGTGGGCGGACTGGAAAAAACGCTGGCTGCGCAGTTCTCGCTCGACCTGCCGCTGCAGCAGTGGCTGGACGATGAGAAAACCCTGAACGAAGAAGGCCTGCGCAAGAAAATTCTGGAGGCAGCCGACGCGATCTACCGCGAGAAGGAAGCCCAGGTCGGCGCAGACAGCCTGCGCCAGTTCGAGCGTGCCGTGATGCTGCAAAGCATGGATACCCACTGGCGCGAACATCTGTCGGCGCTGGATCATCTGCGCCAGGGCATACACCTGCGTGGTTACGCGCAGAAGCAGCCGAAGCAGGAATACAAGCGCGAGGCGTTCGAACTGTTCTCCGCCATGCTCACGGCGATCAAGACCGAGGTTACGCAAATCACCACGACGGTTCAGATCCGCGCACCCGAAGATGTGCAGGCGGTCGAACTGCACGAGGAACTGTCCAACGTGCAGTTCCAGCACGCCGACTACGATGAAGCGGCGGATTTTGCCGAAGCTGCAGCCGCCTCCGCCAAGACCCCGGTTCCGGCCGACGCCTATCCCAGGGTCGGACGTAACGACCCCTGCCCGTGTGGCTCGGGCAAGAAGTACAAGCTGTGTCACGGCAGACTGAACTGAGGAATCACCATGCCCTACTACGTTTTTCGACTTGGAATGTTCAAAGTGCTGGAAAAGCAGGGAGAGTGGGCGAGCTTCAAGGAAGCCAAGGCCCACGTCAACGAACTGCGCAAGACACTCGATCCCAAAACCGGTGACAAGTACAAGATGATCTTCGCCGAGAACGAGATCGTTGCCCAGGAGACGCTGGCGGCGGAGCGCGAACTGGATCAGCGGCTGACGGGCGACGAATGGTAAAAGCGGCTCATAAACCGCTTGCATCGGCAGCCCGGGACGTGCGCGAGGTCGCTGGTTTTTGATCAACTTTGATTAAGTTGTCATGGCTGAATACAACGAAGACGCTTATCGACAGGCAAGAAAAGCTTACATTGAATACAGTTGCCCCTTCGAGCGTGCTCAGTTGTCGCGTTGCGTGGGTTGCGGCCGCTCGCGCAAGCTGAATCTCGCCGAGCGCGAGGCGATTGGCTGCGGCGATCCCGTGGTGCGCGAACACTGCCTGACGTTTTACCGGGATCTGCACGAGAACGCGCAGTTTGCGCTCAGGATCACGCTCGATACACCGTGGCCATTCGGCAAGGAAATCCGCGCCCAGTGCGGCGGCGTGCGGGGTCTGTCGGCAGCGCTGGACGGTAGCGCCGACGCTGACACTGACATCGCCGCTACCATACTGCAAGGCATGGAGCGATTCGGCGATATCGCCGATTTCCCCTATTCCGAGATCATGCGTGCCGTGGTGCACTATGAACCGCGCAAGCGCCGGTCGTGAGCGGAACCCGTGTCGAAGTATCCGGCCGCGCGCGCGCTTCCATTTCCCGACGATACTGCTGGCGTGTGCGCCCAGCCGCCCATCAGGCCGGGCAGGATTTTTGACTGCGAATTCGCCGCATGCGCGCCGGCATCTTCATGTGCGCTGCGCATGCCGGTGAAATGACGCCGGGGTGACCGCGCGCAAACCCGCCGGCCCCCCCCCCGGTTGTGCAGGCCAATGTGATGGCCGGCGGTTGCCAGGCTATCCAGGCAGGAAGGATTCCGCATTAGGGTAAGTGGGTATTTTGTACTAAATTAGAAACGGGCGATGTGACCACACGCGATGTCGGGTGTGAGGACATTTCCTTCTCGTCAAGGAGACAAAGATGAAACACCCATCACGCATATCCCTGGCCGCCCTTGCCCTTTTCCTGGGGATGGCAGGCATCATGCCAGGGCATGCCGCCGACCAGGCACGCGATCAGGATCGCACCCAGGTGCAGGACCGGGATCGCATTTACGGCTCCGAACTGATGACGCGGCAGGAGCGGATCGAATACCGCAATCACATGCGCACACTGAACACCCGGCAGGAACGCGAAGCCTTCCGCCTGGACCATCACAAGCAGATGCAGGAACGGGCACAAGCCCAGGGCAAGACCCTGCCCGACATGCCGCCCGCGGGGATGGGGCCCGGCTCCGGCATGGGACCAGGCTCGGGCATGGGTTCCGGCATGGGGCCGGGTCCCCGCCGCTAGCCGGCTCGCCGGACGCGGTCGGGATCAGACGGGAACGGTCGCTGCGTTGAAACGCAGCGTGGCTGCGAATCCGTGGCCGCCATCCGCGCGCAGCAATCCGTCGCCCAGTTCAAACCGGGCATGCGCGAGCGCCGCAATGCGCGCGACGATGGACAGACCGAGGCCACATCCCTCGTTATCGACCTCGCCGCGCACGAAACGGGCGCCGAGTTGCGACCGCAACGCAGGTGCCACGCCCGGGCCGTCGTCTGCCACCGTAATGGCGCAGCCCGTTCCATCACGAGTCAGGCGCACCTCGATACGCGCGCCCTCCCCCGCGTAGTGCACGGCGTTGTCGATCAGGTTGCGGACCGCGATCTGCAGCCACGCCGGTGCGATTGCAATCCGGCATCCCGTTGCCGTCTCGACCGCCAGCGTTTGTCCGCGGCGTTGTGCCTGCGGCAAAAGTTCTTCGCTCACCGTCGCCACGATTCCGGCAGGATCCAGTGGCAGCGGCACGCTGTCCTGCGTGGAGGGATCGACACGCGCCAGCGTCAGCAATTGTTCGACCAGATGCGTCATCCGGTCCACCCCCGCAATTACCTGTGCGAGTGCGTGTTGCTGGCTGTCGATCGTTTGCGCGCGCAGCGCGACCTGCGCCTGCACTTTCAATGCCGCCAGCGGCGTGCGCAGTTCGTGCGCGGCATCCGCGGTGAAACGGCGTTCATTGTCGAAGGCTTCGTTGATGCG
>CAYVOR010000043.1:0-21565 GCA_964452995.1 uncultured Thiobacillus sp.
TGGTGCAGGGCGGCGTGCTGTCCAACAACAAGGGCATCAACCGCAAGGGCGGCGGCCTGTCGGCGGCCGCACTGACCGAAAAGGACATCGAGGACATCAAGACCGCCGCCGCCCTGAAGGCGGACTACCTGGCCGTGTCGTTCCCGCGTTCTGCAGCCGACATGCGCCAGGCGCGCGAACTGCTGCGCGCGGCCGGCGGCAAGAGTCAGCTGGTTGCCAAGATCGAACGCACCGAAGCGATCGAAAACCTGGAAGAAATCCTCGAAGCCTCCGATGCGATCATGGTGGCGCGCGGCGACCTCGGCGTGGAAGTCGGCGACGCCGCTGTGCCCGCCCTGCAGAAGCGCATGATCAGGATGGCGATCGAACGCAATAAACTGGTCATCACGGCGACCCAGATGATGGAGTCGATGATTACCAGCCCGATCCCGACCCGCGCTGAAGTCTCCGACGTCGCCAACGCCGTGCTCGACGGAACCGATGCGGTGATGTTGTCGGCCGAAACCGCAGCGGGCCAGTACCCGCTCGAGGCGATTCAGGCGATGGACCGGGTGTGCCTGGGCGCCGAAAAAGAAGCCGAGCCGGTGTTCACCAAGGAGCGGCTCGATCACAGCTTCCTGCGTGCCGACGAGGCGATCGCCATGTCGGCTGCGTTCACCTCGGTCCATCTCAACATCAAGGCGATCGCGGCGCTCACCGAATCCGGCAATACTTGTCTGTGGATGAGCCGGCTGTCGACCAGTGTGCCGATCTATGCCTTGACACCGCGGGTCGAAACCCGTAGAAAAGTCACTCTTTTCCGCGGTGTCTATCCGATCAACCTGAAAACCGCCAGCAAGGAGCGCGACGTGCTGCTGGCCGAAGCCGAGGAAGAGTTGCGGCGGCGTGGCGCGGTTCGCGACGGTGACCTGATCCTGCTGACCATCGGCGAGCCCATCGGCCAGTCGGGCGGCACCAACACCATGAAAATCGTCCGCGTGGGCGGTTCGAGAAAATC
The DNA here is from genome assembly GCA_964452995.1 of uncultured Thiobacillus sp. Classification (GTDB taxonomy): domain Bacteria; phylum Pseudomonadota; class Gammaproteobacteria; order Burkholderiales; family Thiobacillaceae; genus Thiobacillus. Next base: position 998 of record CAYVOR010000043.1, read on the forward strand.
CTGATTTCCGCAATACATTTATCAACCTAGGAGACTGTAAATGGCCCTGATTTCCCTTCGTCAATTGCTGGACCATGCCGCCGAAAACGGTTATGGCCTGCCTGCGTTCAACGTCAACAACATGGAACAGGTCCATGCCATCATGCAGGCCGCCGCCGCCGTCGATTCGCCGGTGATCCTGCAGGGTTCCGCCGGCGCGCGTTCCTACGCCGGCGAGCCCTTCCTGCGCCACCTGATCCTCGCCGCGATCGAGATGTATCCGCAGATTCCCGTCTGCATGCACCAGGATCACGGCGCGTCGCCCAGCATCTGCTTCCGCTCCATCCAGTCCGGCTTCAGCTCGGTGATGATGGACGGCTCGCTGAAGGAAGACGGCAAGACCCCCGCTTCCTACGAATACAACGTCGACACCACCCGCAAGGTGTCCGAATTGGCGCATGCCTGCGGCGTCTCGGTCGAAGGCGAACTGGGCTGCCTGGGCTCGCTCGAGACCGGCAAGGCCGGCGAGGAAGACGGCCACGGCGCCGAGGGCACGCTCGACCACTCCATGCTGCTGACCGACCCCGACGAAGCGGCCGATTTCGTCACCAAGACCCACGTCGACGCGCTGGCGATCGCCATCGGCACCTCGCACGGCGCCTACAAGTTCACCCAGAAGCCCACCGGCAAGGTGCTGCGCATCGACCGCGTCAAGGAAATCCACGCCCGCATCCCCAACGTCCATCTGGTGATGCATGGTTCCTCTTCCGTGCCGGAAGACTGGCTCGCCATCATCAACAGCTACGGCGGCGACATGGGCCAGACCTACGGCGTGCCGGTCAGCGAAATCGTCGAAGGCATCAAGAACGGCGTGCGCAAGGTCAACATCGATACCGACCTGCGCATGGCCTCCACCGGCGCGATCCGCAAGCATCTGGCCGAGAACAAGTCGAACTTCGACCCGCGCAAGTTCCTCAAGGAAGCCACCAAGGGCATGAGCGACATTTGCAAAAATCGTTACGAAGCCTTCGGCGCCGCCGGCCAGGCCAGCAAGATCAAGAAGGTGTTCAGCCTGGAAGAGATGCAGAAGCGCTACGACAAGGGCGAACTGGATCCCAAGGTCAACTGATCGCCGGTTTGCCGGAATCAGACGCTGAAATCAAATGGGACGCTAAGGCGTCCCATTTTTTTCTTGTAGCTATTATCCGTCGTCGTCGATGCTCTTGACGGACGCCATCGGCGGGTTGCCGACGGTCGGCGTAATTATTTCGACCGTCCGAACATCGGCCTTTGCGGCCGGTGGCGTTGCCACAGTTGTATGACCGGTGTCCATAAGGTTGCCGACATTGGGGCGGTCACAACCTAGATGGCCGACTCCGTCAACGGAGATGGTCCCGGCTCTATCCAGGTCATCAAAACAGCAAGTGCTTTATGATGCTCTGGGTTAAGAGGGGAGTATTAAGAAAAATGCAAAGCCTGCTTCATGATTGCGCCACCGAACTGCGCCGCTTCCTGAATAAAAATCTTGTGGGGCGAACAGACAATTGGTGGCAATGCTACGTCCTGGATTCACTTACTTTCCAGCAACGCCGATCCCTGCCTGAACCGCATCAGCCTAGCCTTGACCTGTTGGATTTCGCCGCCTTGCTGCGTGTGCTCGATCAAAACTGGGGCGAACTTTCTTCCGCCACCAGTTTGCAACGGGAAGCACGTAGTTGGTTGAAGGAAACCCAATCTATACGTAACCGCTGGGCACATCAGGCGGGAACACAGCCCAGCCAGGAAGACTGTTACCGCGACTACGACACCCTCGCTAGGCTCATGCGCGCTATTGGCGCAGATGCAAGTCTCGTCCAAAAACTTGAAGAGTCGCGACAGGCCAGCCTGTCAGTTGCAAATGTTCACCCCCCCCAAACAATGCAGCGGGGCGGATTTGCACCGGGTACGATCGTCCGCCTCAAAGCCGAATTCAAGGTGACAGGCGCGGTCATTGCCCACCTGTCAGGTGACCCGGAAGATCGCTATCAGGTCTTTCACGATGGCACGGTAGTGACTTGCTACGCCTCTCAGCTTGAGCCCGTAGCCTCCGGCCCCTCCCGCACCAGTGTCACTCCGGAAGCTTTACATGCGGCGCTCGCCGCATTGCAACTACGTCACCCGAGCACTGGTCATCTTTATTCGCTGTTTGCCTCGCGCATCAACTTCGTGCCTTACCAGTTTCGACCCGTGCTCAAGCTCATCCAGGCCGACCGGCCACGTCTGCTCATCGCCGACGAAGTGGGCGTGGGCAAGACCATTGAAGCTGGCCTCATCCTGAAAGAACTCCAGGCCAGGCGTGAGCTACGATCCGTGCTGGTGATCTGTCCCAAACCGCTGGTAGCGGAACGCAAGTGGCAGGAGGAAATGAAGCGCTTCGACGAACAGTTCACCCATCTTGACGGTGCCGCATTGCGTTATTGCATCGAGGAAACACACCTCGACGGTATCTGGCCGCAGCAATACACGCGTGCAATCCTGCCTTACTCCCTGCTCGATGAAACCTTGTTGATGGGAAATCAGCAGGGGCGCAAGAAACAACGCGGCCTGCTTGACCTTGATCCACCTCCCGCCTTCGATCTCGTCATCGTTGACGAGGCTCACCACATACGCAATACCGACACATGGGCGTATCGCTGCGTGCGCCACTTCTGCGACAACGCCGAGGCCGTAGTCCTGCTCTCCGCCACACCGATCCAACTTGGCGACAACGATCTTTTTAACCTGCTGCACGTCCTGCGCCCCGATGTCCTGCCTAGCCGACAGGCCTTCGAGCAGATGGCCGAGCCCAACCCACATATCAACATTGCCATTGAAGCCGCAAGGGCGGCGCGGCCAGACTGGAAGTCCGCCACCCGTGCTGCTATCGAGACAGCTATCGCCACCACATGGGGCCGTGGTGTGTTGACATCCAACCCCAATTTGCAACAAGCCTATGACCATCTGAATGCGGAGGACGGCGAAACTGAAGCCCGCCTTGCCCTCATTCGTCAACTGGAAGACCTCTATACATTCTCGCCCCTCATCAACCGCACGCGGCGGCGCGACATCGGCAGCTTCACCACGCGTAAACCAGAAACCGTGGCAGTTGAATTCACCCCCGAGCAGGCTGAACTACATGGCGGCCTGATTGACCTCATCGCACGCATCCTGGCCCACCGTCACGGCAACCAGAACTTGATGTTCATGCTCACCACCGTGCGTCGCCAGGTGGCTAGCTGCGTATTCGGGCTCGCCCCGTTGCTGGAGGCAATACTCCTTCGCCATCTCTCTCAAATCGAATTGAGCGAGGCAAGCGACGATGACACACCCGAAGTCATTGGTAGCGTCTTCGACGAATTCCGGTCCGAGGTGGACACCCTCATCCAGCGAGCCCGTGCGCTCACGGGCCCCGACCCCAAGTTCGATGCCTTCCTCAAAGTCATCCGTGACAAGCAAAAGCTGGCCAACAACAAGCTTCTGGTGTTCAGCACCTTCCGCCATACGCTGGCCTATCTGGTAGAGCGACTGACGGGTCAATCCATTCGCCTTGGCCTCATACATGGCGACATTCCAGATGACGAGCGCCGCGCCCTGCGCCACCGTTTCAGCTTGGGAAAGGAGGACCCGCAGGCGCTGGATGTGCTGCTCTCCTCCGAAGTCGGCTGCGAAGGTCTCGACTTTCAGTTCTGCGACGGCCTGGTGAATTACGACCTGCCCTGGAATCCCATGCGTGTCGAGCAGCGCATAGGCCGTATCGACCGCTACGGGCAGAAAAGCGAAACCGTGGCGATCTACAACCTCATTACCCCCGGTACCGTGGATGCAGAAATCTACGAACGCTGTCTGTTGCGTATCGGTGTATTTCGCCAGGCCCTGGGTGGCAGCGAGGAAATCCTCGGGCGGCTTACTCGCGAAATCCACGACATTGCCGAGAACATCACGCTTACCCCGGAAGAACAAATCAAGCGCCTGCAACAACTGGCCGAGAACGAAATCCGTGTCATCCAAGAGCAGGCCAAACTGGAAGAGGAGCAGTCCAAACTTTTCGGTCTGAGCCTGCCCAAGCGCGACGAGGATCTGGTCAAGCAGGCTGCCAGCTTCTGGCTCGCCCCAGCCATGCTCGCCAACCTAGTGTCGCGTTACCTGGAATCTCTCGGCACCGGCAATCTGCCTGTGGGTCTGGGCCATAAGCCCGTCACCACCCTGCAACTCGGGCAAGAGACGCGGGATAAACTTCTCGCCGACTTCCAGCCCCTTGGCCTTAGCGGTGCGATCGCCCAAACCTGGCAACGTTGGCTGAAAGGCAACGATCCCTACCTCACCCTCACCTTCGACGCCGTCACTGCCGCCGACCGGCGTGACATTGCATTCATCACCCCTACCCATCCACTGGTCCGGCAGGCTGCCCACGCCATCGAACCCGCGACGCCCCTCATCGGCAACCTGATCGTTACAGCCAGCGACCTGCCTGCGGGGCGGCATCCCTATGCCATCTACCGCTGGCGCAAACTTGGCCTCAAGGAAGATTTCACCTTTCAGCCCGTTTGTGGCGATCCGTCCGTGGCCGAGCGCATGCTCGAACTGTTGGAATCCGCTCGGTCAGGCGAGCTAGCCCAGCCCATCACACCGGACGAGGAACACGCCCTCGAACAAACCCATTACTTCTTGTGGAGCGACGCCCGTGCCGGACACATCGAACAGGTCGGCTATGTCGCCCAATCGCGGCTCGTTTCGCTCGACATCACTCATGGCGCGCGAATCGCGCTACTGGAAGAACAACGCGACAGCGCCACCGATTCCCGCATCCGACGTATGCGGGAATCGCAGATCGAAGCAGCGAAACGGGACTACGAACGCCGGGCGGCAGAATTGAAACAGGCCGCCGCGCAAGGTGACATCATCGCGGAAGCAGTAGCGTTCGGCGTCCTGATGGTGGAGGGGGAGAAATGAGTCTGGAGAAACTGCGAGAGACGCGACGCAAATGGGTGGACGCCAACCGCGAAAACGGTTTTGAGGATGGCATCAAACGGTTGCTCACCGAGCTCTACCCTGATAACGCACACTTCATCTACGAGTTGCTACAGAACGCTGAGGACACACACGCCACAACCGTCCAATTCACCCTGACCGAAGGGAGCGTCGAGTTTGAGCATGATGGTGATCGGCTTTTCTCGATCGAGAATGTCAAATCCATTACCAGCATCGGCACCAGTACCAAACGTGATGACCCCACCAGCATTGGCAAATTCGGGGTCGGCTTCAAGGCGGTCTTCGCCTACACCAACACACCAGAAATTCATTCGGGCGACTTCCACTTTCGCATCCACGACCTTGTCGTGCCCGAAACTGAAGGGGTGCCTCGCACGCGAATGGGCGCGCGCGAAACCCAGTTTGTCTTCCCGTTCGACAGTCAGAGGAAATCCCGAGAACTGGCCGCCGAGGAAATCGAGCGCGGCTTGCGTGCGCTTGGCGACAACACGCTGCTGTTCTTGAGCCATATCCGCAAGATCGAATACCTGCTTCCTGACGGGTCGCTCGGTGTGCTTGAACGATTCGAAAGCAAGGATGGATACATTGCAATCCACATCAGCCAGCCGGGGCAGGTGAAGAAAATCACATACTGGCTGCGATTTGATAAGGAGGTCGCGATCAAGGATGAGGACGGTCAATCCAAGCAGTGCCGAATTGCCATTGCCTACAGCCTCACAGAAGGGGACGGCAAGAAAGGCAGCCCGACCTGGAAAATTGATCCGCTTGATCATGGGCAAGTTTCCATCTATTTCCCGGCTGATAAGGAACCATCGAACTTGCGTTTCCACATTCACGCCCCCTTCGCCTCGACGGTTGCAAGGGACAGCGTGCGTGACTGCAAGGCCAACCATGTCCTTCGTGATCGCATAGCTGAATTAGTGGTTGAGTCGCTTTCTAAGATTCGCGACCAGGGCATGTTGACGGTAGGCTTTCTGGCCGCATTACCCAACCCGCAAGACAACCTCCCGGATTTTTACGAACCGATCCGTGAAGCGATAGTGCTGGCATTTAAGGAGGATGCCCTGACCCCGACCAAGAGCGGTACGTATGCACCCGCAGGTGCGCTCTATCGTGGCTTGGCGCGGATTCACGAAGTGCTAGAAGATGACGACCTGTCGATGCTGACGAGAGATGGGGCGGCGCGTTGGGCTAAGAATCCTCCTCAGGAGAATCAGCGTGAGGCACTCTTCTTGAATAGCCTTGAGATTGATAGATGGGAGTGGGGTGAACTAGCGAAGGCGGTGAGCGAACCTCATCTTTACGCCTACTCGCCGCAGTACCAAGCTGAAAACGACCAGCATAAGAATCTCATCGAGAATTTCATCGCTCAGAAAGACGATGCCTGGTTGCTCCGGTTTTATGCCTTGCTTGGCGAGACGTGCGATGAGCACAAGAAACATATCCAGGTTAACGGTCTGCGCATCATTCGGGTCGTATCTGATAATGGCAATCAGCACACCACAGCTGGGGAAGCCTATTTCTCACCCGGAGAAGAAAGGAACGCGATCCCGCCCGACTTATTTTTTGTTAAGCCATCGGTCTACACTATTGGGCGTTCGGAAACCCAGAAGAAATCCGCCAAATCATTCCTTGAGCATGCGGGCGTCCGGCCTTTCGATGCAAAGGCAGGTATCGAGAGGATTCTGGAGCAGTACCGCACTGGCCAATCCTTCGCACTCAAGACACACATAGAGCACATCAAGCAGTTCATCCGGTATTGGAAACAGAACTTGACAGACACGGGTCTGTTTGAAGGTGCATCGTTTCTGGTGGATTCTGTAAACGAGGACAGGGTGGAGAAGACCCACGCACCAAAAAACCTTTGCCTGGATGGCCCCTATGAACAAACAGGTCTAACAGGCGTCGTCGACATCCATGAAAAACCTGCTGTATGGGCAGGCTATCAGGACGCGCTCGGCAAGGACCTGAAGGATTTCGTGGCTTACCTCAAGGCTGTCGGGGTGATGCACGAGCTAAAGGTCAAAGAGATAAGTACAGTCAACAATCCCCACAGAAGCGACTTGCGACAAGACTATCATTCAGGGACAAGGTGGACCGACTCTCATATTGATAGTGATTTTTCGATTCCAGGAATCGAAAAATACCTTGGCAAATCTTCAGTTTCAGCGAGCCGCCTGATTTGGGACGCTTTGTGCCGTGCAGACAAGGCGTGTGCAGAAGCGCAGTTCCGGCCAAATAAAACATTCGATACCCAACGTAAAGAGTCACAGCTTGTGTATCACTTGCAAAGACATGCCTGGATACCGGATAAGTCAGGGGGATTTCGCAGGCCCGGAGACATGACCAAGGAAGATCTGCGCACGGACTTTCCCTTTGATGATCGTAATGGCCTGCTGACCGCAATTGGCTTTGGTGAGAACGCCAGAAAGCGCAGTGAGGAATACCAGAGCCGTAACCGCGATGCTCAGAGGATGGGCTTCGCTTCTGCGGAGGAGGCCGAAGAGTTCGCGGAACTTAAAAAAGAAGGCCTAACGCTGTCCGACCTTCGGACATTTGTTGCGCAGCGCAAGCAAACCGAACAGCCCAAGCAGTCCGTACCCGATCCGGACCGGAGACGAGAAAATGTCCTGGCCAATATGGCGGATGCGCCCAGCAAGGAGAGCGTCCAACTGGAGCGCTCCGTCCAGAAAGGAATATCCGAGGTCGCTGCCCAGGCCAAAACATACCTGCGTGCAAAGTACAAGAACCCCGAGGGGCAGCTCGTTTGCCAATGCTGCCACAATGAAATGCCGTTCAAGCTGCAATCTGGGGAGCATTACTTCGAGGCGGTGCAGTGCATCAGAGACATGGACGCACACCACAAACAGAACCGCCTCGCCCTCTGCCCCACCTGTGCCGCCATGTATCAGCATGCCCGCGAAACTGACGACACCGAGCTCCGCCGCCGCATCGTCGAACACACCGCAGATGACCAAGCCGATGCCGTGGAAATCCATGTCCGACTTGCGAGCCGCGACTGTACTTTACGCTTCGCGGGCAAACACTGGTTTGACCTGAAAGAGGTGTTGAAAGGGGCGCTTCGTGGCTAACGCTCTTGATCGTGCTTATTAGGAAATCTTAGTGTCGATTGAGGCCGTATCCGCATTGATGTCCGAGTTTCGTTGACACTCAAACTATTCGTATTTAGGGCGAGTAATGCTTTCGAGATACCGATCACCAAGCTCCCTGAGTTCGAGGCGTGAATCTGCATTCCCCCAAGGTCGAGCACGTTTGTTCCGCTATCTTGATACGCGGTCGCGCTGGCTCGCACCTGTTTGCGCGCTTGGTCTTGCAGTGCCTATTCTTTCCGAAGGCCTTGCTGGTTCATCCAATACCGTGGAATGGCTGGTCGACCTGGTCAGTCACTGGCAATGGCTGTTTCTCGTGGGCCTGCTATTCGCTTGCACGATTGCTGTTTTCAACGACCGCCGCCAAACGTTATGGTTACTCGCGCTGCCACTTTTCTGGATAACAGCCGCCAAGTCAGCGCCAGATGATGAGTATGAAAAGAGTCCAAGTGCCAACGTATTGACTGTTGCCACTTTCAATGTGCATTTGGGAAACCATGACACGACGCCCCTGATTCGATGGCTTGCTGAGGCAAATCCGGATGTGCTTGTGTTGCATGAGGTTTCGCCAGACTATGCCAAGGAACTCGATGCATTAAATGACTATCCTTTTCGGCATCTCGTGCCACGCAACGACCCTTTCGGGATGGCCGTTATATCTCGCCTTCCCATGTCGCAGGTGCAAACCGTCGAGGATGGGGATGGGGATGGGCTTGTGCATATTGACGCCCAACTTCACTGGAACGGGCAGTCGATCAGGCTAACGGCTTGGCATCCCATGCCTCCAATTTCGCAATATGACCACACCAAGCGTAATCACCAGCTTCAGTCCTTGGCGAAAGCAGCCAAAGCGAGTGGGCAACCAGCTATTGTCGCGGGCGACTTGAATGCAACACCATGGTCGAATGCGTTCAGTAAACTTGATCAGGCTGGGCTTCGTCGCGCCAGTGGCTTAACGCCAACTTGGCCTGCTATCGGGCATGGCTGGTTGGGCATCCCAATCGACCACGTGCTGGTTACTTCGCAATGGTCGGTTGTAGAGCGTGATGTCGGTCCAAATCTAAGCTCTGATCATCTGCCTGTCTTTGTACGAATTGCTCTTCGTAAGAATGAATAACGTGAAATTTAGGCTATGTCGGAACCCTGTCGGATAGCGGTCGCTTGACGAATGCGCCTCGACCGGCTGTTTGGGCCGAACAGCAGCCGTTCGCGGTTCCCTTGCTGGCCGTTCAGGGTCACTGACAGCCACAGCCCGCTTACTAGCCGAGCATCGCTTTCATGGCTGCCAGCCGGTCGTTGCCATTAGCTCTTGCATCGGCACTGGAGGGCTTCTCCGGCTGGCACACGCTGCTGCGGTGTCAAATCTTTCATTATCACATCATCCGTCAGGCCGTCATTTGGCAGGGTTTTCCGTTCCGTTCGGGAGCTTTTCCGTTCTGCCTCGACGCTTGCTGGGTTCGCACGGGTTCGCCGTCGCCTGGTGGCGCCCCACGCCCGTGTTCAGCCTGGCGAGGTGGCAAACCTGCCCGGGTTCACATCGAGCCAGGCTGCCATCGCTCCCGGGCGGCGCGGGGAGGCGAAAGATCAGTGCGTGGAGCCCATGTGTTCATCCTGTGCGACGGTCAGCGGCGTGAAGCGCGCCTGCTCGGCGGGTTTACCCGGCAGCGTGATGGAAATCACGCCTTTCATGCCGGGGGTTGACGCATATCTCGCGCGGCCTTTCATGCGGTTGTCTCCATCCGGCACGAGTGCTGCCGTTGTCTTCACCTTGCCCGACAGCAGGATTGCCGTGCCCGTCGCGCCCGCGGTGGAAATTTTCCGGCCGGCATGATCGGTCACGTACACCACGACCGGGGAGTCCCTGATCGTCTTGCTGTCCTTTACCACGACCAACTCATAGTGGTAATCCCCCGCCATCCGTAACTGGCCGCCGTTCGGGGCCTTGACGGCGTCGAGATAGGCATCGTCATGCGCATGCGCGCCAGCGGCGCCCATTAACCAGCCAAACCACACTGCCGCGATCAAACCTGTCTTCTTCATGACGTGCTCCTTCTGCAAATACCCGACCCTGACTCGGGTCGGCGATTAAAATAATCAGGCCGTCTGCCAATGCCCGTCCGATTTCACTGCGAGCAGTCTTGCCAGCGGTTTCTGCCCCCAGCGCCAGAACATCAGCGGTGTAAGCAGGGTGTCGAGCAGGGTGGAACTCACCAGCCCGCCAAAGATCACCACCGCCACCGGGTGCAGTACTTCCTTGCCGGGCGCATCCGCGGACAGGAGCAGCGGCACCAGGGCGAAGGCCGCCGCCAGCGCGGTCATCAGTACCGGCGTCAGACGTTCGAGCGAACCGCGCACGATCATCTTTTTCCCGAACGACTCGCCCTCGAGGGCGCACAGGTTGACGTAGTGGCTGAGTTTCAGAATGCCGTTGCGCGTGGCGATGCCGGTCAGCGTGATGAATCCCACGAGTGCCGCCAGCGACAGCGGCTGGCCGGAAATCCACAGGGCGATCACGCTGCCCACCAGTGCCAGCGGGATGTTGCCCATGATGATCAGCGTCAGGGCCGTGGAGCGGTAGCGGCTGTACAGCACCAGGAAAATCATCGACAGGGACACCAGCGCCAGCAGCGCGATCAGCTTCGCCGCCTCTTCCTGGGCCTGGAACTGACCTTCGAGCGCGGTGAAATAGCCTTCCGGCAGCGGCTGGGCGGCGATTTCGCCGCGGATGTCCCGTATCACGCGCGACATGTCGCTGCCATCGGTGTTGGCGGAGATGACGATGCGGCGGCGCGAATTTTCACGGCTGACCTGGTTCGGTCCGTCGCCGTCCTCGATCGTTGCCAGGCTGGACAGCGGGACCGCTCCCAGCGGTGTATCGATCAACAGGTTGTCGAGCGCCCGCAACCCGCGTCCGCTCTCGGGCAAGCGCACCACCAGATCAAAGCGCCGGCTGCCTTCGACGATCTGGGTGATGCGCTCGCCTTCGATCATCTGCTGCAGCGAACGCAGCAGCGCGCCGGGCGCCATGCCGTAGCGCGCAGCCTGTTCGTAGTCGATACGAATCTTGATCTGCGGAATCAACACCTGTTTCTCGACCTGCAGGTCGGTGATGCCGGGTATGTTCGCCAGCCGTCCGCGCAGGTCGTCCGCCAGGCCGCGCAGGGTATCCAGATCGTCGCCGTACACTTTAAGCGCGATCTGGGCACGAACCCCGGAGAGCAGGTGATCGAGGCGATGCGAGAGGGGCTGGCCGACGTTGTTCGCCGCCGGCAGCGCGGCCAGGCGCGTGCGGATGTCGTTGATGATCGCCTCGCGGCTGCGCCCGGAGGCTTTCAGGTCGACGTCCATCTCGGTGTAGTGAACGCCCTCGGCGTGTTCATCCAGTTCCGCCCGGCCGGTGCGGCGCCCCACCTGCGTGACTTCCGGTACCCCGGCGACGATCTGTTCCGCCAGCGCGCCAATGTGGTTTGACTCGGCCAGCGACGTCCCCGGGTTGAGGATCACATTAACCGTGAGCGTGCCCTCGTTGAAAGGCGGCAGGAAGGCGCGCGGAAACAGCGGGAGCGTGGCGGCGGAGACGAGCACTATCACCAGCGCGGCGATCAGGAGCCGGGGGGTGTGATCGAAAGACCAATGCAGCAGTTTGGTGTCCCACTGCTTGAGCCGGGCCACCAGCGGACTGTCTCCCCGTCCCAGCTGCTTCATCTTCGGCAGCAGGTAGAAGGCCATCACCGGCGTTACGGTCACCGAAACGAGCATGCTGGCCAGGATCGAAACGATATAGGCGACGCCGAGCGGGATGAACAGGCGCCCCTCGATGCCGGGTAGGACGAATAGCGGCACGAATACCAGCACGATGATCAGCGTGGCATAAACAATGGCCGACCGCACTTCGCGCGTAGCCTCGGCGATGACTTCGGTGGCCGGGCGCGGCGCGATCAGCGCGCTGTTGAGCTTGAGACGACGCAACACGTTTTCCACGCCGACCACGGCGTCGTCGGCCAGTTCGCCCATGGCAATCGCGAGGCCACCCAGCGTCATGGTATTGATGGACAGGCCGAAGTAGTGGAATACCAGCGCCGTCATCAGCAGCGACAGCGGTATCGCGGTGAGCGAGATGAGGGTCGTGCGCAGATTGAGCAGGAACAGAAAGAGGATCACCGCCACCAGAATCGCCCCGTCGCGCAGCGCCTGCTGGACGTTGGTCACCGAGTGCTCGATGAAATCCGCCTGCTTGAAGAGGAATTGCGGCGCTTCGATGCCTGGCGGCAGATTCTTGCCCAGTGCGGTCATGGCGCGCTCGACCTCGCGGGTGAGCGTCACGCTGTCGGCACCGGGCTGCTTCTGCACCGAGAGGATCACTGCCGGCTTGCCGTTGTAGCCGCCATCGCCTCGCTTGGGAGCCGGCGCGAGCCTGACGTCGGCGACCTGCTTCAGCAGGATGGGCTGGCCATTCTTGACGTCCACCGCCACGTTCCGCAAATCCTCGATCCGGCTGGTGCGGCCGATCTGGCGAATCAGATACTCGCGTCCCTGCGCTTCCAGGAAACCGCCGCCGGTGTTGGCGCCGAAATCGCGCAACGCCGCCACCAGCTTCTCGCGCTCGACGCCGAGGGCCTTCAGTTGCGCTGGATTGATCTCGATGCGGTATTGCCGCACCTCGCCGCCGATGGCCGTCACCTGGGCGATACCGGGGATGGTCAGGAGGTGCGGCCGCATGACCCAGTCGGCGTATTCGCGTACCTGCATTGGGCTCACCCTGGCCGGATCGGCCGCGAGTGCGATGAGCAGGATCTCGCCCATGATCGACGAGATCGGCCCCATCTGCGGCGTGACCTCCGGCGGCAGCTGTCCGCGCACCAGATTCAGCCGCTCAGCGATCAGCTGGCGGTTGCGGTAGATATCCGAGCCCCACTCGAACTCGACATAGACGATGGACAAGCCGATGCCCGACACCGAGCGCACGCGCGTCACGCCCGGCATGCCGTTCATGCCCGATTCGATCGGGAAGGTAACCAGCTGCTCGACTTCTTCCGGCGCCATGCCGCCCGCTTCGGTCATCAGCGTGACCGTTGGCTTGTTGAGATCGGGGAAGACGTCCACCGGCATCTGCCTGACGGTCAGCACGCCGTAGACGACCAGCAGCAGTGCGATGCCCAGTACGATGGCGCGCTGCCTCAGGCTCGCGTTGATGATGAAGTCGAACATGTCAGCGCACCTGGGCCAGCAAGCCGGCGCCTTCCGTCACCACGCGCTCGCCATTTTCGATGCCGGAAGTCAGGGCCACGCTGGCCGCATCGACCGGCCGGGTGCGAACCCTGCGCAGGGCAAAGCGTTCCGCGGCGGTGTGAATCCAGACCGCCGTCTCGCCCGCTCCGGCCTTGACCAGCGCGGCCTGCGGCACCGTCGCGCCTTTGCCGGTGCGTGAAGTTTTGGCGATGACCTTGAGCGGCTGGCCGACGGCCACCGCCGCCTTGCCCGGCTTCACGCGAAACAGCAGCGGCATGGCCTGCTCGCGCAGTTGGCGACCGCCGCCGACGAACTGCAGCGCCAGGACCCCACCGGATACCGGGGCGCTTGCCGAAACAATGCTATCCACCAGCGCCAGGTCGTAGGCCAGCGCCTCGACCGCCAGGCGCGCCGGATCGACGATCTCGAACAGGATTTCCTTCGCTTCGACGACCTGGCCGAGTACCACGCTGGCCGCGCTGACCACGCCGGACACGGGTGACCGCAGCGCCTCGGGCGCATTCAGGCTGCGCCCGACCGCGGCGCGGCGTTTTTTCAGTGCGGCCAGTTCGAGGCGTGCCGCCTCGATCGCTGCCTGCGACACCGCGCCTTCGAGTTGCTCGTATCGCCGCACCTTGCGCGCGGCGATGGCAAGCTGCGATTCGATCTCGGCGAACTGCGCCTGCTGATTGCCGCGCTCAATGCTGCCTGCCAGCGGCCGCAGCCAGGCAAGTACCTGGCCCTTGATCACGTTTTGCCCCAGTGTGGGCAGGCCCTGGGGGCCTGCCTCGATCCGGCCTGGCTGACTGGCCTGGACACGGCCGCCGGCATTGGGATCGGCGATCACCGTGCCATTGAGTTCGACCGTGACGGCAATGTCCCCGATCTCGGCCAGCACGGTACGCAGGCCGAGCTGGCGTTGCACCGCCTTGGGGACGAACAGGCTGCCATCCGCAAGCCGCCGGGCTGACGCCGCTTCGGCTGGCATGGCGCCGGCAGCGGGTTGCGGCGCGGTCGCCACGGCGGGTTTCGGATCCTGGCTCTGCTCCGACTCGCCATGGGCCATGGCGAGGCCGGCGGCAAGCCCTGAAAACGAGATCGCCATGAGGGTCGCAAGATATCGTGTTTTCATTCGGCATTCCCCCGGCTGCTGCCGCTTTTGTTGCGGTGGCGTACCGCGACCCATCCGGCTGCGGCGATCAGCAGCACGCCAAAGACACCCCACCCCCATTCTCGCCACGAGCGGGCATGTTGCGCGATAGCGGTCGCCGGCCCGGCAGAATCAAGTGTCGTGGCGAGCAGGTCGGCGGAATCGCCCGCCTCAATCGAGATGGTCAGCGGATATCTTCCGGGGCGGACGAACGCCGCCGCGGGAAGCGCATATACGCCCGGCGCGATCTCCGTCGCGACGGCCTTTATCGCACCGCTCGCCACTTCGACCTGCGCATCGGCAACCGGCACGTTGGTGGCAAAGTGATCGAGGTAAAGGATCAGCCGCTTGTCCTCCACGATGGCGACCAGCTCGAATTCGTCGCTCTCGGCGACTGCGCGCGGCGCTGCCACGGCCGTCATGGTGGGTGCCGGCGCATCGCCATGCTCCTCGCCGGCATGGGCCAGGGCGGGCGGAGCGAGTGCCATGGACGCCACGAATACCCATGTGTTGATGAACAGGGTCGCGCCGCAATGTCCGCGCGCACGGCCGCTCGCAGGCGACAACATTCCGTCGTGTTTCGTTTTCAAGGCAGGACTCCAAGGGATTGCTTGTAACGGGACAGTGCCGCGGCGCGCGCGACCTGTTGGCGATTGAACCGGGATTCGGCCTCGTAGGCGCTGGCGCGCATCCGCAGCAGTGTCGTCAGATCGGATTCGCCGAGGGCGAAGGATTTCTCCGCCAGGCGCAGGTTGTCCGCGGTAAGCGCGCGCCGCGCCTGGGCCATGGCCAGCTGACGTTCCGCTGCATCGACATCGAGGCGGGTTCTTTCCACATCGAGCGTCAGCCTGAACTGGGCCTGCGCCAGTTCGGCCTCGGCCTGCATTGTTTCGGCCTGGGTAGCCGAATACGCCTGGCGTACCCGGGCGCCGGATGAGAAGGGCACCCTCAGCCGGATGCCCATGCTGTTGTCATAAGATTCGGTAAAGTCCGTGCGCTCGCGAACCGCGCGCACGGACAACTCGGGCGCATCGCGCCGGGTCGCTTCGGCGACCTTGAGCCTGGCCCGCGCAACACGCGCGGCGGCGCCAAGCGCGGTTAATTGAGGGTGATCCTCGGCCGCATCGCGCGCCGAAACGGTATTTTCGGACGCCAGCAGCGCCGGGGCGGCGACGCCGGTCAGGCTGCGATAGGCTTGCTCCACCTGACGCAATGCGGCGTCCGTCTCGATCAGTTCCGCTTCTGCGGCAAGGCGTTCGTTCTGTGCGAGGTTGGCATCGACCCGCGCCAGGTCGCCGGCCCTGAAGCGACGCAGCACGTCCGCTTCCAGTCCTCGGGCGGTCGCCACCTGGTGCGCGGCCAGCTCCCGGATAGTGCGTGCGGCGGCGACGGCCCACCAGGCATCGCGCACGTCGCCCGCGACCTGCAGACGCAATGCGGCGCGGCGCGCCCTGACTTCGGCCATGGCGCTTTCAGCCGCGGCCTCGCGCGCCGCCTTCTGCCCCGGCAACCAGAGGGGCACGCCCAGTTCCAGTTCAAAATCCTGCTTGCCGCGGTTGCTGCTCATCCTGTCGCTCAGGCTGGAGAGCGACATCGCGGCAGGCCCGGGCGTGACGCCCCCGGCCACGTCGGCACGCGCTTGCGCCTCAGCCTCACGCGCCGCGATGGCCGCAACGTGCGGATTGCGGGACCAGGCCTGTTCCAGGGCGTCGGCCAGGGTCTGCGCCTGCGCCGGCAGGCTGACGAGGAGCCCGAAAATCAGCGCATTCGTTCTGTTCATTGAAGCATTCCGAATGGATGGAAAGCGTTTGGGAGGGCGATCCGGACCGGGCGGTTTGCTGCCTGCATCTTTCTTCATGGTCCTTATCTTGTTTTCGAGTACCCAACGAATAGCTGACAGTTCGATTACAAATTTGTAATCTCTGGAAAATGCAGGCATGGCGCATGCACACTTGCAGGTGCAAGACATGTCAAAAGAGGCGGACCATCCATGAGGATCCTGATCGTTGAAGACGAGCAAAAAACCGGCGACTACCTGAAACAGGGCCTCACCGAGGCCGGCTTCGTCACGGATCTGGCCAGCGACGGGGTGGAAGGGCTGTGGCTGGCGAAAGAAGGTCAATACGAACTGGTGATTCTGGATGTGATGCTGCCCGGCCTCAATGGCTGGCAGGTGATCGAAGGCATGCGCCAGGCCGGGGTGGACACGCCCGTGCTTTTTCTGACCGCACGGGATCGGGTGAAAGACCGGGTCAAGGGTCTGGAACTCGGGGCCGACGACTACCTGGTCAAGCCCTTCGCCTTCGCCGAACTGCTTGCCCGTGTGCGCAGCCTGACCCGGCGCGGCTATGCCAGCCTGGAACCCACGCTGCTGCAGGTGGCCGATCTTGAACTCGACCTGCTGCGAAGGCGGGCCACCCGGGCCGGGAAGCGGATCGATCTGACGGCCAAGGAATTCGCTCTGCTGGCGCTATTCCTGCGTCGCCAGGGAGAGGTGCTGCCCCGCTCGCTGATCGCCTCCCAGGTCTGGGACATGAATTTTGATTCCGACACCAACGTCATCGACGTGGCGGTGCGCCGCTTGCGCGCCAAAATCGACGATGACTTCGAGATCAAGCTGATTCATACCGTACGGGGCATGGGGTACGTGCTCGAAGCCGCATCATGAAATCCCCGTCACTGACCGCCCGCATCAGCTTGCTGTTCGCCATTTGCGCGGCTTCGGTGCTGCTCGGACTGGGATGGCTGGTGGAGCGCTCGGTCGTGCACCATTTCATGGAAATTGACCGGCATGAAATCGAGGGCAAGCTTGCCCTGGTGAGCAATCTGCTGGCCAAGGCGCGCACCGCCGAGGCCATGGACGCCCTGCCGCACGAGCTGAATGATGCCCTGGTAGGCCATCATGGCCTGGCTGTGACCGTGCTGGCGCCAGACGGAGCGATTCTGTTCGCCA
Source organism: uncultured Thiobacillus sp. (assembly GCA_964452995.1). Lineage (GTDB taxonomy): Bacteria > Pseudomonadota > Gammaproteobacteria > Burkholderiales > Thiobacillaceae > Thiobacillus. The sequence goes on from CAYVOR010000043.1 coordinate 18,426, forward strand.
CCAGCGAGACGCCTTTTCCTGCAGCGTTGCGGGAGAATGCGAGCCACCCCGGGGGACAACTGGCGATGTGGACGGCGGGCGAACAGTCGTACCGCGGTCTGTCGGCGCGTACGCCAGGCGGGCCGCAGCCGGCGCATCTCTACACCATCGCCATCGCACTGGACATCACGCATCACCAGCTGTTCATGCACAAATTTCGCCACACGCTGGTCATCGCCATGGCTTTGGCCGCCATGCTCACGGCTGCCCTGGGCTGGATCGCCACGTGGATGGGTTTGCGCCCCCTGCGCCGGGTCACGGCGCTGGCCGTGAGAATTGAGGCCAGCCAGCTGGGCGAACGTCTGCCGGTTACCCATGTCCCGGCGGAGATCGATGCGTTGGCGACGGCCTTCAATACCATGCTCGCCCGCCTGGAAGCGTCTTTCCGGCGTTTGTCCGAGTTTTCTTCCGACATCGCCCATGAACTGCGTACGCCGGTTTCCAACCTGATGACCCAGACCCAGGTTGTCCTGAGCCGCCCGCGCCCAGTCGAGGAATACCGCGAGATACTCGCTTCCAACCAGGAAGAATACGAACGCCTGGCGCGCATGATCGGCGACATGCTTTTTCTGGCCCAGGCAGACAACCGCCTCATCGTGCCTCGCCTGGAGGAGATCGATCTGGCGCAGGAGGTGGCCCGGCTGATCGAGTTTTATGAGGCGCTGGCGGCGGATCGGGGCGTGCGGCTGGTACTGGTCGGAACGGCTCGTGTGACCGGTGACCGGCTCATGCTTCAGCGGGCAATATCCAACCTGATTTCAAACGCCCTGCATCATACTGAATCCGGTGGCGAGGTGGAGGTGCGGCTGTCCGATGAAAGCGGGCGCGGGCGTGTCAGTGTGACCAATCCGGGAGAGGTGGCGAAGGAACATCTGCTCCGTTTGTTTGAACGCTTCTACACCGGCGACCCCGCCCGCCGAGCCCGCGGCGAGGGCGCCGGGCTGGGTCTCGCCATCGTCAAATCCATCGTTGACGCGCATCGGGGATCCGTCACCGTGTCCTCGTCCAGCGGAAAAACGACGTTCTGCATCACCTTGCCATCGGCGGCGGAGCACAATGAAACACCGCTTGAGGATTGAGTCGAGGATTGCAGCTTACGCTGCCTTCGGCGCCGCCGGCCAGACAAGGCAAGAGCAAAAAGGGCGTCGACCTGGAACACGTGCCGAAGCGCTGCGGCGCAGGCGGGACGTGGCGCGGGCAATGAACGGCCGGCCGGAGTAGGCACCGCATGCGTCCGGTTCGCGCCCATTGCAGGCGCTAAGCGCAGGCCGATAAAACAGGCATTCAGACTGCGCCCGTGCCTATAATGCGGAGGTTCCTGATCATATTGGAGGTAATTCCATGAAAAAAATCATCGCTTCGCTTAGCGCCCTTGCATTGGGCCTTGGCGGTCTGGCTGGCTGCGCCAACATGACCGAAACGCAAAAAACCACCGGTACCGGCGCCGGCATCGGTGCCGCGGCCGGTGCAATCATTGGCGCCGCGACAGCCGGCGGCCACACGGGCAAAAGCGCCGCGACCGGCGCGGTGATCGGCGCAGCAGTGGGTGCGGGCGGCGGCTATCTGTGGTCGAAGCACATGGAAAAACAGAAGGCCGAGATGGAGCAGGCCACCGAGGGAACCGGCGTGAGCGTCAGCCAGACCGCCGATAACCGGCTCAAGCTGGATATCCCGAGCGATGTGTCCTTTGACACGAACCGCTATGAGATCAAACCGAATCTGCGTCCGATCCTCGACCGCTTTGCGACCACCCTGAATCAGAATCCGGTCACAACGGTGACCATCATCGGCCACACCGACAGCACGGGCACGGATGCCATCAATAATCCGCTTTCGGTCAATCGCGCCGCCGCGACGCGCGATTACCTCGTTTCCCACGGGGTCGCGACAAGCCGCATCGCCATCAATGGTCGCGGGTCGCATGAACCGATCGCTGACAACGGCACGGTGGAAGGTCGTGCGAAGAACCGCCGCGTCGAGATTTTTGTGGCGGAATCCGCACGCTGACGAAAGCGGGGGCGGGCAATCCGGCTTGATTCACACCGGATCGCCCGCGTGCAGGATTCATGTCAGGTCGCGGGAAGTCAAAGACGGACAACTCGCCCTGGCATTTCCGGTTGACGCACAAGAAATCGCGCCACCCGGCAATATTCAGCCGAGCATTTCTTTCAAGGCGGCGAGGCGGTTGCTCCCGCTGGCCTTGGCTTCCGCGGTAGTAGGGCTGTCCGGTTGACGTACATCGTCGCCGAGTTCGTCGATGAAGCGCGAGGGGTCGCAGGCGACGGTTTCGCGCGCGCGTTTGCGGCGGGCGCAATAGGACAAGGTGAGCGATTTTTTGGCCCGCGTGACGCCGACGTACATGAGGCGGCGTTCTTCCTCGAGCCGGCCTTCATCCACAGCGTCGCGATGCGGCAGGATGTTTTCCTCGACGCCGACCAGAAAGACGTGGCCGAACTCCAGCCCCTTGGCGGCGTGCAGGGTCGACAGCCGGACCGCATCGGGTTCTTCTTCATTGCGGCCTTCGAGCAAGGTGATCAGCGCGATGGTCTGCGTCAGCTGCAGCAGATCCTTCTCGTCCTCTTCACCTTTCTTGCCAATCCAGGCGGCGAATTCGAGCACGTTGTTCCACTTGTTCTGCGCCGCGCGCTGGTCGTCCTGGTCGAAGAGATACACCTCGTAGCCGATCGTCTTCAGCAGGTCGTCGAGCAGTTCACCTGCCGGCTCGCGCGGGACGCGCTCTTCCATGCGGTTGATGAAGTTGCAGAACTCGATCAGCGGCGCCAACTGGCGTTCGCCGATCTGCGACGCGGCAGCAGCCGAAAACACCGCCTCGAACAGGCTGACGTGCAGGGTGGCGGCGACCTGGCCGAGCTTCTCCAGCGTCGCCGCGCCGACGCCGCGTTTCGGCGTGGTGACGGCGCGGATGAAGGCCGGGTCGTCGTCGCCGTTGGCGATCAGGCGCAGGTAGGCGATGACGTCCTTGATTTCTGCCTTGTCGAAGAACGACTGCCCGCCGGAGAGCTGGTACGGCACTTTCTCGTTCCTGAGCGCCTGCTCGAACACGCGCGCCTGGTAGTTGCCGCGATAGAGGATCGCGTAGT
>CAYVOR010000044.1:0-21263 GCA_964452995.1 uncultured Thiobacillus sp.
CCACGGACGTACCGACTGCACCGTCTGCTCACTGTAAGGCATGCTCCACTCCGTTGTTTGATGGCGGCCCGTCTGGCGCCGTACCCATGGCTGGCCGCAAAGTATAAAGGTAATTTGACGCATCTGGAGGTGCGCGGTTCCAGCGATATGGGCACACGGACAGCATTCAGCCCTTGATGCAGACCAGCGGTTTCAGCCTGGCCACCTTGCGTGCTAGCCCGGCGCGATCGGCCGCCCCCACCACGGCGCTGACGTCCTTGTAGGCGCCCGGCGCTTCTTCTGCGACCCCGCGCAGCGAAGGACTGCGGATCAGCACGCCCTGCCCGGCGAGTTCGTCCACCAGCGCGCGGCCGCGCCACTGGCGGGTGGCCTGGTGGCGGCTCATGGCCCGGCCGGCACCGTGGCAGGCGGAGCTGAAGGCGCGCGTCATGCTCGTCCCGGCGCCGGCCAGGATGTAGGACGCCGTGCCCATGCTGCCGCCGATCAGCACCGGCTGGCCGATGTCGCGCAGATCGTTCGGCAACGCCGGGTGACCGGGGCCGAAGGCACGCGTCGCGCCCTTGCGGTGCACGAACAGACGGCGCGACTGGCCGTCGACCGTGTGCGTTTCCAGCTTGCAAGTGTTGTGCGACACGTCGTAGATCAGGGCGAGGTGCGTCCCCGGCAACAGGTCGGCGAACACCTGGCGGGTGAGATGGGTAATCACCTGGCGGTTGGCCAGCGCACAGTTGATCGCCGCGCGCATGGCACCGAGATATGCCTGACCCAGCGAAGAGTCGATGGGCGCACAGGCGAGCTCGCGATCGGGCAGTTCAATGCCGAAACCCGGCGCGGCGATCACCATCTGCCTGAGGAATTCGGTGCCGATCTGGTGGCCCAGTCCGCGCGAGCCGCAGTGGATGCTGACCACCACCTCGCCCACGCGCAGGCGAAAGCGGTCGGCCGCTTTCGTATCGTGGATCTCGACGATTTCCTGCAGTTCGAGATAATGATTGCCGGACCCCAGGGTGCCGATCTCGTCGCGCTGGCGGCGCTTGGCCTGGTCGGACACCTGATCCGGTTCGGCGCCGGCCATGCAGCCATGTTCCTCGATGCGGTCCAGGTCGGCCGCGCTGCCGTAGCCGTGTTCGACCGCCCAGCGCGCACCGCCACGCAGCATGGCATCCATCTCGTTCGCATTCAGCCGTAGCGGGCCCGTGCTGCCTACTCCGGCCGGGATATGCGCAAACAGGCGATCGGCCAGCCGCTGCTTGAGCGGCGCAAGCTCGTCGGCCCTGAGCCCGGTATGCAAGGTGCGTACGCCGCAGGAAATGTCGAACCCCACCCCGCCTGCCGATACCACCCCGCCTGCACCGGCATCGAACGCCGCCACCCCGCCGATCGGAAAGCCGTAGCCCCAGTGCGCGTCGGGCATGGCGTAGGCCGCCTGCACGATCCCCGGCAGGGTGGCGACATTGGTGAGCTGCTCGAAGACCTTGTCGTCCATGCCCCGGATCAGCGCCTGGTCGGCAAAAATCACCGCCGGTACGCGCATCTTGCCAAACGGCGCAATCCGCCATTCGACCTCCGACACCTGCTTGAAGCGGGCGAGATCCATTCTTAAATCCTCAGTCGACTGCCAAGGGTTCCGTGGACTTCAGACATCCACCACGCACTGGGCCAGCCACTGCCCGGCGTCATGCTTCCTTACACGCAATTCAGTATAGGTGGCGCCCTTGATTTCGACGGCCGGCCGGTGCCGGTCCGGATCGACCGGCTCGCCCCATGCGGTGGCATGCAAGTGGCGGTCTTCCAGCCTGACCTCGAAGCGGCCGAACAGCATGCGGCGCGTGGCCATTTCCAGGATCAGCGCGTTCAGCCAGTCGACCAGCAGCAGTTCGTCGTCCGGCGCCTCGCAGCGGATGTCCACCGCTTCGCTCGCCGTCACCCCGGACGGCTCGGTCACCACGGCGGTCATGGCCAGCGCGGCCTGCTCGAAGGCGGCCGCCAGGGTAGGACCGATGCCGCGCACACCCATGTCCGCCCGATGCGGGAAATGCTCCCAGTGCGCGGCCTGGCGGCGCAACGCGGCCACCGCTCGCGTCCGCGCCTGGAAGATCGCTTGCCGGATGCGCGCCGGCTCGACGCTGCGCGCCACCCCGGCGGCATCGATGGCCAGCGCCGCCTGCAGCGCCTGCCGCAGGTAATCGGGCTCTGGGAAAGCTTGGTCCTCGTAGCCAGGGCGACCCCGGAAATCGCATTCGCACGCCTGCAGAAAGGCCTCGAAGCGCTCGGGGCGGCGAAAGGCGTCAACCCGCTCCAGCAGTTCGACGATCGTTCCGGGCCGCAATTCCAGCGCACGGTGGACGTTGCCATGGTCGCGCGCCACCGCCACAGCAAGCTCGCGACAGTCGATCGGCACGCGGATGCGCTCGCTCAGCGCCCGCACCAGTTCGACGCTGCGGGCTTCGTGGCCGTGATGAGCGGGCCACAGTTCGGGCGGCGTCGTACCTTTGCCGAGATCGTGCGTCAGGGCCGCGAAGCGCACCGGCAGGCTGAAACCTTGCCGCGCGGCCCAGTCGACGACGAGCATGACGTGTACGCCGGTATCGATTTCGGGATGGTATTGCGGCGGCTGCGGCACGCCGAACAGCCGGTCGATTTCGGGAAACAGCCGCGCCAGCGCCCCGCAGTCGCGCAGCACATGGAACATGCGCGAAGGTCGGTTTTCCATCAGCCCGCGGGCAAGCTCCTGCCATACCCGCTCCGGTACGAGCGCATCGATTTCGCCCTCCGCCACCATCTTCCGCATCAGTGCGTTGGTTTCAGGCGCCACGGTAAAATCGTCAAAACGGGCGGCAAAGCGCGCAACCCGGAGAATCCGTAGCGGATCTTCCGCAAAGGCCTCGCTCACATGGCGAAAGACGCGTGCCGCCAGATCGCGCTGGCCCCCATAAGGATCGACCAGCATGCCGGACTCGTCCTCGGCGATGGCATTGATGGTGAGGTCGCGCCGGCGCAGGTCCTCTTCCAGCGTGACTTCCGGCGCCGCATAGACAGTGAAGCCCTTGTAACCGCGTCCGGATTTGCGCTCGGTACGCGCGAGTGCATATTCCTCGTGGGTCTGCGGGTGCAGGAAGACCGGAAAATCCTTGCCGACCGGCCGGTAACCCAGCGCGACCATGTCGTCGGGCGTCGCGCCGACGACGACGTGGTCGCGGTCGGCCACGGGTAAACCCAGCAACCGGTCACGCACGGCGCCGCCGACGATGTAGGTTTTCATGGGAGTACGACGAGACTAGCGACCGGCACTTTCCCGGTAATCCTCATATCGTGCGCGCGGCGTGTCGGCGCGCAGATATTCGGGCGCGATGGCTTCGAGCGAAGACGGCTGGAAATCAAACACCGACGGCCAGCCGCCACTGCAAACGTTGTCCGTGCTCAGGGCATAGTAATTGTCGCGCGTCATCAGCTTCTTGCCGGGCTTGAACTCGAGCGCCCAGGCCTGGAAATATGACATCCATTGGCCCAGTTGAACGATGCTGCGCTTTTTCCCGATGACTTTTCCCACGTAGCGCACCAGTTCGTGCAAGGTATACACGTGCGGCCCGCACAGATCGTAGGTCTGGCCGTAGGTGGCGGGGTTGTCGAGACTGTCGGCAAAGGCGCGGGCGACGTCCTCGACGTGCACTGGCGCAAAGCGGCTGCCGGCCGCCGCGAGCGGCAGCACCGGAAAAACCCTGAGCAGGCGGGCAAACATCGACAGGAAGGAATCGCCGCGGCCGAAGATCACCGACGGCCGGAAGAGCGTGACGTTGAGGTCGTAGCCGTGGATGAACTTGGGCCCGTCGAGATACCAGTTCTCGTGCTCGCTGTGGCGCATGCCGGCTTCGCGTACCAGCACCTCGGCAATGCCCTTGGACCGCTGGTAGGCCGAACGCGAGTTCGGGTTGGCACCCAGCGCGCTCATGTGCAGCAGTCGCGACACGCCAGCTTCGCCGCAGGCATGAATGACCTTGCGCGGCAGCTCGATGTGGACCCTCTGGAAATCGCCACGGCGCGCGCTGGGCAGGTCGACGCGGCCGACCTTGTTCTCGTGCAGGATGCCGACCAGATTGATGACGGCATCCATGCCGCGAAAATGATGGATGAGCACCTGCTGATCGTGAACGTCCGCCTCGATCACATCCACCGTGGGCAGCAGAATCAGCTCCTTGGCCGTTTCGCGGCGATGGGAGAGTACGCGGACCTCAAGGCCGCGCGCGGCGAGAAGGCTGACGAGCTGGGTCCCGACAAAACCCGAGCCACCGAGGATGCAGACGCGTTGAATCTTCATGGTGAGGTTCGTTTGTGTATATAAGGTGATACTGATTTTAGCCCGGAAGTTCGACTTCCCGCGACGTATCCGGATCGGGTGTCCATACGGCCGGTATCTGGCGCGGCGGCACCACACCCAGCCGTTCTTTCAGCAATACCGAAGGCTGACCGAAGCGCACCGCATAATACATGGCGTTGCTCATCACCTTTTTCACATAGTCGCGCGTTTCGGCAAACGGGATCGACTCGATGTAGATCGCGGCTTCCATCGGCTGCGTACTGCGCCAGCGCTGCGCACGTCCCGGGCCGGCATTGTAGGCGGCGGTCGCCAGGACCGGCGAGCCGTCCAGCGTGGACAGCACGTGTTTCAGGTAATACGTGCCGAACTGGATGTTCCTGACGGGATCGCGCATCTCGTCCACCTGGAACCGCCGGATACCGAGGCGCTGCGCGATCCAGCGCGCCGTGGCCGGCATGATCTGCATCAGGCCGGTCGCGCCGACGCTCGATCGTGCGACGTTGACGAAACGGCTTTCCTGCCGCATCAGGCCATACACCCAGGCCTCGTCGATGTCGTTCTCGCGTGCCGCCTGATGCGCCTGTTCCCGATAAGGGGTCAGAAAGCGCAACTCGAAATCGTGCAGTTCGCGCGTGCGCTCGGCCGTGTTGATGGCACCGTCATACCACGCCATGCGCCGGGCGAGTTCGGCTGCCGCCAGCAACTGCGCATCGGAAAAATCCCGCACCGTCCAGTTCCATTCCTGGGTAGCGTCACCGCGCAGGCCAAGTTCGTACAGCGCCACGGCACGGGCGATCCCCGGCTGGCGGGCAATATCCGTCACATCGTTGCCGGCCATCTTGATATTGACGACAGGTGCCTGCACGACCGGTCCGAGTTCTTCCTGAGCCAACTGGCTGTAGTAATCGTGGCCGCGCGACAAGGCCAGGAAAACCGTATTGGCCGCAGCGCGCTGGCCGCCCGCCTGCAACGCGCGCGCGCCCCAGTAGCGCCATACAGGCTGCGCGCGGGTGGCCTCGCTCATGCTGTCGATGACCTGTTGAACGGTTTTCCAGTCACCCACGCGAAGCGCTGCGCGTACCCACCATTCCCGCTGGGCATCGGTCACCGCCACGCTCCCTGCCTGCTGAAACCAGTCCAGCGCGAGCATTTCGTGGCGGCGTGCGGCCCAGGTGGCGAGGCGTGCCCAAGCGGTACGCAATTCCACCGGGTTGAACTGCGGCGCCCACTTGCGCAGGGCCTGCTCTGCCTGGGCGGAATCGCGGCGGGCCAGTTGATCGAGTGCATAAAGCGCAATTTCACGATCGCCGCGACGGGTCAGATCGAGTGTGTTCGCGTTCAGCAAGCGGGCCGGATCGCGTGTCGCCTGATCCAGCAGCATGCCGGACGGGCGTTGCGCGTCTGCCAGGCTATTGACTATGACCTTGGCCACGTTAGGGTTGCCCGCCTCCAGCGCCAGACGAAAACGCCGCCAGATGTCTTCCTTGCCGATCAGCCCGGCTTCGATCAATAGCGTGAACAGCGGGGTACACGCCGACGGCATGTCGCGGCCGGTAAACCACAGGGAGATCGCTTCACGCTCATGGCTGCGGTTACCCAGGGCCCATTCCGCGCGATAGGCATAGCACTGAAGCGCCGCATCGGGTCTGGCGAGCCGTGGGTATTCAGCCAGAAACGCCGGCCACGCCTCACGCGCACCGAGCGATTTCAACCAGTCGGCGCGCAAGATTTCGGCGAGTCGACTGCCCGGATAGCGCACCAGAAAATCGGCAATGCGGCCATCTTCGGTGCGACTGTCCAGCATCAGGCGCCAGTACTCGACATAGGGCGTCAATACGTGACTGGACGGTACGCTGCGCGCGACACGCTCCAGATCCGCCAGCTTGCGTGCGGCGTATGCCTTCTGCGCCTGCTGCACGGCAGCGTCGCCCGGTGCGGCCCAGGCAGATGTCGCGATCACGGGGCACAGCAGCAAAAAAACGATTATCCGGAACATCGTGCGAGGGTAACACGCACGCTGCTTCCAGCTCCGGACACCGGGGAGCATGGCACCGCGTCAGGCCAGAAACATCGTGTAGGCAGGATTGCGGGATTCGTCCCAGTAGCGATAGCCCAGTTCGTCCAGAAACTTTTGGAAACGGGGCTTCTCCTTTTCCGGCACCTGAATGCCGACCAGCACCCGCCCATAGTCGGCGCCGTGGTTGCGGTAGTGAAACAGGCTGATGTTCCAGCCGTGGCTCATGCTCTGCAGAAACTGCATCAGCGCGCCAGGACGTTCCGGGAACTCAAAGCGGTACAACACTTCGTTCACCGCCTCGGGCGCCCGTCCGCCGACCAGATAGCGAATGTGCAGCTTGGCCATTTCGTTGTCGGTCAGGTCGATTGCCTCCAGCCCGTGACGCTGCAGCAACTCGACCACACGTGCACCTTCGCCCTCACCCGGCACCGAGAGGCCGACGAACACTCGTGCGACCCTGGGATCGGAATAGCGATAGTTGAATTCGGTAATGTTGCGTGCGCCCAGCAGGCCGCAAAAAGTCTTGAAACTGCCGGGGGTCTCGGGAATGGTGACGGCCAATACCGCTTCGCGCTTTTCGCCCAGCTCGGCGCGCTCGGCGACATGACGCAGACGGTCGAAATTCATGTTGGCGCCCGACGCCACGGCGACCAGCGTCTTGCCCTTGAGCCGGTCACCTGCTATTGCCGCCTTCATCCCGGCGATCGACAGGGCGCCGGCCGGTTCCAGGATCGAGCGGGTGTCCTCGAACACGTCCTTGATCGCCGCGCAGATGGCATCGTTGTTGACACGGATAACCTCATCCACATACAGCTGCGCCAGCCGGAAGGTCTCCTTGCCGACTTTCCTGACCGCCACGCCATCGGCGAAAAGTCCCACGCGCGGCAGGACGATGCGTTTATTCTTGCACAGCGAGCGCGCCATCGCGTCGGCATCCTCGGGCTCGACACCGACGACCCGGATTTCCGGACGCAAGCGCTTGATGTACGCCGCCATACCGGCAATCAAGCCACCACCGCCGACCGGAATGTAGACCGCGTGAATCGGTTCAGGATGCTGACGCAGCAATTCCATCGCTACCGTCCCCTGCCCGGCGATCACATCGGGGTCGTCATAAGGATGGACAAAAGTTGCCCGGGACTCCTTGGCGAGCTGGGTTGCATGGGTGCAGGCTTCGTCGTAATTATCCCCATGCAGGATGACTTGCGCGCCGCGCGCAGCCACCGCGTCAACCTTGATTTTCGGCGTGGTCGCCGGCATCACGATGGTCGCCCTCACACCGAGTTTTTGCGCCGCCAGTGCCACCCCCTGCGCGTGGTTGCCCGCCGATGCAGCCACCACGCCGCGTTCGATCTGCGACGGTTTCAACCTGGCCATCTTGTTGTAGGCACCGCGACACTTGAACGAGAACACCGGCTGCAGGTCTTCGCGCTTCAGCAGGATCTGGTTATCGAAACGACGCGACAGATTGTGGGCGACGTCGAGCGGCGACTCGATCGCCACATCATAGACGCGCGAGGTGAGGATGCGTTCGAGGTAATTGTCGAATTGGCTCATGGCGGCAGGGGCGAAGGTTTGTAAAAAAGGGGCGATGTCGCTATCTTAGCGGGCTGCACAGAAAAACGACGAAAACATCATGACTCAGGACGAAATGAAGCAAGCCGTGGCTCATGCCGCGGTGGATTATGTCAAGGGCGGCATCATCGGGGTAGGCACCGGCTCGACCGCCAACTATTTCATCGATGCGCTGGCCGGGGTGAAAGGCCATATCGACGGTGCGGTCGCCAGTTCGGAAGCCACGGCCGCCCGCCTCAAAAGCCATGGCATCCCCGTGCTGGAGCTCAACAGTGTGGGCGAACTGGAAATCTACGTCGACGGCGCCGACGAGATCACCGAGCATTTCGCCATGGTCAAGGGGGGTGGCGGTGCGCTGACGCGGGAAAAAATCGTCGCGGCTTGCAGCAAACAGTTCATCTGCATCGCCGACGAAAGCAAGCTGGTCGGCGTAATGGGAAAATTTCCGCTGCCGGTCGAGGTGATCCCGATGGCGCGTTCGTATGTCGCACGCGAACTGGTGAAACTCGGCGGGCAACCGCGATTGCGCGAAGGCTTCACCACCGACAACGGCAACCTCATTCTCGACGTGCATGGCCTGTCGATCATCGATCCGGTCTCGCTGGAAACCACGATCGATCACATCGTCGGCGTGGTCACCAACGGTCTGTTTGCGCGACGCGGTGCGGACGTGCTGCTGCTCGGCACACCCGCAGGCGTGAAGACCTATACGAAGTAACCGTCACTGCGGTTTCCGGGATTCGTCGTCGGGCTCCTGCTCCGTAGTGGGCACGCGATATTTTTCGCTAGCCCACTGACCCAGGTCGATCATCTTGCAGCGCTCGCTGCAAAACGGCTTCCAGCGATTTTCTGCCGACCATGCCGTGGCCGTTCCGCATATCGGGCAGTTGACGACCGGGGGCGCGGCAGCAGGCTTCACAGCGTGCAGAAGGTCAGATCGAAATCGATCGACTGGCCGGTACAGGTTCGCTGCGCGCCCGAGCCGGCGTGAACGAAGCGGATATTGAGCATGTACTTGTTGGCCGAGATTTCGGGTACACACGGTAGTTCGCCGGCCAGGGTGACCCGGATCAGCTGAGGGTTGCGCGATTCAAGCATGCGCTGATAGCTGCCATTGTTCGCGTGTTGCAGTTCGGGCTGGCCGCTGTCGCGCAGCAGACCGAGCACGATTTCGACTGCGGCGCGAATCGACGAGAACGGTGCCAGCCATTTGTGCAATTGCTCGGCTCGCATCATCGCTGCCTGATGCAGCCAGTAATGGTAGGAAGGCAGATCGAACTCGCACATGCCGCCTGGAATGGTGGCGCGCTGCTTGATGGCCATCAGCCATTCGTCTTCGCGCAAATGCTGGCCTACTTTTCCGGATAACTGGTACATGCCGTGGTGGGCCGCCTCGATCGCGGCCAGTACCTGTTCCAGCGTGGCACTCTGGACATGGGGATTGCCTCGCAGCGCGGTCAGCACCGCTTTCTGCCGGTCGAGTTCCTGCAGCAGATCGGATTTGAGATCGGCGCGTGCCGCGACCTCGGCCATTTCGAACAGGGTCAGCAAGGCTGCGTGATGCGCGTGCGGATCGGGCGATGCGGCGTAGGCATCGAAACGGTCGAACAGGTCTTCCAGCCGCAAGAGGGTGCGGATGCGTTCGCTCAGGGGGTATTCGTAGTGGATCACGCCGCAACGCGTTGGTTTGGTTGAAGTGATTGTCGCCTATCCATGCTGAAAATCAAGACGACGCGGTAGTGGAGAGCGCCAGATAACGCTGATGCAGCGCCGCGATCCGGGGGCGCAACGCCTGGGGAGACGCCGTATTGAGGATCACATCGTCCGCAACCGCCAGACGCTCGGCCCGTGCGGTCTGCGCTGCGAGGATGGCATTCACTTCGTCCCGTGCGAGTCCGCTGCGCGCCATCACCCGTGCGATCTGAAGATCTTCGGGGCAATCGACCACCAGCACGCGGTCCAGCATCTCCCGGTACGCACCGGTTTCCACCAGCAGGGGGATCACGATCAAGGCATACGGCGCATCCAGGGCGGCAAGCTGCTGCTCCACCGCCAGCCGGATACGCGGGTGCAGAATGGCTTCGAGTCGATGCCGCGCGTCGGCGTCAGAGAATACATGCCGGCGCAGGACGGCACGATCCAGGGTCCCGTCTGCCTGCATCACCGTTTCGCCAAACGCTGCCCGGATCGCATTCAATGCCGAGCCTCCAGGCGCGGTCAGCGTGTGGGCGATGACATCGGTATCGATGACCGGCACGCCATACGCCGCAAAATACCCGGCGACGGTCGACTTGCCCGAGCCGATCCCGCCGGTGAGACCGATCCTGATCATCAGAATTGCGCGAGATAGGTCTGGGTCAGGTCGGCACCGAAAAACAGCGCGACCAGCCCGCCGCCTGCCAGATACGGCCCGAACGGAATCGGCACGCGGCGGTCATGCTTCACCAGCACGATCATCGCAATGCCGACCACCGCACCGACCAGCGATGACAATAGCAGCGTGACCGGCAGCATCTGCCAGCCGAGCCAGGCGCCAATGGCCGCCAGCAGCTTGAAATCGCCAAAGCCCATGCCGTCCTTGCCGGTGGCCAGCTTGAACAGCCAGTATACCGACCACAGCACCAGATAGCCCGCCATTGCGCCGACAATCGCATCGGGCAGGCTGGTGAAAATCCCGTTCAGATTGAACAACAAACCCAGCCACAGCAGTGGCAGGGTGAGGCTGTCGGGTAGTAGCGTGGTGTCGAGGTCGATGAACGCCAGCGCAACCAGCGCCCAGATCAGGAACAGCGCGCCCAGCGTCTGGGGGCCAACGCCCCATTTCCACGCCGCTGCGGCCGACAGCGACGCGGTCAGCAACTCGACCAGGGGATAGCGCGCACTGATCGGCGTGCCACAGTCCGAGCAGCGCCCGCGCAGCCACAACCACGACAGCAGGGGAATGTTTTCCAGCGCGGTGATCGCGTGGTTGCATTCTGGACAGGCCGAGCGCGGCAGCCACAGGTTGTAGGGTTGGGATTCAGGCAGGGTTTCGCCGCGCAACTCGGCGCATTGTATCTGCCATTCGGCGTCCATCATTCTGGGCAGACGATGGATGACGACGTTGAGGAAGCTGCCCACCAGCAGGCTGAATAAGAAAACCAGCCCGGTGAAAAGGGCTGGTTCGCTGTGCAGCAACTCCATTAAACGACCGAACCCATCTTGAAAATCGGCAGGTACATGGCGATGACCATGCCACCGATCAGGGTGCCCAGCACCACCATGATGATCGGCTCCATCAGGCTGGACAGCGCCTCGACCGCATCGTCGACCTCGGCTTCGTAGAAGTCGGCTACCTTGTTCAGCATGGAGTCGAGCGAACCGGATTCCTCGCCGATGGCCGCCATCTGCAGCACCATGTTGGGGAAAAGGCTGGTGTTCTGCATCGCCACGGTCAATGCAGTTCCGGTTGACACTTCACCGCGGATCTTATTGGTGGCCTCGACGAATACCTGGTTGCCCGACGCGCCACCCACCGATTCCAGCGCCTCGACCAGCGGGACGCCAGCGGCAAACATGGTCGCCAGCGTGCGCGTCCAGCGGGCGATGGTGGCCTTTTCGATGACCACACCAAAAATCGGCAGCTTGAGCATGATCCGATCCATGAACATCTGCACCTTGCGTGAACGCTTCCAGGCCTGCAGCAGGGCGTAGATCCCGCCGCCGATGACGCCGAAAATCGCCCACCACCACTCGACGAAGAAATCCGAGATCGCCATCACCACCAGAGTCGGCCCCGGCAGGTCCGCACCGAAGCTGCTGAACAGCTCCTTGAACGCCGGAATCACGAAAATCATGATGATGGCGGTGATGACGAATGCCACCACGATGATGGATACCGGATAAAACAGGGCCGACTTGATCTTGCTCTTGATGGCGAGAATTTTTTCCTTGTAGACCGCCAGTCGTTCGAGCACGCCATCCAGAATACCGGCCGACTCACCTGCCCCGACCAGGTTGCAGAACAACGCATCGAAATACAGAGGATGACGGCCGAATGCCTGGGTCAGGCTGCTGCCTTTTTCGATATCGGCCTTGATTTCCAGCAGCAGACGCTGCATCGACGGATTGGAATGACCGCGCGCCACGATTTCGAAGGATTGCAGCAAAGGGACGCCGGCCTTCATCATGGTGGCCAACTGGCGGGTGAACAATGTGACATCCTTGTCGGTGATCTTCTTGGCGCCGCTGAACAAGGTGCTCTGCTTCTTCACTTTGGTGACGGTGATGCCCTGCTTGCGCAACTGGGAGTTGACCACGGCTTCTCCGCCGGCCAGCATTTGTCCCTTGACCTTCTTGCCGCGTTTGTCCATCCCTTCCCACAGGAAAGTCGGGGTCTTGACTGCCTTTGCCGCTGTTGCCATAGAGCAGATTCCTTAGAGATTGGTGACAGCCTCGACCTCTTCCAGCGAGGTGAGCCCATTTTTTACTTTCAACAAGCCGGCCTGACGCAGATCCAGCACGCCTTCGCGCTTCGCCTGGTCAGCAATATCGGATTCATTTCCACCCTTGAGGATGATGCGGGTCATGGCGTCGGTGATCGGCATGACCTGGTAGATGCCTACCCGACCCTTGTAGCCGGTTCCTCCGCAGATATCGCACCCAACCGGCTTGTACGGTTTCCAGCTACCGTCGAGTTGTTCTTCGGTAAAGCCCGCCGCCAGCAAAGCTTCATGCGGAAGATCGACAGGCTGCTTGCAACTGCAGAGCTTGCGCCCCAGCCGTTGCGCGGTAATCAGGATCACCGAGGACGCGACGTTGAACGGGGCCACGCCCATGTTCAGCAGGCGGGTCAGCGTGCCCGGCGCGTCGTTGGTGTGCAGGGTGGACATCACCATGTGGCCCGTCTGCGCGGCCTTGATCGCAATATCGGCGGTTTCCAGGTCGCGGATTTCGCCAACCATGATGACGTCAGGATCCTGTCGCAGGAAGGACTTCAGCGCCGCCGAGAAAGTCAGCCCGGCCTTGTCATTGACGTTGACCTGATTGATCCCCGGCAACTGGATTTCCGCTGGATCCTCTGCGGTCGAGATGTTGACGTCAGGCTTGTTGAGGATGTTCAGGCAGGTATAGAGCGACACCGTCTTGCCGGAACCGGTCGGGCCGGTCACCAGCACCATGCCGTAAGGGCGCTGTACCGCACTCAGCAGCAGATCCTTCTGCCACGGCTCGTAGCCCAGCGCCTCGATCCCCAGTTGTGCACTGGTGGGATCGAGAATACGCATGACGATCTTTTCGCCATACAGCGTGGGCAGGGTACTGACGCGGAAATCGATGGCGCGGGTCTTCGACAGCACCATTTTCATGCGGCCATCCTGCGGCACGCGCTTTTCCGAAATATCCAGCCGCGACAGCACCTTGATACGCGAGGCTACCTTGTCCTTGATCGCCATCGGCGGCTGCGCGACTTCGGACAGGATGCCGTCGCGGCGGTAGCGGATCCGGTAATATTTTTCGTAAGGTTCGAAATGGATGTCGGATGCACCGAGATTGATGGCGTCGAGCATGATCTTCTGCAGGTAGCGCACGACCGGTGCATCGTCGATTTCGATACCGCCGGCATCCTGCTGCGCCGCAGCGGCGCTTTCCTCATCCGTGAAATCCAGATTGAGCTCTTCCGCGTTCAACACGGCCATCGTGTTGTCGTTTTCCTGGCCCGCTTTCTCAATCAGCTTGGCTAGTTTATCGTCCTCCACCACGACCGGTTCGATCGTCTGCCCGGTCTGGAATTTCACCTCGTCCAGCGCCTGCAAATGGGTAGGGTCGGAGGTTGCCACGTACAGCTTGTTGCCCCGCTGGTACAAGGCAATCACGCGACGCTTCTGCACCAGTTTCGGATCGAGCAACCCTTGCGGCAGGCTCTCGTGATCCATGGCATTCAGATCCAGGTAGGGGAACCCGAATGAGGCCGACGCAAATTCGGCGACCTGGTCGGACTTGAAGCGCTTTCCCTTGATCAATTCGGTCACGAACGAATCGCCCGACTGGCCGGCGCGTTTCCAGACCCCTTCGGCGTCGTCCTCGGACAGCCAGCCATGGTTGACCATGGCACGCGCCAGCCCGGTTAAATTGTTGCTATTTGTCACAGCTGCCATCGCTCGATTCCAGACAAGTCCAGCGTCAAATTAGTATCCCTTCGCCAGCCCGGAGGGGGTAGACATAGGGAATCACAGGCCTTAACGGCGATTTTTCGACTAAATTGAGGTGTTCCTGGACAGGACTTCCTCACCTGCCGGCAGATAGATGCGCGCCATCTTGACTGCGCGGTCCTGTGTCTGCACGATTTCCACGGGTACGTCGCCGAGCTTGAGGCTCACACCGGCCTCGGGAATATCCTCGAATTGTTCGAGCAGCAGGCCATTCAGCGTTTTCGGACCGTCCAGAGGCAAGGACAAGCCCAGTTTGCGATTCAGGTGGCGCAGCAGAACCCCCCCTTCGACCAGCCAACTACCGCCCCCCTCATGCCGCAGAGACCCGGTATCCGATGGCGCATGCGTCGTGAACTCGCCGACCAGTTCTTCCAGCAGGTCTTCCAGTGTCACCAGCCCCTGGAGCTCGCCGTACTCGTCAACCACCAGCGCCAGCCGTCGACGTCCGGACTGGAAATTGCGCAACTGGGTAAACAGCGACGTACCTGCCGGGACGAAATAAGGGTCTTCGAGGCTTTCCTTCAGGGTATCCGGATCCAGTTCCTCGCCGGCCAGCGCATGCAACACCCGGCGCACATGCAGTACGCCCAGCAGATTATCGGGCGAGCCGGCATGCACCACCATCCGGGTGTGATGGCTGGTGGCAATCTGTTGTCGCAACCGTTCAGGGTCATCCTCGATATTGATCGCCTCGATCTGACTGCGCGGCGTCATCACGTCGTCCACGGTGATATCTTCCAGTTCGAGCAGATTCATCAAGATCCGGTGGTGCTCGCGCGGCAATCTGCCGGACGACTCCAGCACGATGGTGCGCAGCTCCTGCAGCCCGAGGCTATGGCCATGCCCCTGCTCGGGAGGCTTTATCCGCAGCAGCCGCAGGATCCCCTGCACGAACAGGTTGACGAACCACACCACCGGATAAGCCAGTTTCAGCAACGGCGTCAGCAGCAGCGTCGCCGGATAGGCGACGCGTTCGGGGAAGGCGGCGCCCACCACTTTGGGCGTGACTTCGCTGAACACCAGGATCAGGAAGGTCAGCAGAAGCGTCGCCGTGAACAGCACCATTTCGCCGTCGCCAAACAGGCGGATGGCCAGCACGGCTGACAGCGTAGCCGAGGCGGAGTTAACCAGGTTGTTGCCGAGCAGAATCACGCCGAGCAGCTTGTCGGTCTTGTCCAGCAGCGCTTGCGCGCGCATCGCCCCGCGCACGCCGGACTCGGCGGCATGGCGCAGGCGATAGCGATTGATCGCCATCATCGCTGTTTCGGATGCAGAAAAAAACGCCGAGGTCAGCAGCAGGACGGCAAGGGCCGCAAACAGCGTGCTGGTGGAAATACTGTCCAAATCCGGGAGGCCTCAGCGACTGAGTATGACTTCCAGTACAAACTGGGTACCCAGATAGGCAAGCAGCAGCAGGGTGAACCCGGTGATCGTCCAGATCAGCGCCGTACGCCCACGCCAGCCGCGGAAATGTCGCCCCAGCAGCAGGCCACCGAATACGAGCCAGGACAGGATGGCGAATACGGTCTTGTGGGAAAGCTGCAGCGGCTGGCCGAAGAGCTCTTCCGAAAAGAACACCCCGCTGAACACCGCCAGGGTCAACAGCGCAAATCCCACGCCGATGGTCCGGAACAGCATGGCTTCCAGCGTCAGCAGGGGTGGGGCGCCCCCCTGCAGCAACGCGCCACGATGCAGCTGCTTTTCCAGCATGGTCATCATCACGGCATGCAAGGCCGCCACAGCCAGCAAGCCATAGGCGAGAAAAGACACCACCAGATGCGCACGCAAGGCCAGCGCCTGTGAATCGGGAATGGCGTGGGTTTGGGTAAAAACCGCCATGGCCAGCACCGATATCCCCGCCAGGCCGCTCACCCACGATTGCAGGCGTGCCAGCGGCGCACCCTGGCTGGCCAGCCAGTAGGTCAGCGCAGTCAGCCACAGGATCGTCGACAGGGAGTTGCCGAACCCCAACCGGATATCGCCCTGCCCCAACACCGAATTGAATATCAGCACACCATGCGCGAGCAGGGCCAGCGGCATCAGCGCGCGCACTGATGCGGCGGACGGCGTATGGTGCAGGCGCCAGGCGATCCAGCCATACAGCGCGCTCACACATAAAGTAATCAGCAATAGCGGGGACATTCGTTAAAATGGGACTTGGGATTTGGATTCAGCCAACCTCATTATCCATGCCGCCCTCGGTGGCAACAAGGAAGCCATGTTAGAAAATCTTAGCGGACGCCTCGCTGGTGTCGTCAAATCCCTGCGTGGACAGGCGCGCATCACCGAAGCCAACGTGCAGGATACCTTGCGCCAGGTACGCCTTGCCCTGCTTGAAGCCGACGTCGCCCTGCCGGTGGTCAAGGACTTCATCGAAGCGGTCAAGATTCGTGCACTGGGCCAGGAGGTGCTCGCCAGCCTGTCGCCGGGTCAAGCACTGATCGGCATCGTCCACGAGGAACTCACCCGGTTGATGGGCGGCGAAAATGCCGACCTCAACCTGGCGGCCACGCCGCCCGCAGTGATCCTGATGGCCGGCCTGCAGGGTTCGGGCAAGACCACCACCAGCGGCAAGCTCGCACTGCTGCTGAAAAATCGCAAGAAGAAAGTCCTGCTCGCCTCGGCCGACGTCTACCGCCCCGCCGCCATCGACCAGTTGCGCCAGCTCGGCAAGCAGCTCGACGTCGCTTTCTTCGAGGCCGGCGACGAGCGCGACCCGCTGAAAATTGCGCAAGCCGCGCAGGATCATGCCCGCAAGCAATTCTTCGATGTGCTGATCGTCGACACCGCCGGCCGCCTGGCCATCGACGAAGCGATGATGGCCGAAATCAAGGCCCTGCACGCTGCGGTCAAGCCGGTCGAAACGCTGTTCGTGGTCGACGCCATGCAGGGCCAGGACGCGGTCAACGTCGCCAAGGCCTTCAATGAAGCATTGCCGCTCACCGGCGTGGTGCTGACCAAGCTCGACGGCGATGCGCGCGGCGGCGCGGCGCTATCGGTGCGCCAGATCACCGGCAAGCCGCTCAAGTTCATCGGCGTCGGCGAAAAACCCACCGGGCTGGAAGCCTTCCATCCCGAGCGCATGGCGCAACGCATCCTTGGCATGGGCGATGTGCTCTCGCTGATCGAGCAGGCGCAAGGCTCGGTCGATCTGGCCGAAGCCAAGAAACTCGCCGACAAGGTCAAGAAAGGCAAGGATTTCGACCTCGAGGACTTCAAGGCGCAGATCCAGCAGATGCGCAAGATGGGCGGCCTGTCCGCGCTGATGGACAAGCTGCCCGGCGCCGGACAGATGGCCATGCCGGCAGGCGCCGACGACAAGGCGATCAACCGGGTCGAAGGCATCATCAACAGCATGACCCCGCTGGAGCGCCGCAAGCCCGACATCATCAAGGCCAGCCGCAAGCGCCGCATCGCTGCCGGCGCGGGCGTGCAGGTGCAGGACGTCAACAAGCTGCTGAACCAGTTCGAGCAGGCGCAGAAAATGATGAAAATGATGGGCAAGGGCGGTCTCTCCAAGATGATGCGCGGCATGAAGGGCATGCTGCCTGGAATGCGGTAATCCTCTCCCCGCTGGCATGCTGGGAGATTTTGAGTATAATTCGCGGTTTTCTCCGTTTCCCGGTGGGTTGAATCATGGTTGTTATTCGTCTTTCGCGCGGCGGCGCCAAAAACCGTCCCTTCTACAACGTGGTGGTGGCCGATTCGCGTTGCCGTCGTGACGGGCGCTTCATCGAGCGCGTCGGCTTCTACAACCCGGTGGCGGGTGAGGGCGCCGAAGCGGTGCGCCTGGATCAGGAGCGCATCGGCTACTGGGTGAGCAACGGTGCACAGATGTCCGACACCGTCGCCCGTCTGGTCAAGCAGAACAAGCCCGCTGCCGCTGCCTGATTTGGCGGCCTGAGCTGGCTGTCTAAGTTGAGCCCGGACAGCGACTGGGTCGTGATGGGGCGCATCGCCGCTCCGTTCGGCATCAAGGGCTGGGTCAAGGTCCAGCCCTATAGCGAAGACCCGGGCGCGCTGATGGATTTCGGATCCTGGCGCGTTGGGCGCGACGCGCAGCAAACGCATTACACCGTCGAAGCCGTCCAGGATCACGGCAAGGCCCTGGTCGCCAAACTGGCCGGCATCGACGACCGCGACACGGCGTATGCCCTGCGTGGGCAGGAAATCTCGGTGGCGAAGAGCGCATTACCGCCACCGGGAGAAAACGAATTTTACTGGTCGGACCTGATCGGTCTGAAAGTCATCAACCGCGAAGGCATCGAACTGGGAACGGTCGACAGCCTGATGGAAAGCGGGGCGAACGATCTGCTGGTGGTCAAAGGCACGCGCGAGCACCTGATTCCGTTCGTCGCCGCCTTTGTCGGCAAGGTCGATGTGGCGGGCGGGACGATCGAGGTCGACTGGGGCGAAGATTACTGATGCGCTTCGATGCGGTCACGCTCTTTCCCGAGATGTTCGATGCCGTACTGGATTACGGCATCACCCGACGGGCGCTGGACCGCGGCTTGTATCGGTTTCGGGCATGGAATCCGCGCGATTTCACCGACGACCCGCACCGCACGGTGGACGACCGGCCCTACGGCGGCGGTCCCGGTATGCTGATGCTGGCCGAACCGCTGGATCGTGCGTTGAATGCCGTGCAGCAGGATCTGGCCGGTGAGAATTTGACGCCCTGGGTGGTGCATTTTTCACCCCGGGGCCGTCCGCTGACCCACCGGCGGGTGATGGAATTGAAAGAGAAGCCTGCCCTGGCATTGCTGTGCGGGCGGTATGAAGGCATCGACGAGCGGCTGCTGCAGCGCCGCGTGGATGAAGACATTTCGCTGGGCGATTTTGTGCTGTCGGGTGGCGAACTGCCTGCGCTGGCGCTGATGGATGCGCTGATCCGGCAATTGCCGGGCGCGCTGAACGACGCAGAATCGGCGACCCAGGATTCGTTCACCGACGGCCTGCTGGACTGCCCGCACTATACCCGGCCGGAAGTCTGGCAGGGCATGGCGGTGCCGGACGTACTGAAAAGCGGCAACCACGCGGCGATTGCCAGGTGGCGGCACGAAGAAAGCAGGCGGCTAACCGCCGCATTGCGACCCGATCTGCTGGATCGGTCGCAGCACAAACCGGATTGACCCGACTGCCCGGCGACAGGCAGTCGGAAAATGAGCGGCCCCTCGCGGGGCCAACGTGAAACGGCGTGATGTCCGCCCTGTGGTGTAAACAGCCCGGGGCGCACCTCTCCCGCCAGATGCAAGGAAACATCATGAACATCATCGAACAACTCGAGCAGGAAGAAATCGCCCGTCTCGGCAAAACCCTCCCCGACTTCGCTCCCGGCGACACCGTCATTGTCCAGGTGAAAGTGAAGGAAGGCACCCGCGAACGTCTGCAGGCCTATGAAGGGGTTGTCATCGCCAAGCGTAACCGCGGCCTCAACTCCGCTTTTACTGTGCGCAAGATTTCTGCCGGCGAAGGCGTCGAGCGGACTTTCCAGACCCATTCACCGCTGGTCGCCCGCGTCGAAGTCAAGCGCCGCGGCGACGTTCGACGCGCCAAGCTGTACTACCTGCGCGAGCGTTCCGGCAAGTCCGCCCGTATCAAGGAAAAGCTGCCCGCCCGCAAGGCTGCTGCAGTCGCTGCCGAATAAGCAGCTTTCCTGCCGAAAAGCAAAACGCCCGCATGATGCGGGCGTTTTTGTTTGTACACAGCTCGAACGGGTTTTGCCGCCTGGGCTGACATTCAAAAAGCAGCCTCCCGCATGCTGCGGAAGCTTTCTTGAAAAACCGGGCAGACGCCAGCCCATACGGCAACGAGAACGCTTGTCGGAAAAATTGATACGGCCGGAATCAAAAGCGCCCGCAGTTGGTTTGGGGGAGTTCTATTTGTCAGGAAATTTTACATCCGGATCCCCACACACACGCCAAGATCGCACAACCCATTGATTAAAAAGACCTGCATTTTTTTAGCCCGATTCGTGCTTCATGTTTTTCACTGGTGTATTTGCGATCAGCGACAGGTGCCGTGCTGGCTGCCAGCCCCTGCCCAATGCATGACAGGAGACATTTCATGAAACATTCATTACTTGTCCCGGTGATGGCAGCGACGATGCTTGTCGCCACGTCATTCGCCCATGCGACGATCATCCAATACACCGCCAGTCTGAGCGGACCGAATGAAGCCCCCCCCAATGCCTCGCCTGGAACAGGCCTCGCCACGATCACAATCGATGACGTGCTCAACACCATGCGCGTGGAGGCCACATTTTCGGGCTTGCTGGGGACGACGACCGCAGCACACATTCACTGCTGCACGGCAAGCGCCTTGAGCGGGACGGCAGGTGTGGTGACGACCACGCCCACCTTTGCCGGCTTTCCGCTGGGGGTGACTTCGGGAAGCTATGACCATACGTTGGACATGACGCTGGCCTCCTCATACAACCCGAGCTTCATGACGGCCCATGGCGGCACGCCGACGGGAGCGGGGGCATTTCTGTTCACCGGTATGACCCTCAACCAGGCCTATTTCAATATCCACACCACTTTCGCACCAGGCGGCGAGATTCGCGGTTTCCTGACGCAGACCATCGCGCCTGTACCCGAGCCCGCCACCCTCGCACTTGTAGGCCTTGGCCTTGCAGGGCTCGGCTGGAGCCGCCGCCAGAAGGGGTGAAGCCCCCCCAGGCATCGAGGCTGGCACAATTGGCGGGCGCCCTGTCCAAGTCCGGCAAGGAGCAGGCAGTTCCGATACCTAGGCCACGCGTTGCATGCGTTTCACCCGATTGATAGCCAACGCCTCGGCTAGAATGCCGTCATGTCGCTTTACGATGCCATACTCCCTGCCCCGATGTGCCAGCTGGGTGCCTGCTTCACCGGCGAGGCGCTGACGCGGCTGGATTTCCTGCCTGCAGATACGCACGCGCCCGCACGACAGGACTCGCGGGTGCGTCAACTGGTGCGCGAACTGGAAGCCTACTGGCATGATCCTGCGCATGAATTCGATCTGTTGTACGTACCGACCGGCACGCCGTTCCAGTTGCGGGTGTGGCACGCATTATTGAATATTCCCGCCGGGCAGCCGACGACGTACGGGGCGCTGGCAAAGCGGCTCGGCACCGCTGCGCGGGCGGTGGGTCAAGCCTGCGGCGCCAATCCACTGCCGATTCTGATCC
>CAYVOR010000045.1:0-20957 GCA_964452995.1 uncultured Thiobacillus sp.
TGAACACGCGGCCCTTGGCGTCGCCGGTGGTCATCACCTCGATGTAGGCGCGGTTAATCATGTCCATCTCGACCTGCAGCTCGCCGTAGGTGAACGGCATTTCCTCGCCGGCGATCACCGGCACCTGTTCGCGCAAATCCTCGGGGCAGGTCCAGTCGAAGGTCAGGTTGGTGAACGGCGTCTGCGTGCCCCAGCGCGACGGCACGTTGAGGTTGTAGATCATTTCCTGAATGCACTGCTTCACATGTTCATAGCTCATGCCATCGTTGCGGATGAACGGCGCCATGTAGGTATCGAACGACGAGAAGGCCTGCGCGCCGGCCCATTCGTTCTGCAGCGTGCCGAGGAAGTTGACGATCTGGCCGACCGCTGACGACATGTGCCTGGGCGGCCCCGCCTCGACCTTGCCCGGCACGCCGTTAAGGCCTTCGTGCAGCAGGGTGCGCAGCGACCAGCCGGCGCAGTAGCCGGCGAGCATGTCGAGATCGTGGACATGGATCGAGCCGTCGCGATGCGCTTCGCCCAGTTCGGGCGCATAGACATGGTTGAGCCAGTAGTTGGCGACCACCTTGCCGGAGACGTTGAGGATGAGGCCACCCAGCGAGTAGCCCTGGTTGGCGTTGGCGTTGACCCGCCAGTCCTGGCGCGACAGGTATTCGTTGATCGACGCTTCGACGTCGACCACCGTCTTGCGGTCCTCGCGCAGCTTCTTGTGGCTGTCGCGGTAGGCGATGTAGCCGCGTGCCGTTTGAAGATGATTGGCGGCGATCAGACTCTGCTCGACCACGTCCTGGATGCGCTCGATCTCCGCCGCCGCGTTGCGGAAGCTGTGGATCAGCACCTTCATCACCTGGGCGGTGAGCAAATCGGCTTCGGCCTCGCCGAATTCGCCACTGGCCTGACCCGCCCGCAGGATGGCCGAATGGATCTTCGCGGTATCGAATTGCGTACGGTGTCCATCACGCTTGATGACTTCACGTGGCATATTTACTATCACAGAGTTCATTTCACCTTTCCTCCCCCAATAAACAATATCTTGTGTTTCGCATTGATGGACCATACGACATCTTGCGATACGGTCAAGAAGAATTTCGGGTTAGAAAGTCCTGATATACTTAAACATGTATTTTTTCATCATCTTATGGAGGCTGATCATGGGGACAATTCGGGATTTTATGGGTAGCGATCACCGCGTTTGCGACGATTTGTTTGCGTCGGCCGAATCCGCCGTCGCACAAAAAAACTGGGACAGCGCGCAAACGCTATTCGACCGGTTTCAGGTAGCCATGACCCGTCATCTGTCGAGGGAGGAAACGGTCCTGTTTCCCGCATTCGAAGCGCGCATCGGCAATAGCAGGGGGCCGACGGAGGTCATGCGCTCGGAACACGCGCAGATGCGCGATCTGATGCAAGGCATGGCAGACGCTGTCGCCGCGAACGACCAGAATGCCTGTCTCGGGCTGTCCGAAACCCTCAACATGCTGATGCAGCAGCACAACATGAAAGAGGAGAACATGCTTTATCCCATGTCGGATCAGGTACTGGGCAGCGACAGCGACGACCTGATCCGTAGCATGCAGGCTGTTGCATGACCAGGCCGGCAGACGAGATCCTCGTCGCGTCACACTGACCGGCGCGCTATCGCATGAGTACCCAGGCCGGCCTGTCGTTCGATCAGGCGCCACCGCTTACGCTCCCGCTCAGGTTTTTTCTGACGGCCCCGCTGTTTCTCCTCGCAGCCGCGGTACTGATCATGGTGGATCCGGCGTCGCTGGCCTCACGCTGGACACCGCAGGCGCTCGCGCTCACGCATGCGATCACGCTGGGCTTCTTGGCCATGGTCATGCTGGGCGCGCTGATGCAGATGCTGCCGGTGGTCGCCGGCGCGACCTTGCCCGCGCCCCGCACGGTTGCCTGGCTGACGCAGCTGCTGCTGACGGTGGGAACGGTCGCGCTCATGGCCGGTTTCCTGACCGCGCGACCCGCCGCATACGCGATTGCCATTGCCCTGCTGGCTGTCGGGTTCGCCGTCTTTCTTGCTGCCGCCACCGTCAGTCTCGTGCGCGCGGCGGGCAATATCACGGTCTGGGGCATGCGGCTGGCGATGCTGAGTCTGGGACTGACGGTCATGCTCGGCCTGGCGCTGGCGCTGATGCGCGCAAATATGTGGGCGCTTCCGGCAGGCACCGCCGTGCTCGCCGCCCACCTTGCGTTTGGCCTGCTCGGCTGGGTGCTGCTGCTGGTCGTTGGCGTCGCTTTCCAGGTCGTTCCGATGTTTCAGATGACGCCGCGCTATCCACCCTTGTTCAGCCGCTGGATGACATCGGTACTGTTCATCCTGCTGTTGCTTCACGCTGTCGCGCCCGGGTTGCCGCAGGCTGTCACGATCTTCGTCAATGCCGGTCTTGCCGCCGGCATCCTGCTGTTTGCGGTCATCACACTGAGGCTGCAAGGGCGCCGGCGCCGCAAGCTGCCCGACGTCACCCTCGACTTCTGGCGCCTGGGCATGGCCAGCCTGATCGCCTGCGTGGCGGTCTGGCTGGCGGCGCAGATCTGGCCCGGCATGGCGGGCAGCGAACGCTATCCACTGCTGCTGGCCGTTCTGTTCATGGGGGGATTCGGGGTGAGTGTGGTGAACGGCATGCTCTACAAGATCGTGCCGTTCCTGGCGTGGTTCCACCTGCAGGCCCAACTGCAGGCGCGTGCTGGCAGTATTCCCACGATGAAGGACATGATTGCGGAACGCTGGACGCGCTGGCAATTCCGTTTCCACATGGCCGCCTGCGGATTGCTCGTCGCAGGACTCTTCTGGCCATGGTGGGCGCGCGCGGGCGGCCTGATGCTGGCGTTGTCGGCGCTATTGCTGGGGATCAACCTGTTCTCGGCCTCACGCCGGTTTTTCCGGCATGGAGGCCGTTTCAGCTGACAGGCAAATCCCCGCGCCGAGCTGACCCCCCCTACGCCAGCTCAAACCGTGTCGCGAAAGATCAGCCCGTGCTCCAGGCACGCGGCCGCTTCATTCCCGCGATCTTGCATGCCTGCTTGACGTAACCGTAGGCAAACATCCGGTAGAGCGTATTGCGTGCGTCGGCACCCATACGACCCGACAAGTGCTTGATCACATAGCGCGCATCCGGCGCGATCTGATTCTCTTCGTAAAATTCGCGCATGAAGCGGATCACATCCCAGTGATCGTCGGTCATCTTGACGTTTTCTGTCTCCGCCAGATATTCGGCGACCGCTTCGTTCCACTCACTGGGCTCGATCAGATAACCTTCATCGTCTAGAGCAGGCAAGCTTACGGTTGCA
Source organism: uncultured Thiobacillus sp. (assembly GCA_964452995.1). Taxonomy (GTDB): domain Bacteria; phylum Pseudomonadota; class Gammaproteobacteria; order Burkholderiales; family Thiobacillaceae; genus Thiobacillus. The sequence goes on from CAYVOR010000045.1 coordinate 3,310, forward strand.
TCCATCGTTCAATCTCCTTGGATATGCCCGGCACCCTGCACCAGGCGGTCAAAAAAACGGGGTGTTACGTGATACATCAGGTGTTACACGTTTCAGGCCATGGCTGGAACGAGTCCAAGCATGACCAGCGCTCCCCACGCAACGAGGCCGAGCGCCGTGACGGTGTAGGCGATATCCATCGCGACGAGGTCTTCATCGACTTTGAGAATGCTCTGCACGCCACGGAAAATCAGGACGACAGACGCCAGCAGTCCCAAACTGACAACAGCCATGATCAATATGGGCTGGTCGTGGAAGAGCACCAGCGACGACAGCCAGAGGGGAATGGGCACGATCGCCGCCAGCATGAAAGCCTCGCGATCACTGCTATCGATTCCCTTGCTGCGGGCGACCGACTTGATCGCCCACGCCATGAGCGGCACCGTAGCCAGTTCGGCCAGGAGGAAGCAGAGCGCGGCCATGCTCCACGCCATGCCAGTAGTACCTGGAAACAGGACCACCCCGATGTGGTGGCCGGCATATTCGAGCATCAGGGGTGGAACCAGTGAAAATGGCACGACAAGCAGGACGAACAGCCTGAACGCGGAGGGCGGAGCAGATGACAAGCTATCCCAGCCCTGGGAGGAAGTGAAAAGCTTATGGATATGCAGGATACTCACTTGAATTTCCCCTATGAATCTGGACGCCACGTGACTCGCCATCTCGCAACACACCATTCACCCTTTGGCACCATTCACCCTATGCCGCAAATGGCCACGCCTCATTTGTATCACAAGATGATATAAAATCCAACTCTCTTTTGCAGGCGCTGAAAAAATGACCTCGCCCCCCCTCAACAAAAAGGATTTCGAAGCGCTATCCCATTTCCGCTATCAGTTGCGGCGCTACCTGCGTTTCAGCGAAGAAGCGACCCATCGGCGTGGCATCACCCATCTGCAATACCAACTGCTGCTGCACATACGTGGCTTTCCGGGGCGTGAATGGGCCACCGTCAGCGAACTGGCGGAACGTCTGCAGTCCCATCATCACGGCGTGGTTTCGCTGGTCTCGCGCTGCGAGAAACAGGGTTGGGTCGCGCGCCAGCCAGGCCGCACCGACCGGCGCTCGGTTGAGGTGCATCTGACGCCTGCGGGCAACGCGATCCTGAACGATCTGGTGGCCCAGCACCGCGAGGAACTGATCCGGCTGCAAGGCATTTTCCATGTTCCTGGCACGAATGAGCTTGACCCGGGTCTGTAACACAGGCGCAGGATTTACGTTCGGCCTACGCCCCGCCAGAATACAGTGACGGCGCCAGCCTGTGCCGGGCAGGAAAAATTGCACACGAAAGCCGAATCGCGCGTATATAATATGTATTCCATTTACTTCTTTAAAGGACCGTGGTCATGAGCGCACATCTTCATCTTCATCAGGATCAGATCTACCCCTTCGACGCGCGCGGCATCGCCAAGCGTTTCCGTCATGCCGCCATTTTCGGCGCGCTCGACGCACTGAATCCGGGTGAGCGCATGCGCTTCGTCAACGATCACGATCCCCTGCCACTGCTTGACCAGCTTCGCAACCGCTATGGCGCGGCTGTCGACATCCAGTATCTGCAACGCAATCCGGGCGAAATCGTGATCGACTTCATCCGTAGCTGAGTCCTCGCGATGTTGCCAGCGCTGGTGGCGCTTGCGCTGGTTGCGTTCGCCGTGGCGCTGCTGGGTCCGCTCCCCGCCGGACGCATCGCCACCCTGCACCTGATCCTGGCGGTGGGGGCCATGCCGCTGATCTTCGGCGCCATGAGCCACTTCATACCGGTGCTCACGCGGACGCGCGCAGCGGGCGCAAAGGTGGCCAGCCTGCCGGTTCTGGCGCTGACGGGCGCGGTGCTGGCGATGATCGCCTTCAGTATTCCCGACGTCGTGTGGGGGCGTCACGCCGGTGCGTTCCTGGCCATGCTGGCCGCCGTCCTGCTGCTTGCCTGGAGTAGGCATCGCCGGGCCGGCATGCTGGGACGCCCCCACCCCGGACTGGCCTGGTATCAGGCCGCCCTGACCTGCCTCGTATTCGCGCTCGCCGCCATCCTCGCGAGCGCGATCTGGCCGCAGCAATGGGTCGAACTGCGCCGCCTGCATCTGCATCTCAACACACTCGGCTTCATCGGCCTGACCGCCCTGGGCACGCTCGCGGTCCTGTTGCCGACCGTCGCCGGCCGGCCCGACCCGGAAGCCGGTCCGTGGCTGCGCCGCAATCTGCCGTGGGCCATGGCCGGCACAGTGCTGGTCGCCGTTGGCGCGGCCTGGTTCAGCCCGCTCGCCTGGATCGGCTTGCTGTCATGGGCCTTTCCGCTGAGGCGGCTGGGAACCCGCTGGCTGCGGCTTTATCACGGCGAAATTTTTGCGCTGCATGGCGCCGCGCCGCTGCTCGCTGCCGCAGTGGCCGGATTCGCCGCCAGCCTGCTGTTTGGCGCCGCCGCCGTTTTCGTCCCCGCATTGAGCCCCATATCGGCCTTCGTCGCCGGCTTCCTGCTGCCTCTGGTGTCCGGCGCAGTCAGCCAGCTCCTGCCCGTTTGGCTGCGTCCGGGCATGCAGGGCGACTGGCACACGAGAATGCGCCGCCGGCTGGGACGTTACGGCGGCATTCGCGCCGCGCTGTTCGGCGTCAGCGGCCTTGCCGGCGGAGCGGGACAGGATTGGGGCCTGCCCCTGGGGGTGGCCACGCTGCTATGGTTCATGGCGCAGGCCGTTGCGGCGCTGGTGCGCGCCAACGTCATTCGACAGGAGAGCCCTTGATGAACCACCCGGATTTTTTCAATGCCGTCACCCGCATCACGCTGTACGACCCGCTCGCCGAATTCCTCGGCACGACCGACAAGGGACAGATCGAATACGGCTACGTCGATGCAGTCAAGCTTGCTGGCCATTCCTGTCCCACGGTGGCGGGCGCTTATCTGATGACGCTCAAAGCGCTGCGCGCACTCTATCCGGATACCCTCCCGGAACGTGGCGGCGTGCGTGTCGAGTTCGGCGCGCAACTGGCGGATGGCGTCACCGGCGTCATCGCAGCCGTGATCGGCCTGTTGACGGGTGCGGCGGGAGAAGGCGGGTTTCAGGGCCTCGCCGGACAATTCGGCCGCCGTAACCTGCTGGCCTTCGCGAGCGGAAGCATCGATGACATCCGTTTCAGCCGTCTTGATTCCGGCGCGCGCGTGGCGGTCACCTACCATCCCGAACATGTGCCCATGCCGCCCGAGGTCTGGCCGCTGATGTCGAGCATGCTGGCTGGGAGGGCGAACGACGCGGAACGGACAGAATTCGCGCGGCTCTGGCAAATGCGGGTCAAGCGCATCCTGATCGACCATTACGATGATCCGGCGCTGGTCGTATGCCGGGAGGACACGCCGGACTCCACCGCTCGGCTTGCCGGCGAATAGCTGTGCTATTCCTGATTTCTGGGCGCCCAGCCCGAGATCAGGGCCAGGATGACAGCATCGGCCTGTTCCGAGAGAACGAAACGGTAATCCGAGAGGATCCAGCGGAAAGCCAGTCCCTGAACGGCCGCAATCAGTATGCAGGCGTTCTGCTGCGGCACGATATCTTCGCGTATTTCTCCCTGCGCCTGCGCGGCGCTGATCAGGTTCGCGATGAACTCCAGAAAATACTGCACCAGTTCGTTCATGCGATCGCGGAAAATGGGGTCGCCGCTTTGCAGTTCCTCCGAGAACAGCAGACGGGGAATGCCAGGCTGCTGCTGGATGAAATCCAGATGCGTACGGATGACGGCCTTCAGCCGCTCCAGCGGCGTCATCTTGTCCAGGCCAAGACCGGCCATTTCTTTCTGCAGTCGGGCCTGGATGCTGTCGACCAGCGCGACCAGAATATGGCTCTTGTTGCCGAAATGCAGAAACAGGGTGGGCTGCGCAATCCCGACCGCCTTCGAAAGCGACCGCGTGGTCAGCCTCGCCGCGCCTTCATGGCGAATGATTTCCATGGCCGCCTCGATAATGTCATGGCGACGGACTTCTGCAGATTTCCTTTTCTTTACGGCCACCGTATCTTGGGTCCAGGGTAATTCCAGTTTGTGAAATAGCCGGATGGGCTTCGAGCGGTCCCTCCAGGCACGCTGAGGCAGCAAACGGCCGCAGCGCGAAAGGCTGCTGCCGAAAGATATACCGCCAGATCAATTCAGGAACAGCAGTTGCCTTCCTTGACCCCGGCCTTTTTTAACATGAAGGCCAGCGGACAGAAACCCGTCACGCCACTTTGCGCCAGGTTGGCGCCGACAAAAGCCGTGAGCCAAAGCCAGCCCAGGTTGCCGGTGAAATAGGCCAGCGCGATGCTGAGCAGCACCATCAGGCCGGCCATCAGATGTACGGTACGGTCTACGGTCATAAAACCTCCATTGATTGAATCGCCTCAACGCGGCGAAAAAAGTGCCAGACCCGGCCGCAAGCGGCCGGGTCGACCGATCAGAACTTGTAGGCGATGTTCACGTTGTACTGGTTCTGGCTGATCTCGATGGTGTTGGCCGGCTGACCCGCAACGTTGGAAGTCAGGTCGTTTTCGAAGGCATGGGTGTAGGCGAAACTGCCACTGACCTTGTCGCTGAACTTGCGCGTCAGGCCAAACGACAGGTGATGCTCGACGATCGCGGTCGAGCCGAGGTTGGCATTGACATCCTCGGCACCGATCGGCGATTTGCCATAGTTGTAGCCCACACTGACCGCCATTTTCCCCATCTCTTTCTTCACGCCGATGGCATACACCGTCTGGTCATCCCAGCCAAAAGCCAGCGCCCCGGGCATCGCGGGCTGCGGATTGGTGACGGTGACGCGGTTCAGCACGTCGCTGAAGAAAATGCGCTTGACGTCGAACTCGACCAGCAGTCCCTGCATCGGCTTGAACGCCAGGCCGAAGGCAAGCGAGGCGGGCGCGTCCATATCGAAGCTGGTCGTGCCTGTCGGGGTGTGGTATTCCATATCGGAAACATCCGTCTTGCTGGTCCAGCTCAGACCGGCCTGCAATTTGGGATTGATCTTGTAGGTCGCGCCCAGCGTCGCACCGAAGCCGAACTGCTGGTTCTGCGGCAGATTGACCTGTGTCATCCCGCCCCCCACAAATGACATGGACAGGCTCTGGTTCACGATGTTCAGCGAGGCGCCCAGCGTCAGCGCATCGTTAACCTTGTACGCTGCTGCCGGGGTGAAGCGAAACACCTGTTTGGTGGTGACTATGGGCTGTTTACCGCCGGCCGCGTAGATGTCGGCCACGTTCACCCCCATACCGGCAATGCCGCCCAGCGCCATGCCGAGAAACAGCCGGTCATTGACGTTGAAGACCGCACCGCCGCCGGGCATCATGTACCAGTCGGAATCGCTGTCCTGGCCATTAATACTGCGCGGTGGGTTGAGCAGACCGAAGCCCAGATCCATGCGCACGTCCTTGATCCCGAGATCGGCCATGCCGGCCGGGTTGACCAAAACCGTCAGCGCATCCTGGGCCTGGGCGACGGTGGCGCCCCCCATCCCGGCCTGTGCCGCCGACATGGCAATCATCTGATCGCCGTTGGTGGCATGTGCATTGTGCGCCAGGGTGAGTACAGCAGCCGCCACGGCAACGGAAAGATAATTTTTATTCATGTCTGGTTCTCCTCGATTCTAGGGTTGGGGTTCACTTGGCCAGGGGGGTCATCAGATTGGCCGAAACGCCAGGCACGCCGCGGAATTTCTGATGGCACGCCACACAGCCCGTCATGATGTCGCTCATATACGAAGCCGCCTTGGGCATGTCGCCCGCATCGGCCGCGTCAGCCAGCTTGAGCGCACTGCCCTCGACGATGGTGTTCATGGCCGGCAGCACCGCGAGATCGGCGTTGTTGACCTTGTCCAGCGGGAAATACGGCAGCAGGCCGCCCTTCGGAATGCGGTGGCTGGCTAATCGCCGGGCGGCATCGGCTGCCTGTTCGGCGTTGTCGGTCGCCAGGGCCGAGGCAATGCTCTGATATTCGGACAGGATCTCGTGCATGACCTGCCGCAGGGTCGTCTCCTTGGCGCGTCGCGGATGGCCCGCATGCAGTTGCTGGATGGTGCTTTTGAGTTCGGGTGAGAGCGCCATGACTTTCTGGCGCATCTCCGGGGTGTAGGCCTTCATCATCTGCTGCATCTCGGCCGGCATGGCGCCTGCCTTTGGCGGCGTTTGAGCCAGGACATGAGCAGACGATACGAGGCCACCAGCCAGTATCAGGGAAGTTAACAGGGGGTTTTTCACAGGCGTCTCCACAAGAGTCACGATACGGGGTTTACACATGATCGTTCGATCATGTGTTCGTCCGATTATATAAAGGCATTTAATTTATGCAAGCAGATCGTTAACTCTTTTTTGATGGCTGATTCGCACTGCCCTGCTGCATCATTTCGACGTCATCCAGGCAGTGTGCGGATACAATCCCGTTGATCAAACAGCAAATTGCCCGCCCGGTAAAATGCGGTAACGTCTGTCATGCGCCTGGTTGCGTCATGCACCGGCGCAGCGCGGGGCCAGGCGCGGGACACCGGGATATAGACCAGGCCTGTCAACAGGAACCAGAGGAACAGAATGAAACGTGTGGATGATTTCCGCCTGCGCTTCGGCAGGCAGGAACTGGTGCCGATCGTCATCGGCGGCATGGGTGTGGACATTTCGACCGCCGAACTCGCGCTCGAGGTCGCGCGTCTGGGCGGCGTCGGCCATATCTCCGACGCCATGGTGCAGACCGTATCCGACCGGCGTTTCGACACCAAATTCGTCAGCGAGAAGCTGAAGAAATACAAGACCAACGCCGCCAGCAGCGACAAGTCCAACGTGCATTTCAACCTCGCCGTGCTCGAGGAAGCCACGCGCTATCACGTCGGCCGGACGATGGAGGCCAAGCACGGCGACGGCATGATCTTCATCAACTGCATGGAAAAACTGACTATGAATGCGCCGCGCGAGACGCTGCGCATGCGCCTGTCCGCCGCGCTCGACGCCGGCATCGACGGCATCACGCTTTCGGCCGGACTGCACCTCGGCTCGTTCGCGCTGATCGAGGACCATCCACGCTTTCGCGACGCCAAGCTCGGCATCATCGTCTCCTCGCCGCGCGCGCTGGCGATGTTCCTGCGCAAGAATGCCCGCCTGCAGCGTCCTCCGGACTACATCATCGTGGAAGGTCCGCTCGCCGGCGGCCATCTCGGCTTCGGCATCGAGGACCTGGCAAAATACGACCTCGCCACCCTCGTGGGCGAGGTGCTGGCGTACCTCAAGGCCGAACACCTCGATATCCCGGTGATTGCCGCTGGCGGCATCTTCACCGGCAGCGACGCCGCGGCCTTCCTGGAAATGGGCGCCGCCGCCGTGCAGGTGGCCACGCGTTTCACGGTGACCCAGGAATGCGGCCTGCCGAACAAGATCAAGCAGGAATACTTCAAGGCCAACGAGGGCGACATCGAGGTCAACACGATTTCACCGACCGGCTACCCGATGCGCATGCTCAAGGGCAGCCCCGGCATCGGCGCCGGCATCCGTCCCAACTGCGAGGCTTACGGCTATCTGCTCGACGCCCAAAGCCACTGTGCCTACATCGATGCCTACAACCGCGAGGTCGAATTGAACCCGACGGCGAAGAAGGTGAGGGTCATGGACAAGACCTGCCTGTGCACCCACATGCGCAACTTCGACATCTGGACCTGCGGCCAGACCACTTACCGGCTCAAGGACACCACGCTTCGTGCGCCCGACGGCAGCTATCAGGTGCTGACCGCGGAGCATGTCTTCCACGATTACCAGTTCAGCGTCGATCACAAGATCGCGCTGCCGCCCGGCGTCTAGCGTTTACGCCGCCATCAGGCGCCGTGCCGCGCGCGCCATGGGGGCGGGCAGATGATGCAGCACGGCGTCGGGATCGAGGGCATCGAGCAGATTCTTGACGATGAGACCCAGTTCGGTATCGCCCTCGGTCACCAGCCGACGGCTGAAGAACAGCGTATCGGGGTCTTCACGACGGGCAAGCAGCAGCAGGAAGTCGCGGGCCGTCGCGCTGATGGTGAGATCGGGCGCACCGCTATCCGCGACAAACCCGCGCGGGCCGACGGCGAAGCGCAGGCTGAGACCGAGGTCCTTGACGCGAATGGCATAGCGCCGACCGACCAGCGGTTGCCAGTCGAGCGTTTGCAGCGCCGGCCACAACAGCCGGTTGGCCACCAGCGAAAACGCCAGGCTGGGTGGCGCGGACGGAAGCCTGGCCATCAGGTGGCTCACAGGGCTCGGTATGGCAAACGTCGACATGGTCTCTCCATTCATCAGGACGGGCGCTCCGCATCGGCCCAGTTGTTGGGGGTCTCGTACAGCCGCACCCGGTGCAGCCGTAGCTGGTTGCCGTAGGTGTTGACATAGGCGGCATCGAGGATGCGGAACGCCTCGGCCGCAAGATTTTCAGCCGTCGGGACCACCGGCAGTACCACGGTCTTGTGCCCCGGCAGCGTGGACAGAAATTCAACCACGGCGTGATCGCCACGATACACCAGGAAGGCATGGTCCCACTGTTCGACCAGAACCGTGTTGGCGATGGCTTTTACCGCCGAAAAATCCATCACCATGCCCTGTTCTGCTGCGCCTTCGCTATCGACGATCTCGCCAGAGAGCGTGATTTCGAGGGCGTAGCGATGGCCGTGCAGATGGCAGCACTGGCTGGCGTGATTGGGGATCCGGTGGCCGGCATCGAACTCCAGTCTGCGCGTGATCAGCATGCCGCAACGTTCACTTTGCCTGCCCTGCGTGCTGTTCGAGGCCGGCGCGGCCATGCCAATAGCCGTCGACCGGCGGACCCGGCATGATCTGCGCAAGCTTGTCTGCGGCAGTCGCCTCGCCCGCCAGCGCCGCCTCGAAGGCTTCGACCACGCGGCCCATGTGGCGCGACTGCGGCGACAGGCGCAGGCTGGTGATGCCAAGCTCGCGCAGGGCAGGCAGTTCGCCGATCAGGTTATAGACGCCGGCGGACTGGGTCTGGATGCCGTTGAGCGTGAGAAAGGGCTCGCCTTCGCGGGTAGACAGCGCCAGCCCGTCCGGATGGTCGAGACAGCGAAACTGGCAGTCGTCCTTGGGCAGGTTGTAGTGGCGCGCGGTGAAACAGCGCGCGGAATACGCCAGCGGCAGACGGCCGTAAGCGAATACCTCGGTTTCCATGCCGACCGGGGCCTGTCCGAGCAGGGCGGCCAGCGTCGCGCGCGACATTTCCACCGGCGGCAGCCAGCGCTGCGCCCCCAGGCCGGCAAGCACGCCCAGGGTTTCAGGATTGTAGATATTGAGCGTGGAGCCGGCGACGAACGGCACCCCCGCCTCGGACAGCAGCCGTACTGCGCCCCATTCGTTGGCTTCGACCCGGAAGCGGCCGTCGGCGATCATGCGGCGCAGCGTCTTCAGATCGGATTCCGATTCAATCAGTGTCTGGCTGGACAGCACGACCTCCTTGCCGGCGGCGGCGAGTTGTTCCGCCAGCATCAGCCAGTCGGACAGGCGCAGCAGATGGCGACGCGAGCACACGCTCTCGCCCAGATGGACACGCGTCACCGGCCAGGCCTTCGCCTCGTTATAGAAGGTCTGCACGTCGTCGCGCGACCAGTAATAGAGCAACGGACCCAGGCTCAGATTCATGGCAACCTCATTTCCAGGGACGATGGTAGGCGCCGAGCGTGTGGCTCTGCCCTTCCGACAGTTTGTCGAGCTCGGCCTGCCAGGCGGGTGTGGGCCTGAAGCCATCGGCATTTTTCTTCACCGCGTCGATGGCGGCGCGCCACACTTTGGTCACCTGCGCGACGTAGGCCGGGCTGCGCTGGCGGCCTTCGATCTTGATCGCGGCAATGCCCATCTTCAGCATCTCGGGCAGCAGGTCAAGGGTGTTGAGGCTGGTCGGCTCTTCGATGGCGTAATAGGTTTCACCGCCAACGTCGAAACGGCCCTTGCACAGCGTCGGATAGCCCGCCTTCTCATCCTTGCCGTAGCGGTCGAGCAGCACGCCGTTCAGGCGCGACTCCAGACCGGCCGGCGTATCGCTCCACTGCACCGCTTTCGGCGGCGAACACACGCCCGCCGAATTGGGCGACTCGCCGGTGCAATACGACGACAGCAGGCAGCGCCCCTCCACCATCACGCACAGCCCGCCAAAGCCGAACAGTTCGATCTCGACGTCGGTGTGCTTCACCACGTTTTCCACCTGCGGCAGCGACAGCACGCGCGGCAGCACCGCGCGCTGGATACCGAAATGCTCGCGATAAAAATTGACGGCCTCGTAACTGGTGGCCGAACCCTGCACCGACAGGTGCAGCCTGAGGTTTGGATACTGCTTGATCGCATAGCGCATCAATCCGGCATCGGCCAGGATCACCGCGTCGATGCCCAGCTTCGCCGCACGATCGACGGCGCCGGTCCAGCGGCTCCAGTTGTCCGTCTGCGGATAGGTATTGAGCGCGAGCAACACCTTGCGGCCGCGGTCATGGGCGTAGCGCAGCCCTTCCGCCGCCTGTGCCTCGTCGAAATTGAGGCCGGGGAAAGCGCGCGCGTTGGTATTGTCGCGAAATCCCATGTAGACGGCGTCGGCGCCGTGGTCGATGGCGGTCTTGAGTGAAACCAGGCTGCCCGCCGGGCAGATCAGGTCAAGCGGCATGATGGATCTCCTTCCATGTCTGTCCCGCACGGGTACCCTGCCGGCTGTCGCGCCGCGCCAGTTCGTCCGTGATACCGTTGAGCACGTCCCATTTCTTCGCGCACCACCCAGGCGCCAGCAAAATATCGGGGGCAGCGGTGCCGGTGACGCGGTGGTACACCACCTCCCACGGCGTACGCTCGATCAGGTCGGCTGCAATGCGCGTATAGTCCGCCTCGCTCAGCGGTTCGTATTCGCCACGCTTCCATTCGATGGCGAGCCGGGTGTGCTTCACTACATGCAGCGGATGAAGCTTGAGGCCATCGACGCCGACCTCGAGCACGCGATCGAGACTGACGTGGCTGTGGGAAGCGTCCTCGCCGGGCAGGCCGATGATGAGGTGACAGCAGACCGGGATGCCGCGCGACCGCGCGGCCCGCGTCGCCGCCTCGTATTCCGCGAAACCGTGGCCGCGATTGACGCGCGCCAGCGTGTCGTCAAAAGATGATTGCAGGCCGAGTTCCAGCCACACTTCGTGGCCCAGCGCACGGTATTCCGCCAGCAGATCCAGCACCGGCGCAGGCACGCAATCGGGCCGTGTGCCGATCGCCAGTCCCATCACGTCGGGTGCGGCCAGCGCCGCATCGTACAGCGCACGCAATTCGTCCACGTGCGCGTAGGTGTTGGTATAGGCCTGGAAATAGGCGATGAAGCGGCGTGCTCCGGTACCGCGTGCAATGCGGCCGCGCGCACGCTCGAACTGCGCGGTGAGCGGGGCCGGATCGCGCGCGCCCGGCGCAAAGGATTTGTTGTTGCAGAAGGTGCAGCCGCCGATGCCTTTGCTGCCGTCGCGATTGGGGCACGTGAAGCCGGCGTCGAGCGCGATCTTGTGCACGCGTTCGCCATGCCGCTCCAGCATGGCGCGGCCAAAGGTATGGACGCGGTCGGTGAGGACGCTCACGCTGCCAGCGTCTCCAGTCGGGGCAGCGCCGGAACAGGCTTCACGCCGGTGAGCAGATAGTCGATCAGTTCCCGCACCGTGCGGCCTTCGCGGCCAAACGGCAGCGGCTCCGAGCCGCGGAAGAACAGGCCCTTGTTGACGTCGCCCTTGAGCGCGGCGACCAGCTGGGAATCGATGCAGAACTGCCCGGCCTTCCCGAGCCCGTCGCGCAGGCCGCATTGCGTCAGGCAGTGCAGCCCGATGGCACAGCGCTCGAGCGCAGCCTTGGCGACCGCCTGCAATCGGGATTCGCGCCGCAGGTAATTGGCAAGCCAGGGCGTTTTCACCGCACGCGCGGGCAGCCCGGCCACGCTCATGAAGGTCACGATGTCCTCGGGATTCGCATCGAGCAGCACGCGCTTGAAGTTGGGGTGGGCATCGCCTTCCCCGGTCACGGCGAACGGTGTGCCGAGCTGCACGCCGCTTGCCCCCAGTGCCAGCATATCCAGCAGTTTTTCGTGGCTGTTGATGCCGCCGCCAACGATGACGGGGATCTGTCCGCGCGCGATGCCGAGATCGTCGAACACCTTGAACACGCCGGGCAGCACTTCGCTGAAATCGAATCGGCTATTGGTGAGGTCATCCGGGTTGGGCGCACCGAGATGGCCGCCCGCATAGCGCGGATGCTCGATCACGATGGCGTCCGGCAACCGTTTCCTGCGTGCCCACTTCTTGAGCACGATAGCGACGCCGCGCGCGTCGGAAAGAATCGGGATCAGCGCAACGTCGGGATAGTCCTCGGTCAGTTCCGGCAGATCGAACGGCAGCCCCGCGCCCATCACGATGGCCTGCGCGCCCGAGGCACACGCCTGACGCACGTAGGCCGGGTACGCATCCACCGCCTTCATCACGTTCACAGCCACCAGGCCCTTGCCGGCCGCGATCTCCAGCGCGGACCTGATCTCGCGGTCGAGCGCAATCAGATTCAGGCGGTTGAGTGCGTCCTTGTCGCGACAGTGCTTCGCCTGCGCGACCAGGTCGGCATGATGGTGCCGCAGGTCGATGCTCGCGATCGTGCCCATCGCGCCCGCACGCGCCACCGCGCCCGCCAGCCGGTGCGCCGAGACTCCCACGCCCATGCCGCCTTGCACGATGGGCAAAAGGGTGTGGCCGCGTATGGTCAGAAGGTGAGACGCCGTCATGCCGAGCCTTCGATTCCTGCAAAACGCGCATTATAACAACTTGAAGACCCGCTTATCTTAATAACCCGTTCATGATCGCGGGCTTTGCCAGCCTTCGGTGTGGCCGGGGTTCACCCGCTGCGCCTAAACGCCTACAATGCCGGGTCTCACTGGCGGGCCTTTACACGCATGTTCACCGGCATTATCCAATCCATCGGCCGCATTCACCAATATGAAGCACGCGGTGCCGACGCGCGAATGCTCATCCTCGGCGGCGGACTGGATTTTTCCGATGTCGCCACCGGCGACAGCATCGCGGTCAACGGCGTCTGCCTGACCGCCGTGGCGCTGACGCCCGACAGCTTTACCGTCGATGTTTCCGCCGAGACCCTGCGCGTGACCGCGGGTTTCGTGCCGGGCGCCGAGGTCAACCTGGAAAAGGCGCTGCGACTGGCGGATCGTCTCGGCGGCCATCTGGTATCGGGGCACGTCGATGGCGTCGGCACGGTGCATCGCTTTGTCCCGGTAGGCGAATCGCAGCTGCTGGAAATCGATGCGCCGCCCGCGCTCGCGCGCTACATCATCCGCAAGGGCTCGATCACGGTGAACGGCGTGTCGCTGACGGTGAATGGGGTCGACGAGACGCGCTTCGCACTGAACCTGATCCCGCACACGCTGGAGATGACCACGCTCAAGCACCTGCAGGCCGGCAGCCGCGTCAACCTGGAAGTCGACATGATCGCGCGCTATGTCGAGCGCATGCTGCAATTCACCCAACCAACGGACAAAGACTGATGAGCCTCGCCTCCACGCTGGAAATTATCGAAGAACTCAAGGCCGGACGCATGGTCGTGCTGGTCGACGAGGAAGACCGCGAGAACGAGGGTGATCTGGTGATGGCTGCTGAATTTGCCACGCCGGACGCGATCAACTTCATGGCGAAATACGGGCGTGGCCTGGTCTGCCTGACACTGACCGACGACCGCTGCCGCCAGCTCGGCCTCAAGCAGATGGTGAACGATAACCAGACGCCGCACGGCACCGCTTTCACCGTGTCGATCGAGGCAGCCGAAGGCGTGACGACCGGCATCTCGGCGGCCGACCGTGCGGTGACGATCCAGGCCGCGGTGAAAAAGAATGCCAGGCCGACCGACATCATCCAGCCCGGTCACATCTTCCCGCTGCGCGCGCAGCCCGGCGGTGTGCTGGTACGCGCCGGTCATACCGAAGCCGGTTGTGATCTCGCGGGGCTCGCAGGCCTCGAACCGGCCGCCGTCATCTGCGAAATCCTCAAGGACGACGGCACCATGGCGCGCCTGCCCGACCTGATCCCGTTCGCGCAGGAACATAACCTGAAGATCGGTGCCATCGCCGACCTCATCCATTACCGCAGCAAGACCGAGAGCCTGGTCGAGCGCGTTGCCGACCGTCTGATCCAGACCGTGTATGGCGCCTTCCGCCTGGCCGCCTACCGCGACAAGTGTGCCAAGGAAACCCATCTGGCGCTGATCAAGGGCGAGATCCACCCCGACCGCGAGACCCTGGTGCGCGTGCACGAGCCGCTCTCGGTGATGGACTTCCTCGACGTCACCGGCAGCGGGCATTCCTGGCCGATCCTGGGCGCGATGGCGCGCATCGCCGAATCGCAGTCCGGCGTCATCGTGCTGCTGCACCGGCCGGAAACCGCCGACGCGCTGCTGCAGCGCATCAACCCGCTACCGGCCGACAGTCGCAAATACGACCTGCGCGACTACGGCATCGGTGCGCAGATCCTGCGCGATCTCGGCGTCGGCAAGATGAAGCTGCTGGCGAGCCCGCGCAAGATGCCCGCGATGGACGGCTTCGGGCTGGAAGTCACCGGCTATTCCGAAAAAGCATGAGCCACTGAAAAAGGACGCACCATGGGAACCCACAAGGATCAATTCTCCGAACTCGACCCCGCCTACCAGGGCAAGGGCCTGAAATTCGGCATCGTCATGAGCCGCTTCAACCGCGATATCTGCGAAGGCCTGCTGTCGGCCTGCGAGGCCGAACTGCTGCGGCTGGGCGTGGCCCGTGACGATGTACTGCTGGTCAACGTGCCGGGCGCGCTGGAACATCCGCTGGCCTTGCAGGAACTGGCCCTGTCCGATAAATATGACGCGCTCATCGCGCTCGGCGCCGTGGTGCGCGGCGACACCTATCATTTCGAAATCGTCTCGAACGAATCCGCGCGCGGCATCCTCGACGTCCAGCTGAAAACCGGCGTACCGATCGCCAACGCCATCCTCACCGTGGACACCGAAGAGCAAGGCCACCGGCGGATGGCCGAGAAAGGCCGCGACGCCGCACGCACGGCGATCGAAATGGCCAACCTGCTGAAACGCCTCTGAGATGGCCGGTTCCCGCAAGACCGCGCGCGAATTCACGCTGCAAGGCGTCTACGCCTGGCTGATTGGCGGCGCCGACGTCACGCTGATTGTCGCCAACCTCAAGGAAGACGAGCAATTCAAGCGTGCCGACGAAGACTACTTCCGCGTCCTGCTTTACGGCGTGCTGAAGGAGGAAGACCTGTTGAGCACGCACATCGCGCCGCTGCTCGACCGCCCGCTCGTCGAACTCTCGCCGATCGAGCGCGGCATCCTGCTGATCGGCGCCTATGAACTGCTGCATTGTCCCGACGTGCCCTGGCGCGTCGCCATCAACGAAGGCGTCGAGCTCGCCAAGAAATTCGGCGGCACCGATGGCCACAAATACATCAACGGCGTGCTCGACAAGCTGGCACAGGACGTGCGCGCGGTGGAAATCGGGCATGCGAAGAAGAAAGGGGTGAGTGGTGAGCAGTAAGCGGTAAGCAGGAAGCAGGAAGCGGACACCATCCTGCCCACTCACCGCTCACCGCTCACCGCTCACCCTTCACCGCTCACCGCTTACCGCTCCCCGTCATGGAATTCGACCTCATTGCCAAACACTTCACCCGCGCCACCCCCGGCGCGGTGCTGGGTGTGGGCGATGACTGCGCGCTGCTGGCGCCGACGCCGGGCATGCAGCTTGCCGTGTCGTCCGACATGCTGCTCGAAGGCCACCATTTCTCGCCGCAGGACAGTCCCGCCGGTCTCGGCCACAAGTCGCTGGCGGTGAACCTGTCCGACCTCGCCGCGATGGGCGCGACGCCGCGCTGGGCGACACTGGCCATCGCGCTGCCCGAGGAAAACGACGCCTGGCTCACCGCGTTCGCACGCGGGTTTTTCCGCATGGCCGATCTGCACGGCATTGAGCTCGTCGGTGGCGACACTTCGCGCGGCACCCTGACGATCAGCATCACGGTGATGGGTGAAGTGCCCCCGGGCCAGGCGCTGCGGCGCGACGGCGCGCAGGCCGGCGATGACATCTGGGTATCCGGCGTGCTCGGTTCAGCGGCGCTGGCGCTGGCCTACCGGCAAGGCCGTCTTTGCATGGAACAGATCGACGCCGCCAAAGTGCTGCCCGCGCTTTATCTGCCGACGCCACGCGTCGCGCTTGGCCAGGCGCTGCGCGGCCTCGCATCGAGTGCGATCGACATTTCAGACGGCCTGCTCGGCGATCTGGGCCATATCCTCGAGCGTTCGCACGTCGGGGCCACGCTCGAATTTTCCACCCTGCCGACGCTGCCGGTGGCGCAAGCCTATCTGCACGAAGCCGTGGCGCGCGACTGCGTGCTGGCGGGCGGCGACGACTATGAACTCTGCTTCACCGCCCCCGCGGCCAGGCGCGATGCAGTACACGCGGCCGCTGCAACGGCCGGCGTGGCGGTCACGCGTATCGGTCGCATTACCCCCGAACCCGGCCTCAGCGTCCTCGACGCCAACGGTCAGCCGCTGCCTGTCGATAAAACCGGATACGATCACTTTGCCGCCTGATCTCCGATTCCTGTTCGCACATCCGGCGCATCTGATCGCCTTCGGTTTCGGTAGCGGGCTCGCCCCGAAGGCCCCCGGCACCGTCGGCACCGTACTCGGTCTGCCGCTGTTCTGGCTGATCGCCGTTACCGCGTCCAGCCTGTCGAACCAGCTCATTCTGCTGGTCGCTGCATTCCTCCTGGGAATCTGGGCCTGCAGCCGCACCGGACGCGCGCTCGGCGTTGCCGACCACGGCGGCATGGTGTGGGACGAAATCGTCGCCTTCGCGCTGGTGCTGCTGTTTACGCCCACGGGTTGGCTGTGGATCGCGACGGCCTTTGCACTCTTCCGGCTATTCGATATCCTGAAACCCTGGCCGATCCGGTTGGCCGACACGCATCTGAAAAACGGTTTCGGCGTGATGTTCGACGATCTTCTGGCGGCCGGCTATGCCATCGCCGTCATCAAGGGAGCGCAATGGCTCGTGTAAGCGACGAAGAACTCCATCAACTGGCCCGCGAACTCGGCGAAAAGCTGCTGCATCGCGGCTGGATGCTGGCCACCGCCGAGTCGTGCACCGGCGGCTGGGCCGGACAACTGCTCACCTCGCTGCCCGGCAGTTCGCAGTGGTACGAGCGCGGCTTCATCACTTATGCCAATGCCGCCAAGGTCGAGATGCTGGGCGTGTCCGAGGCCACCCTCGCCACCCACGGCGCGGTTTCCGAGCAAACCGCCAGCGCCATGGCATCGGGCGCGCTGGCGCACAGCCATACACAAGCCGCACTCGCCATTTCCGGCATCGCCGGACCCGGCGGCGGCACCCCGCAAAAACCGGTCGGCCTGGTGTGCTACGGCTGGGCGCTGGCGAACGGCACGGTCATGTCGTCCACCTGCCGCCTCGACGGCGACCGCGAGGAAATCCGCTCGCGGGCAGTGGCGGCGGCCTTGCGTGGATTGATTGAATTGATTGGGTGAGTGGTGAGTGGTGAGTGGTGAGTGGTGAGTGGTGAGTGGTGAGTGGTGAGTGGTGAG
>CAYVOR010000046.1:0-10022 GCA_964452995.1 uncultured Thiobacillus sp.
ATTACCGCGGCTGCTGGCACGTAGTTAGCCGGTGCTTCTTCTGCAGGTACCGTCATTAGCCCGTGGTATTAGCACAGACCGTTTCTTTCCTGCTGAAAGAGCTTTACAACCCGAAGGCCTTCTTCACTCACGCGGAATGGCTGGATCAGGGTTGCCCCCATTGTCCAAAATTCCCCACTGCTGCCTCCCGTAGGAGTCTGGGCCGTGTCTCAGTCCCAGTGTGGCGGATCATCCTCTCAGACCCGCTACTGATCGTCGCCTTGGTAGGCCTTTACCCTACCAACTAGCTAATCAGACGTCGGCCGCTCGAATAACGCAAGGTCTTGCGATCCCCTGCTTTCCCCCTCGGGGCGTATGCGGTATTAGCGTGACTTTCGCCACGTTATCCCCCATTACTCGGTACGTTCCGACGCATTACTCACCCGTTCGCCACTCGCCACCAGGAGCAAGCTCCCGTGCTGCCGTTCGACTTGCATGTGTAAAGCATTCCGCCAGCGTTCAATCTGAGCCAGGATCAAACTCTTCAGTTCAATACCTGCTAATTACTTCAAATACTTCTGTCGCTCAACTCAAACTCGAACCGTTAAATAAATAACGGCGCTTCATTCAAGTGTGAGCATTCATGCTAGTGGCCAGCCCAACCAAAGTCAGACCAGCTACCGCATCAACACCCACACCTATCGGCTGTAAATTGTTAAAGATCAATCGATTAGCAGCGTTCCAGGGTTTCCCTTGCCGCACTGCTCTTCGAGAAGGAGCGCATTCTACAGAGCAAAAACTTTCCGTCAACACTTTCGACGAATTAATTTTCAGATGACCGTAACCCGGGCAAATTTTCGCTTGCCGACCTGCGCCACTACGGTCGCCCCTACGGGCACCGAAACACCTTTATCAGCGACACGTTCACCGTCCAGCCGGACGCCGCCGCCGGCAATCTGACGAATGGCGTCCGAGGTGCTGGCCACCAGTCCGGCCTGCTTCAACAGTTGCGGCACCGGCAGGGCTCCATCGACACCGGGCAGGCTGATCTCCGACATGTCGTCTGGCAGTACGCCCCGCTGGAAGCGTGCCTCAAATTCTGCCAGCGCTTGTTCAGCCGCCGTCCTGTCGTGGAAACGTGCGACAATTTCCTGCGCGAAACCAACCTTGATGTCGCGCGGGTTCGCCCCCTCCGCCACCTGGCGCTTCCAGTTCTCGATGGTCGCCAGCGGCTCGAACGACAGCAACTGGATATAGCGCCACATCAAGTCGTCGGAGATCGACATCAGCTTGCCAAAGATTTCCTGTGGCGGTTCGTTGATGCCGATGTAGTTGCCCAGCGATTTCGACATCTTGTTGATTCCATCCGTGCCTTCCAGCAGCGGCATGGTCAGAATGCATTGCGGGGCTTGCCCGTAATGTTTTTGCAGTTCGCGCCCCATCAGCAGGTTGAACTTCTGGTCGGTGCCACCCAGTTCGACGTCCGCGTTCAACTCGACCGAGTCGTACCCCTGGATCAGCGGATACAGAAACTCGTGGATCGCGATCGGCTGCTGGCTGCTATAGCGTTTGTGGAAATCGTCGCGCTCCAGCATGCGTGCTACGGTATGGGTTGCCGCCAGCCGGATCATGCCAACCGCACCCAGTTTCTCCATCCACTCCGAGTTGAAGCGTACCTCGGTCAGGGTCGGGTCCAGTATCTTGAACACCTGCTCCTGATAGGTCCTGGCGTTTTCGGCCACGGCCTCGCGGGTCAGCGGCGGACGCGTGGTGTTCTTGCCCGTCGGGTCGCCGATCATGCCGGTGAAATCCCCGATCAGGAAAATAATTTTGTGACCAAGCATTTGAAACTGGCGCAGCTTGTTCAATAGCACGGTATGACCCAGGTGCAGATCCGGCGCCGTCGGGTCGAATCCGGCCTTGATTCGTAGCGGTCGACCTGTTTTCAGCTTCTCGACCAGTTCGGCCTCGACCAGCAGTTCGTCGGCTCCACGCTTGATTTCCTGTAACGCACCCTGCATCAAAAACCTCTCCAGTACCGATCACGATCAAGTTTGTCCGGACCTGACCGTAAAACATGAATAACCATTACGTACAATGCAGTGCGCTATGCACGCAAGCCACTGTTTGGATTGCCCTAAATCCATCGGGGTCATTTGTGGTAGACTCCCGGCTCGATTACGGAAGGAAACGGTTCATGCCGCTCACCAAACTGAGAATCTTAACCTATCGCATGACCGGAGCGGAACGCCGTTTCAGCCTGCGTACCTTGGTCGCACTCTCCAGCCTGCCGCTTTTTGGCGTTGTTGCCGCCTTCGGCCTGGCGCCCGACACCACGACAACCAGCATCACACCCGAAACGGTCACCGAAGCCATCGCGCTCCCCAGCCAGGTCGGGGCGGCGAAGACCGGCACATTCGAACGTGAAACCGTGATTCAGTCCGGCGACACGATCGCCAGCGCGCTGGGTCGGTTAAAGATCGACGATCTCGAAATTCAGGGTCTGCTGGCCACCGATGCAGTCCGCCAACTGGCAACCAACATACGAGCGGGCAAGCATATTCAGGCCACCACCACGCCGGACGGCCAGTTGCTGAGCATCCGCTTTGATCGTCGGGACGGCTCCACCTTGACCGTCCTCCGTCAAGGCAACAGCTATATCGCACAAGACAGCAGCGGCCAGATCGAAACCCGCGTGGTGATGCGCTCCGGTCAAATCGTGTCGTCTCTCTTCGGCGCGACCGACAGCGCAGGCATCCCCGACAAGATCGCCGACAAAATGGCCGAAACCTTCTCGACCAGCATCGATTTCCGCGAAGACCTGCGCCGTGGCGACACGTTCTCGGCCATCTACACCGTCAACTACCGCAACGGCGAGCCTGTTTCCACCGGCAACCTGCTGGCGGCGGAATTCGTCAATGCCGGCAAGGCCTACCGCGTTGTGCTGTACCGCGACGCATCGGGGCATGAAAGCTATTACACACCCGACGGGCTGTCGCTGAAAAAGGGTTTTCTGCGTTCGCCGCTCGAATTCACCCGCGTCACCTCCAATTTCAACCTGGCCCGCAAGCATCCCGTGCTCGGTTACACGCGCGCCCATACCGGCGTCGACCTCGGCGCGCCGACCGGCACCCGCGTCAAGGCCACGAGCGATGGCACCGTTGAATTCGCCGGCCGCAGGGGCGGCTACGGCAATCTCGTCATCCTGCGTCATCAGAACGGCTATGAAACCTATTATGGCCATCTGAGCGCCTTTGCGCCCGGCACCCGCCGGGGCCGCGCCGTCAGCCAGGGCGACGTCATCGCCTATGTCGGTGCCACCGGCATCGCGACCGGCCCGCACCTGCATTATGAAATCCGGATTACCGGCAAGCCCTATAACCCCATGACCGTCAAACTGCCCGGCTCACCGCAACTGGCGGCCGCACAACGTGCGCGCTTCCTGCAGCAGACGGCAAACTGGACCGAGAAACTGGGCCTGCTGCGCGGCACCAATCTTGCCGCGCTCGATTGAGCGCAGGACCCACACATGAGGCCGAATGCTTTGTCGGCCTCATGTCCGGCACCAGTCTCGACGGTGTCGACGCAGTTCTCGCCGAAATAGACCGCGCTGGCCAGGTCCGGCTGCTTCATACCCACTACCTGCCCTACGCTGATACGCTGCGGGCGCAGCTATTGGCATTGCACACGTCGCAGCCCGATGAAATTCATCTGGCCGCCTGCGCCGCCAACGAACTGGCTCAATTGTATGCAGACGCGACCAGAGCTGTCCTGGACGGATTCTCCGGCACGGTGCGTGCGATCGGCTGTCACGGCCAGACCCTGCGCCACCGCCCTGCGGATGGCTACACCCTGCAGATGGGCAATGCCGCCCTGCTGGCCGAACTGACCGGGATCACGGTGATTGCCGATTTTCGCAGCCGCGATATCGCGGCAGGCGGCCAGGGGGCGCCCCTGGTTCCCGCCTTCCACGCGCAGGTACTACGGCATCCGGACACCCATCGCGTCATCGCCAACATCGGCGGCATCGCCAACCTCACCGACCTGCCCGCGCATGGCGCCGTACGCGGCTGGGACACCGGCCCGGGCAACATGCTGCTGGATGCATGGATCAAACGCCATGGCGGCGCCCATTACGACCGCGATGGCGCCTGGGGCGCTACGGGAACTCGCCATCCCGGGCTGCTGGCGGCGTTGCTGAACCACGCCTACCTGCAACTCCCTTCACCCAAGAGCGCGGGACGCGAACAGTTCAATCTGGACTGGCTGGATGCCATATTGAGCAGTCTGGATGAAGGGATCGATCCGGCCGATGTGCAAGCCACCCTGCTCGAATTCACGGCGGCCAGCCTCGCAGACGCCGTCAAGCGCGAATGCGCGGGTGCGCGGGAACTCTATCTGTGCGGCGGCGGCGCGCACAATGGCGCATTGATGCAGCGCATCGGCGCGCATCTGCCCGGCCTCCAGGTAGGCACCACCACTGCGCTCGGCATCGACCCCGATTGGGTCGAAGCGCTCGCCTTTGCCTGGCTGGCACGCCAGACGCTGCACCATGCTCCGGGCAATCTGCCGGCGGTGACCGGTGCACGGGGCGAACGCATTCTGGGCGCGATTTACCCGGCCTGATTCCCGCCGGGCGCAGGCGGTCGACGGTGCGTTGCGATGTTCTGACGCACAAAAAAGCGGCCGAAGCCGCGATGCCCCAATGAAAAAGCGGCCGAAGCCGCTTTTTTTTGTTATGCGTCGGCAGGATTCAGGCCGAGAACGACGAGCCGCACCCGCACGTGGTTTCGGCGTTCGGGTTCTTGATCACGAACTGCGCGCCTTCGAGGCCTTCGGAATAATCGATCTCGGCGCCCACCAGGTACTGGAAGCTCATCGAGTCAACCAGCAGGGTGACACCGTTCTTTACCATCGCGGTGTCGTCGGCATTCTGCGCTTCGTCGAAGGTAAAGCCGTACTGGAAACCGGAACAGCCGCCGCCCGACACGAATACGCGGAGTTTCAGGTCGGGGTTGCCTTCCTCGTCGATCAGGCTTTTGACCTTGCTGGCCGCGCTATCGGTGAAGATCAGCGGGGATTCCATTTCGGTTGCTGCATTCATGGTGATGCTCCTTGAAAGTATGTGAGGTGATTATCCGGATCACCCGTTCTGCGTCAAGCAAAGACCCTGTTCTGTCCCCGGAGTTCCGGCGAGGGACTTGTTCAGCGTCTCCCTAGGGCAACATGCCTACGTCGGCCAGCGCGGTGTCCTCCGGCAGGCCAAACAGGATATTCATGTTCTGCACGCCCTGTCCCGCCGCGCCCTTGACCAGGTTGTCGATCACCGACAGCACCACCACGACGTCGCCCCCCTGCGGCCGGTGAACCGCGATGCGGCAGAGATTGGCGCCGCGTACCGAGCGGGTTTCCGGATGCGTGCCTGCTGGCATCACATCGACGAAGGGCTCGTCTGCATAGCGTTTCTCATACAGGGCCTGCAGGTCGATATCGGCGCTGATGCGGGCGTACAGGGTCGAATGGATGCCGCGGATCAAGGGCGTCAGGTGGGGCACGAACGTGAAGCCCACCGGCTTGCCTGCAAAAATATCCAGCCCCTGTTTGATTTCGGGCCAGTGGCGATGGCCGGCAACCGCATACGCCTTGAAATTATCGGCTGCCTCGGCAAACAGGAAGGGCGTTTCCGGCTTGCGGCCGGCGCCCGACACGCCCGATTTGACATCCGCCACGAGAAAGCCGGTATCGACTACGCCGGCTTCCAGCAGCGGCAGGAAGCCCAGTTGCACCGAGGTCGGATAACAGCCCGGGTTGGCGATCAGACGCGCACGCTTGATCTTGTCGCGGTTGATCTCGGGCAGACCGTACACCGCCTCGGCCACGAGGTCCGGGCAGGCGTGTTTCATCTTGTACCATTTTTCCCATACCGCGATGTCCTTGATGCGGAAATCGGCTGCCAGATCGATGACCCTGACGCCCGCGTCAAGCAGCGCGCGCGTCTGCTGCATCGCCACCCCGTTGGGCGTGGCGAAGAACACCACGTCGCAATTTTCCAGCCCCGCTTCCTCGGGCGTGGAAAACGCCAGTTTCACGCGTCCGCGCAGGTTGGGGAACATGTCAGCCACCGGCATGCCGGCCTCATTGCGCGACGTAATGGCCTTCAGTTCCACCTGGGGATGGCGCGTCAGCAGGCGCAGCAGTTCGACTCCGGTGTAGCCCGTGCCACCAACAATACCGACTTTGATCATGGCGTGATTTCCTTGCAGAGAATAACTATATTCTAAAGCACGACGGGGGACAGGGCATAAAAAAAGCCGCCAGGCAATGGGCGGCTTTTTCGCGCTGCAAGCGAATTAACGCTTGGAGAACTGCTTGCGACGACGCGCCTTGTGGAAGCCGACCTTCTTGCGTTCGACTTCACGAGCATCGCGGGTCACCAGTCCTGCGGCTTTCAGCGCCGGCTTCATTTCCGCGTCCAGATCGATCAGCGCGCGGGTAATGCCGTGGCGCACCGCGCCGGCCTGGCCCGACTCACCGCCACCTGCCACGTTGACCATGATGTCGAAGCGGCTCAGATTGTCGGTCAGCACCAGCGGCTGGCGAACGATCATGCGACCGGTTTCGCGCGAGAAATACTCGTCCACCGGCTTGTCGTTGACGACGATCTTGCCGCTGCCGGCCTTGAGGAATACACGGGCGACCGACGATTTGCGACGTCCCGTACCGTAATTGTAGTTACCGATCATGATGCGGCCTTAACGTTGAGGTCGAGGGGCTGGGGTTGCTGGGCTTCGTGCGGATGGTCCGCGCCCGCGTAAATTTTCATTTTCTTGATCATGGCGTAGCCGAGCGGGCCCTTGGGCAGCATGCCCTTGACCGCTTTTTCCAGCGCGCGGCCGGGGAAGCGTTCCTGCATCTTGTCGAAGCTCGTTTCGTAGAGGCCGCCCGGGTAGCCGGAGTGGCGATAGTATTTCTTGCCAAGTCCCTTGTTGCCGGTCACGACCATCTTGCCTGCATTGACGACCACGATGTAGTCGCCCGTATCGACGTGAGGCGTGAACTCGGGCTTGTGCTTGCCACGCAGACGGCGGGCAATCTCGGAAGCCAGGCGACCCAGCACTTTGTTATCGGCATCAACCACGAACCAGTCGCGTTTGACTTCATGCGTTTTAGCGGAAAAGGTTTTCATGACCCAACCTCTGCACAGAGGATACTCTTGGAAAGCCGGGCATTTTAACTGCCCACCCGGAACAAAGTCAAACACTGTCTGCGAACGGGCGGACTGGCATACAATCGCTGCCATGACCGCCTGGCTTGCCACCAACCTGATTGCGCTGGCCCTGCTACCACCGCTGTCGCTGGTGATCCTGCTGATAGCCGGGCTTATTGCTCATCGTCGCCGTCCCCGCCTGGCCATGCTGCTGATCCTGCTGTCCGCCGTCGCGCTCTACGCACTGTCCACGCCCTGGATAGGCGGCCTGCTGCAAAAAAGCCTGGAAATCAGCACGCCGGTCACGCCCGCCCAACTGCAGGCAGTGGATGCCATCGTCGTCCTCGGTGGCGGGCGGCGGCTCGACGCCGCCGAATACGGCAGCGATACGCTCAATGGACTGAGCCTGGAACGCCTGCGCTACGCCGTTTTTCTCCATCGCCGCAGCGGCCTGCCGATTCTGGTCACCGGCGGCAAACCCGGTGGCGGCACCCTGGCCGAGGGGCGCATCATGCAGCACGTCCTGCAAAGCGAATATGGCACCTCACCGCAGTGGGTCGAAGACGCCTCACTGACGACCTGGGAAAACGCCCACTTGTCCGCCAGGCTGTTGCAGCAATCCGGTGTTCGACGCATCGTCCTGGTCACCCATGCCTGGCATCTGCGGCGCGCCGTGCCTCTGTTCGAAGCCCAGGGACTCAGCGTCATGCCGGCCGGCATCCAGTTTTCCAGCACCCAGCTCGATTCCATTCTCGATGTCATTCCCACGCCGGTCGGCCTGCGCGACAGCACCTTCGCCCTGCACGAATGGCTGGGCATTCTGTGGTACAAACTCCGTTCGAATTTCTCGCCCGCCAACCGTTCGGGCTGAGCCCTTCGGCGGCTCAGGACAGGCCCGTCGAAGCCCCAAACAAAAGGAACTCCATGAAAGCCCGCGTCAAACTCATCGAAGGTGTCAGTTTCGTCGGCCAGAGCGAATCCGGCCACAGCGTCGTCATGGACGGCGCGCCCGAATCCGGCGGCAACAATCTCGGCGTGCGGCCGATGGAAATGCTGCTGCTCGGGCTCGGTGGTTGCTCATCGTTCGACGTCGTCTACATCCTGCGCAAGAGTCGGCAAGTCGTCACCGACTGCGTCGCCGACCTCACCGCCGAACGCGCCGACAGCGACCCCAAGGTATTCACCCGAATCCATATTCACTTCACCGTCACGGGCAAAGGGCTCGATCCCAAGCGCGTCGAACAGGCGGTAACACTCTCTGCCGAGAAATACTGCTCGGCCTCGATCATGCTGGGCAAGACGGCCGTCATGACACACGATTTCGAGATCCAGGAAGGCTGACTGGATCGAGGCCCGCTTCGCGCTCCCGCACCCGGCGCTCCGCGCCCACCGAGTCGTCGCTCGCCCTCGATCATGCTGGGCAAGACGGCCGTCATGACACACGATTTCGAGATCCAGGAAGGCTGACTGGATCGAGGCCCGCTTCGCGCTCCCGCACCCGGCGCTGCGCGCCCCACCGAGTCGTCGCTCGCCCTCGATCATGCTGGGCAAGACGGTCGAGATTACGCACGATTTTGCGGTGTTGAAAGGCTGAGTACACACCACCCAACAGTCAAACAGGTGGCAATAAAAAACGGGCTCCCGCGGGAGCCCGTTTAAGCTTCGTCGTTCAACCGGGCAAGCCCGGCGATGAATTAGAAGGAGTGAACCATGCCCAGCGAGAAGACGGAAACGTCGCCGCCGCAAGCAACCCCGCAGCTGCCAACCTGGTCGCTACCGCCGGCGCCTTGGCCGAAGGTGATATTTTCGCCGTCCGCATACAGGGCGTAGACCGTGGTGCGCTTGGACAGGTTGTAGTCAGCGCCAATGGTCCACTGCTTGGGATCGTTGGAGGTGCCGTCGAGATCGCCATCCATGTAGTTGGCCTTCAGGACGACGTTGCCCATGGTGTAGGCCGCGCCCACCAGCCAGGAATCAAAGTCTGCATCGATAGTCCTGTCACCTTTCGATTTGTCGTACTGGCCGACCAGCTTGAAGTTGCCGAAGCTGTAGCCGGCAGCCAGACGCCACTCGTTATCAACACCGCGTGCGGCAGTAGTGGATTCGAGCCCTTCGCCATCGCTATAGCCCAGGCCCAGGAACAAGGGGCCGTTGGTGTAGGTACCGTTCAGGCCCCAAGTGGAGTCGTCGGTAGCATCGGCGCCTGCTGCAGTTTGATCTTGCGCATTCGCATACTGGGCGGAGATGCCGAAGCCGTTGAAGCTGGGCGAATTGTAGGTCACCGAGTTCTTGGCGCGGGTGTCAGACTGGCTCGCGTTTACACCAGCGGTCACGTTGCGCGAGTCAGCCATGGTGTCGCCGAACAGGTCGATGGTGCGGCCGATATTTTTCAGCGGGGTGTCGTTGTTACCGATCATCACGGTACCGAAGCCACCTTTCAGGCCGACGAAGGTGTTGCGGGAAGCCCAGGTGCCGCCAGTCTCGTCCATGTTAACACCGGATTCGATCTGCCAGATGGCGGACAGACCGCCGCCCAGGTCTTCCGCACCCTTGAAACCGATGCGGCTGGCGTTGGAGGAAATCTGCGTATCTTCGGCAGCAGTAGCCTGGTCATCGAAAACAGAGACGGACACGTGCAGCTTGCCGTAGACGTCGACGTTGCTGGTGGCTGCAAACGCGGGAGCCGAAACGACGCCGGCAACAGCCAGGGCGATCAGGGATTTTTTCATTGCTTTCTCCTAAGAAAGTAAAAGTAAAACCTAGTGACAGTTTAGAGCTCTGCAGAGCTGTCCTGCACGAACATGTGCCTTGGGGACGGGATCGATTATCCAGACCC
>CAYVOR010000046.1:10122-20157 GCA_964452995.1 uncultured Thiobacillus sp.
CAGAGCTGTCCTGCACGAACATGTGCCTTGGGGACGGGATCGATTATCCAGACCCAGGCACCCGGGACAAGCAAAGCTGTTGTTTTTTTCGTCAAACAGACAAGAAAGTGTTGTTTTGTTGCACCAATGCAACGGATGGCGGGGCAGACAGGCTCGGTGTCTTTACGTTTGTTACGGGGTTTCGAACCCCTGTGGCCATTTACGCGAAGTGTGAAGCACGCGAAGAATTTCGACGCACCGTACCTTGACCCGGTAGGGAATGATGTAGGGGTAATGCGGCAGCACCAGTTCACGGGTTCCGGGCACACGCCCGGGGCGTCCCATCTCCGGATGCAATGCCAACAGGCGGGTGACTTCGTCCACTTCTAAAATCAGCGCGGCGGCTGCCTTGGGGTCGTCGCGTGCCATGTGTGCCGCCTCGTGTTCGAGGTTTCGCAAGGCGCCCCGCAGCCATTTAACCTGCATATTTTTTCAGCATATTGGCCAGCTCGGATGCAGACGCAAAATCGCCCCGGTCAGCTTCCTCCAGCGCCTGCTCGATTTCGCCAATCTGCCAGGATTCCAGGTCGAGATATCGCGCGATAGCTTCTTCTGCCAGAAACGATTTGGAGCGACGGGTGGCCTGGGCGAGCTTGTCGAGCTTTGTCTTTATTTCTTCCGGAACGCGTACCGTCAATACTGCTGTGGCCATGGAATCACCTCTGTATGACACCGTATACATTCGCAGCATAGCACAGCAAACCCGTACACACTCTGACACGCGTGCTTCTTGCCAGGCATTCAACCTCGCACTATGGCTAGAATGGCATGATCTAACGAATGGCATTGAAGGGAGGCCCCATGCGCTGGGAACGCGGACGACGTAGCGACAATATCGAAGACCGGCGAGGCATGCGCGTGAGTGGGCGCGGGCTGGCCGGCGGCGGCATCGGCGCGATCATCCTGACGCTGGTGGCATTGTATTTCGGGGTGGATCCGTCGGTGGTATTGAACCAGGCGGGCAACCTGGCGCCGACGCAGGAGGCGCAGGCGCCCACCACGTTCAGTCCGGAAGAGGAAAAACAGAAGGACTTCGTGTCGGTGGTGCTGGCCGATACGGAAGACGTGTGGGGGGCATTGTTCAAGGGCTCGGGCCAGCCGTACTCGCCGCCCACGCTGGTGCTGTATTCCGGTGCGGTGCAGTCGGCGTGCGGCTTCGCCGAGGCGGCGATGGGGCCGTTCTACTGCCCGGGCGATCACAAGCTGTATCTCGACATGGGCTTCTTCAACGACCTGGCGCAGCGCCACGATGCGCCGGGCGACTTCGCGCAGGCCTACGTGGTGGCGCACGAGGTGGGGCACCACGTGCAGACACTCTTGGGCGTCTCGGAACAGGTGAACGCGGCGCGCAGCCGCGCGGGCGAGACCGCGGGCAATGCGCTGCAGGTGCGGATGGAACTGCAGGCCGACTGTTTTGCCGGGGTGTGGGCCTACCACGCCAACAGGCAGCGGCAAGTCCTGGAGCCGGGCGACATCGAGGAAGCGCTGGCCGCGGCGGCCGGGGTGGGCGATGACCGTCTGCAGAAACAGGCACGCGGCTATGTGGTGCCGGACGCCTTTACCCATGGTTCGTCGGCACAACGCATGCGCTGGTTCAGCCGCGGCATGCAAGGCGGCGACCCGGCGCAGTGTGACACCTTCAACGCAACACAGCTATAAGGTCCGCCCATCCCCATGCATATCTGGGTGGATGCCGACGCCTGTCCCGTCGTGATCAAGGACATCCTGTTCCGCGCGGCAGAGCGGACGCGCGTGCCGCTGACGCTGGTGGCCAACCGGCTGCTGCGGGTGCCGCCTTCGCCTTATATACGCGCGCGGCAGGTGCCGATGGGTTTCGACGTGGCCGACCACCACATCATGGATGAAGTCGCGGCAGGCGATCTGGTGATTACGGCGGATATTCCGCTGGCGGCCGCGCTAATCGGGAAAGGCGCTCGGGTCCTGTCGCCGCGAGGTGAATGCTTCAGCGCCGAAAACATCCGCGAACGGCTGGGCCTGCGCGATTTCATGGAAGGCCTGCGCGGCGCCGGCGCGGATATTGGTGGGCCGGCCGCATTGTCGCAGGCGGATCGGCAGGCGTTTGCGCGGCAACTCGACCGCCTTCTGACGCCACCGCGCGTTTAACCCGGGGCAGCGCTGATTTATTCCGTTCGTGGCGAGCGCTTCGCTGAACCCAGGACAGGCCTGTCGAACCATGTACAGAACCAGTCCAATCCAAGCAGGCTCCCAGAATGCCCGTCGACTCGCTGCGGGCACACGGGCTGACCAACCAACGTCGCCCCAGGCTAAATGGACCGCCCCGCGCCGGCGAGCCCCACCATCAGCCGCACACTGCCGTAGGCCAGCCAGGACAGCATGCGCTGCGGCCAGGGACGGCGCTGCCAGTCGGCCGGATCGAGCGCGACAGCCTGGTCGAGCGCCTGCTGCAGGCGCTGCCGCAGGTCGTGCGCAAACGTCGCATCGTCGACGACGAGGTTCGCCTCGCGCGCCAGCAGCAGGCTGAACGGATCAATGTTGCTGGAGCCCACGGTCGCCCAATGGTTGTCGATCACGGCCACCTTGGCATGCAGCTCGCTCGTCTTGAACTCGTAAATGCTCACGCCGGCGGCAAGCAGGTCACGGTAAAGCGCACGAGCCGCCGCCTGAAAAAAAAGGTGATCGGTATGCCCCTGCACCAGCAGGCAAACCGGCACGCCCCGCGCGGCAGCCTGCTTGATCTGCTTCCTGAAGCGACGCCCGGGCAGGAAGTAGGCGCTGGCAATGACGATTTCGTCGCGTGCCAGAGCCAGCGCGGCAAGATAGACACGCTCGATGTCGCGGCGGTGGGCAAAGTTGTCGCGTACCACGAAGGCGGCGCGCATGTGGCCATCGGTCGGCCACGAAGGCTCGATCGGGACGGTGCGTCCGCGACGGTGCAACTGCGTAAAGGTCACCAGTTGCCACAAATGACGGACGCTTTGATGAATGTCGATCAGCAAGGGCCCACGTACTTCCACGCTGTAATCGAGCCGTGGCGCGGCGAGACGGATCGGCTCGAAATCACTGATCAGGTTCATGCCCCCGATGAAGGCGATACGCGCATCGACCACCACCAGCTTGCGATGCAGCCGCCGCAGGCTTCGGGGATTGGAACGCCAGCCGCTGCCCACCAGCGGGCGATACATCCGCACCCTGACGCCTGCCATTTTCAGCGCATCCTGCCAGCTGGCCGGAAAATCGCGCGAGCCCACGCCGTCGATCAGCACACGCACCTGTACGCCGCGCCGTGCCGCGCTGATCAGGGCGTCACGCAGGACCAGAGTGTCAGGATCCGCATTGAAGATATAGGTTTCGAGGTGGATCTCGTCGTGCGCGGCATCGATCGCGGCGACCAGTGCCGGAAAGAACTCGGTCGCGCTTTGCAGCAGGCGCAGCTTGTTGCCGGAAACCGGCTCGACGCCGTGAAAGAAAGACGGGTTTGAACGGCTGAGTACGGTCATCCAGCCGGGCTGAGCCTGGCAGTGAGGGCGGCATGGTCGGATATGCGGTGCCAGGCGTTGCCGGTGTGAACCTGCGCCGCCTGGACGTCGAAGCGCCGCACATAGATGCGGTCAAGCTGGAACATGGGCAGGATGGACGGGTAGCTGCGTGCCGACTTGCCGTGGTGGGATTTGAACACTTCGGACAGTCCGAGCTCATGCTCGAAAAACCGCCCCGTACGCGCCAGCCAGTCGTTGAAGTCGCCTGCCAGGATCAAGGGCGCGTTATCCGGCACCATGGCTCGCACGCGCGCGGTGATCATCTGTAGCTGACGCTTGCGCCCGCGTTCGGTCAGTCCGAGGTGCACGTTGATGCAGTGCAGCGGCGCGGCCATTCCCGGCACCTCGATCTCGCAGTGCAGCATGCCGCGGCTCTCGAATGAATGGGCGGAAATATCCTCGTTTTCCCATGCGAGGATCTTGTAGCGCGACAGGATGGCATTCCCGTGGTGGCCGGTGTCATAGACGCAGTTCTTGCCGTAGGCAAAATCGGTATAGACATGGCCGGCCAGGAATTCGTGCTGAGGCCGGCTGGGCCAATGCTGGAAATGGCTGGCGCGGCCGCCATGGCTGCCCTGCACTTCCTGCAGGAAAACAATATCCGACCCCAGCGTGCCTAGGCGGTCACGCAGTTCATGCACCGTCAGGCGCTGGTTGAATTGCGACAGTCCCTTGTGGATGTTGTAACTGGCGACATGTAGTGGCGGTATCATCAATTCATTATATATGTAAAGGCAGCAGACGGATTGCCGCCGCATTGCTGGACGAAAAGCAGCGCTCGGCCGCCGCTTCCCAGGGCAGCCACACGTAATTCAGATGCTCGCGTGGCGCGAGTATGACCGGCTGCGGCGCGGAGAGTTTCAGGCCGAACACGTGCTCGGTGTTGTGCGTCACGCCTGGCGCATAACGATGGCGCCAGCGCGCATAGATTTCGTAGCGGGTTTCGATGTCCCACGCCGTCAGTTCAAACTGCGTGGCGTCGAGGCCGGTTTCCTCGCGCACTTCGCGAATCGCCGTCTCCATCAGGGTCTCGCCTGCGTCCTGCGAGCCGGTCACCGACTGCCAGAAGCCCGGTGCATCGGCGCGTTCCATCAACAGTACCTGGCCATCCTGCGTATGGATGACGACCAGTACCGAGACGGGAATCTTGTACGCAGTCAAATGATATGAACGCTGAGCGGGGCGCCCGTCGTCAGAATGGCGATCAAACGGTCGATATTGGGATGTTTGCCCGGATGGGCGCTGGCGTCCCCGGTGTGTTCGGCGAAGATCGCCAGACCTTCGGCGGCGGCCTCGGCGTTGATCGTGCCGTATTGCTGTGTGAGATAGGCATACACCCGGAACGATCCGGCCGTACCGGGCGCGTTGGCGATCGTCCCCACCTCGGCGCCGGCCGCGTCGGTCAGCACAAGTTTTTCACCCGTGAATTCGGGCAGGGTTCGCAGGATGTCGGCGAATTTCATTTCAAGATCCTTTGTCCGCGAAGGACGCGAAGGGGCGCGAAGAAGGGCAGAGCCGGCCTCGTGCCGTGATGGTTTCGCGTCGTTTATGCCCGCCAGGGCGCCCGCAATGACAATGCAGTCAAGGTTTTCTTCGCGTTTCTTCGCGCCCTTCGCGGATGAAAAAAAATTAAGCCGCCTTGTCCGCGGTATTGCGCAGGCGGATGTGCAGCTCGCGCAGCTGCTTTTCGTCGACCACGTTGGGGGCGTTGGTCATCAGGCAGGAGGCGCGCTGGGTTTTGGGGAAGGCGATGACGTCGCGGATCGACTCGGCGCCGGTCATCAGCGTCACCAGCCTGTCCAGCCCGAACGCCAGGCCACCGTGCGGCGGCGCGCCGTACTGCAGGGCGTCGAGCAGAAAGCCGAATTTCTCGCGGCGCTCGTCCTCGCCGATGTTCAGCGCGGCGAACACTTTCCCCTGCACCGCTTCTTTATGGATACGCACCGAGCCGCCGCCGACTTCCCAGCCGTTCAGCACCATGTCGTAGGCCTTGGACAGACACTTGCCGGGATCGGTGGCGAGCCAGTCCTCGTGCCCATCCTTCGGCGCGGTGAAAGGGTGGTGCAGCGCATCCCAGCGGTTCTCGTCCTCGTTGAATTCGAACATGGGGAAATCGACCACCCACAGCGGCGCCCAGGCGCGGCCGTCGAGGTGATTCTTCTCGTGGCCGATCTTCAGCCGCAGCGCGCCAAGCGCGTCGTTGACGACCTTGGCGCGGTCGGCGCCGAAGAAGACCAGATCGCCGTTCTGCGCGCCGGTGCGCTCCATCACCGTGCGCAATGCCGCTTCGGAGAGGTTCTTGACGATGGGCGACTGCAGGCCGGTTTCGTTGAGTTGGGTGACGTCGTTGACCTTGATGTAGGCGAGGCCCCTGGCGCCGTAGATCTTGACGAATTCGGTGTAGCCGTCGATCTCGCTGCGCGAGAGCGTGGCGCCGCCGGGGATGCGCAGCGCGGCGACGCGGCCCTTGGGGTCGTTGGCGGGGCCGGAGAACACCTTGAAGGCGACGTCCTGCATCGCGTCGCCGACGTCGACGATTTCCAGCGTCACCCGCAGGTCGGGCTTGTCGGATCCGTATTTGTTCATCGCCTCGGCATAGGTCATGCGCGGGAAAACGGCCGGCAGATCAATGTCCTGCGCCTTTTTCATCATGTCGCGGATCATGCCTTCGACCAGGGTCATGATCTCC
The DNA here is from genome assembly GCA_964452995.1 of uncultured Thiobacillus sp. Classification (GTDB taxonomy): domain Bacteria; phylum Pseudomonadota; class Gammaproteobacteria; order Burkholderiales; family Thiobacillaceae; genus Thiobacillus. Next base: position 16,369 of record CAYVOR010000046.1, read on the forward strand.
TCCTCGCCCATGAACGAGGTCTCCAGGTCCACCTGCGTGAATTCGGGCTGGCGGTCGGCGCGCAGGTCCTCGTCGCGGAAGCACTTGGTGATCTGGAAGTAGCGGTCGACGCCGGACACCATCAAAAGCTGCTTGAACAGTTGCGGCGACTGCGGCAGCGCGTAGAACATGCCGTCATGCACCCGGCTCGGCACCAGGTAGTCGCGCGCCCCTTCGGGGGTGGAACGCGTCAGCATCGGCGTTTCGACTTCCATGAAGCCGTGGGCGTCGAGGTAGTCGCGCATCAGCTTCGACACGCGATAGCGCAGACGCAGGTTCTTCTGCATCGGCTCGCGGCGCAGGTCGAGGTAGCGGTACTGCAGGCGGATGTTCTCGTTGATGGTGTCGTCGTCGATCTGGAACGGCGGGGTCAGCGACGGGTTCAACACCTCGAGCTTTCTGGTCAGCATCTCGACCATGCCGGTGGGCATGTTGGGGTTTTCGGTTCCGGCGGGGCGCGGCCGCACCAGGCCCTCGATCTTCAGCACGAACTCGGAACGCACGTCCTCGGCGAGCTTGAAGGCTTCCGGGGTGTCGGGGTCGATCACCACCTGCATCATGCCTTCGCGGTCGCGCAGGTCGATGAAAATGACGCCGCCGTGATCGCGCCGGCGGTGCGCCCAGCCGCACAGGGTGACGCTGTTGCCGATGTCGGCGGCCGTGACGGCACCGCAGTAATGTGTACGCATGCTGTTTTCCTAGTGGCTGCTCCGCCCCGATTCGCCGGAGGCGACGCCCATCGAGACGATGTATTTCAACGCGCGGTCGACCGACACATCCAGCTCGACGACCTCGCTCTTTTTCACATAAAAATAGAATCCATTGACCGGGCTCGGCGTGGTGGGGATGAACACCGCGACGTGCTCATCCGGCAGTTCGCGCGCCACCTCGTCGGGCAGATTGGTCTGAAACGCCAGCGACCACGCTTCCGGATGCGGATAGCGCACCAGCAGCACCTTGCGGAAGGCATGACCGCTGCCCGACAACAACGTGTCGGATACCTGCTTGACGCTGCCGTAGATGGTTTTCACCACCGGGATGCGGGTCAGCAGCCGCTCCCAGAAATCGATGATCTTCTGACCGAAGAAATTGGCGCCGAACACACCGGTCAGCACAATGATCAGCACGGTCAGGATCACACCCAGACCCGGAATTCGCATCCCCAGCCAGGCCTCGGGCTGCCATGCGGCCGGCAGCACCAGCAGGCTCTGATCGAGGGTGCCGATCAGCAGGCTGAGCACCCACAGGGTGATCCCCAGCGGCACCCAGATCAGCAGACCGGTAATGAAATAACGCTTCATGAGACTTTAATCAGTGACGGGCAATTCGGCCGAAAACAAAGAAGCGGACGGCTTGCACCGCCCGCTTCCCGGTTTACAGCGCCTGGTTAGTTACACGCCGGGCATGCACCGGTGCCGCAGGCTGGCGCGGGTGCATCGGGCTTCGTTTCCGCAGGCTTGCTGCCGCCGCCCTTGAAATCGGTGGCGTACCAGCCGGTCCCTTTCAGTGCGAAACCGGCCGCCGTCACCTGCTTGGCGTATTCGGCTTTGCCGCACGACGGGCAATCCGTCAGCGGCGCATCGGACACTTTCTGCATTTCGTCCTGGGCGAAGCCGCAGGAGGTGCATTTGTAGGCGTAGATTGGCATACACCTTCTCCTGAATAAGCGTAAATGCAGGAATTATAACAACAACCGACGCTGCGTAACGTATGGTTACCAGTTCACGGAGAAGCTCGCGTATGCCTTTGGGCCAAAAACATTTTCCACTCTGAATTCGGAATAGCGGTCATCGACCGCCTGTGCCACCAGTGCCAGTTCGGCGTCGTTGTTCTGCCATTTGAAGCGCCGCGCCAGTCGGGCGTCGACCCGGGTGTAGTCCTGCGTGATGTCGCCGTCGGAGAGCCACATGACATCACCCGTACGATAAACGCCAACGCTGGCCTGCCAACCCGCTCCCCACCCGTATCGTGCCAATAGGCCAAAGTTGTTGCGGGGGGCCGAAAAAGGCAGGTCGTCGTCGACTACCAGGCCGCTATAGTCCCGCACGATCTTCGCATAGCCGATCCGGACCCGCGCATACTGCGCATACAGGTCCAACTGCCGCAGTGGCTGCCAGTGCAGCTCGGTCTCCCAGCCGCGCAGGTCGAGGCTACTGCCGTTGAGCGCCTGGAAGCATTTGTTGGACGGTTCGTTACATAGCGTCGTCAGGATCTTCTGCGAGCCGATATAGTCGTCGAGCCTGTCGTAAAAGAGCCGGGTATTCACAGTCAGCACCAAGGGTTTGATCTGCCCGACATAACCAATTTCCCGCGATAGCAGACGTTCCGGTCGGAGCGGGTTCGCAGCGGGAATAGTGATCGTCTCCACAATGCTGCCGCCGGTTTCGGTATAGACCTGATTGCCGTCCTGCTCGTAGAACGTCGGCGAACGATAGGCCTGAGAGACGCTAGCCCGCAGGGTATGCCCGGGATGGAGGGTATAGTTGACCGCGAGCCGCGGCGAGACGTCGGTGCCAGTGTAGTAATGGCGCTCGACCATGGCGCCGCCCTGGACCAGCCAGTCGTTCGAGACCCGCCATTCCAGGTTGCTGGAGATGCGCGCCAGGTCGCCGTCGAGCATGCCTCGTCCAAAATAATTTTGCGGCGACTCCACCGTTTCGCGCCGCCATTCGATTCCCCACAGCATGCGCATGGCTTCGTTCAGCCGTTGCGTAGCCTGCAGATCGAGATTGAGCCGTGTCTGGAGCAGATACTGGCTGACCGGCACATTGTATGGCCCCACCACGACCAGAGCGTTCGCGTCGAAGCGGTTACGTGTGTAGTAGACCTGAGCCCGCCACTCGAGATCAGTCGAAGCGGTTCGGTGGAATTGCAGATGCAGGAAGGATCCGCTGGAGTCCTGCCGATCCGGTTCGTCTGCCTCGCCCACGCGCCCGCCATGCCAGTTTCCGTTCGACGCGCCCCACTGCAGGCTCAGTTCGTCGCGCGGGGTAATCTGCCAGTCGGTGCGGCCGGACAGAAAATAGGTACGGGTTCGCTCACGCAAATCCACGCGGTGGCCGCCGCCGTCATATCCGACAGCCTCGAATCGGTCACGGTTTTGCGACGACAGCGTCACGCGCCAGTGCAGGTCGCCCTCTCCACCACCATAACGTGCGGTTAAACCCGCCATTCCCTGTTCACCGTATTGCAGGGATGCCATCCCCCCTTTCGCCTGCGCCGCACTCTGGGTAATGATGTTGATGACTGCGAGAAAGGCATTCGAACCATACACGGCTGCGTTGGGACCGCGCACCACCTCGATGCGCTCGATATCCTCAATCGCCAGCGGCAAGTCACCCCAGTTCACCGCGCCGAAATGCGGACTGTAAATCGAACGGCCATCGACCAACACCTGGAAACGTCGCGAGAATGCATCGCCCAGGCCGTGGTAGCCCACCGCCCACGTGTTGTCGCGGGTATAAGCGACCGAAAAGCCCGGCACCAGCCGCAGCAGATCCGGGATATCGCGAAAGCCCGACGCACGAATCATGTCGCGGTCGATCACGGTCACGGCAGCCGGCGCTTCATTGACCGGCTGTGACAGGCGCGACGCCGACAGCACCACCGGCAGGTCGTCGAGAAAGTCGGACTCGGTCACAGCGGCCCCCGCCTGCTGGGTGCCCGCCAAAACAGCGCCGATCAACAGCGCGCCCTTCCATCCCCTGAATATCGTGTGTCGTCTGCTGATCACCGCATATCGGTGCGCCT
>CAYVOR010000047.1:0-19930 GCA_964452995.1 uncultured Thiobacillus sp.
ACGGCCGCGAATACATCGACTACGTCGGCTCGTGGGGCCCGGCCATCCTCGGCCATGCCCATCCCGGCACGGTGAAGGCGGTGCAGGACGCCGCTGCCAACGGCCTGTCGTTCGGCGCGCCCAGCGAAGCCGAACTGACCATCGCCACCCGCATCACCCAGTTGCTGCCCAGCATCAAGAAAGTCCGGCTGGTCTCGTCCGGCACCGAGGCGACCATGAGTGCGATCCGGTTGGCGCGCGGTTTCACCGGCCGCAGCAAGTTCATCAAGTTCGAGGGCTGCTACCACGGCCACGCCGACTTTCTGCTGGTAAAGGCCGGGTCCGGCGCACTCACTTTTGGCAATCCGACTTCGGCCGGCGTGCCGCCCGAAGTCGCGGCACAGACCATTGTCCTCGACTACAACGACGTAGCGGGGCTTGAGCGCGCGTTCGCCGAGATCGGCAGCGAGATCGCCTGCATCATCGTCGAGCCCTTCGCCGGCAACATGAATCTGGTCAAGCCGACCACCGAATTCATGCACACGATGCGCAAGCTTTGCGACCAGCATGGGGCCCTGTTGATCTTCGACGAAGTGATGACCGGCTTCCGCGTCGACCTCGGCTGCGCGCAGAAGCTGCTCGGCATCAAGCCCGACCTCACCACACTCGGCAAGGTGATCGGCGGCGGCATGCCGGTCGGCGCCTTCGGCGGTCGCGCCGACGTGATGGACGCGCTGGCGCCGGTCGGGCCGGTGTACCAGGCCGGCACGCTGTCGGGCAACCCGGTGGCAGTTGCCGCCGGTCTGGCAACGCTCGCCGCAATTTCGGAACCCGGCTTTCACGCAACGCTTGCTGCCCGCACCAAAAACCTGGTGGAAGGCCTGACCGCCGCCGCAAAAGAGGCCCGCGTCACCTTCTGTGCCGATTCGGTCGGCGGCATGTTCGGGCTGTATTTCGCCCCGAAGCCGCCAACAAGCTTTGCCGAAGTCATGCAGTGCGACAAGGAGATGTTCAATCGCTTCTTCCATGCCATGCTCGACCGCGGCATTTATCTCGCGCCGTCGGCCTTCGAAGCCGGTTTCGTGTCGTCCGCACACAGCGATGCCGACATCGACATCACGATTGCCGCCGCGCGCGAAGTGTTCAAATCGCTGTAAAAACATTTTTGGCGAAGCACGCGAAGTACCGCGAAGAAAATCAAAGCACATCTTGTTTTCGCGGTACTTCGCGTCCTTCGCGGATGAAAAAAGGTTTTTCCCATGAACGACGAACTGTCCCCCGAGGACGAACTGCGCCTCAACGTCCTTTTCAATGCCGAGCTCAAGGCCGTCCGCATCGACGAATCCAGTATGACGCTGTGGGCGCTGACACCGCAAGGCGAAGCCAGCGTGCCGCTCAAGCCCACCGAACGTTCCGACCGTTACCTGAAACGGGTACGCGAGATGCTGTCCGGGCATGCGCTGGGCTCGCCCGGCGGCTATCCGGTGCATCTCACGCGCTGGACCCGGCAATCGCAGGCCGGGCTATCCGCCCAGCATCTGGCGCAACTGCTGCTGATTGCCGAAGAAGAGGCAGTGGTGGCGGTGGTGCACTCGCCCGCGCTCACCGATGAACTGGCCCACTACGCATGGTGGTGCATGCCGACGATCGAAAATGCGCGGTGGATGCTGATGCGCGATGTCGTATGCCAGGGCAGCATGGGCCGCACGCTGGCCGAGTTCCTGGTCGAACACCTCGCCTTCCTGCACGAGGACGACGTCGGCATTTTCGATACGGTTGCGGCGATGCTGTATTCCGGCGTGCTCAGCGACGCCGAACGGCTGTCGATCTGGAAACGCGGCAGCAGCCGCAATTCCTATTACGTCGCCTTTCTCGAATTGCAGCCGGATAATCTGCCCAATCCGCGTGCGGCGCGCACCGACCACGCCAGTGTGCCGCAGCTTGTCGACAATCCCTATTCTGCGATGCTCGACAAGGCCTTGTCGGGGCAAGGTCAGACCTTTCTCGTCACGGTCGCGACCATCCTCGACCGCCCAGAAATCCAGGAGGTGGTGAATCACACGCTGAATGCCCTGGCCAACTGGTGCGCGCCGCTCCGGCAGCTCGATGAAGCCACGCGGGCCGGCGCCCGCGCCGCGCTACTCGCGGCTGCACCGCAATTCGAAGCGGATTGCGCCGCGCTGGATACGCTCGCCGCAACGGATGCCGATACCGTCCGGCCAATCTTCCTCAAGACCACCGCCATCGGTTCGCTGATGCGGCGCAAGATCCAGCCGGTGGTCGCGCCCCTGATCGACGCCGTCACGGTACTGCGGCGCTCACCTTGAGACAAACGCACTTCCTGCATGCATTGGCATGCAGGAAGTGCAGGTCACACAAGACCTATTGACCCAGCGCTGCGTCGAGGCTGGCGAGAAACTTGTTCGCCTTCTCGAAACCGATCACCTTGTAATCCGATTGCACGCCCGAGTCGTTCCAGAAAATGAGGCCCGGCGGCCCGAACAGCTTGAAGCGTTTCAGCAGCGCCTTGTCAGCGTCGTTGTTGGCGGTGACGTCGGCCTTCAGCAACACCACCTTGGCCAGCCTCGCCTGCACCGCAGGGTCGCTGAAGGTGAAGCGCTCCATTTCCTTGCACGACACGCACCAGTCGGCGTAGAAATCCAGCATCACCGCGCGGCCGTCGGCCTTCGCCGCGGCCAGGCGCGCGTCGAGCCCGGCCACGTCCTTCACCTTGTCGAAGGCAAGGCCCTGTGGCGCAGCTGCCGTCGCCGACCCGCTGGCGCCACCAACGCCGCCCTTGAACACGTCGAGCGGCTGCAACAGATCGCGACTACCCGCCAGCATGCCGAGAATGATCGACAGTCCGCCGATCAGCAGCACCACGCCGAGTCCCTTCCACAAGCGCTGCCAGCCCGATGCCTTGTCCGGCAGCGGATCGAGCGCATGCAGATAGATCGCGGACGCGACCAGCAGCGCGGCCCACAGCAGCATGTTGACCCAGGCGGGAATGATGGGCGAAACGAGATAGATGGCGATCGCCAGCATCATCACGCCGAAGAAATACTTGACCGCGTTCATCCAGCCGCCGGCGCGCGGCAGCAGCGCCCCCGCCGACAGGCCCACCAGCAGCAAGGGCACCCCCATGCCCAGCGCCAGCACGAATAGCGCGACGCCCCCCAGCGTGGTGTTGCCGGTCTGTGCGATGAAGGCAAGCGCGGCAGCGAGCGGCGGCGCCACGCAGGGACCGACGATCACCGCCGAGAGCGCGCCCATGACGAACACGCCGATGAAGCTGCCGCCTTTCATCCTGTTCGAGGCATCGGAGAACTTGCTCTGGATGAAGCTCGGCAACTGCAGCTCGAAGAAACCGAACATCGACAATGCCAGCAGCACGAAGATGCCGGCGCCGATGCCGAGCGCCCACGGATTCTGCAGCGCGTTCGACAACAGTGTGCCCGACAGCGCCGCCGCCACGCCGGCGAGTGCATAGGTGATGGCCATGCCCAGCACATAGGCGGATGAAAGCAGGAAGCCGCTGGTCTTGGTCAGTTCCTTCTTCTGTCCGGCGATGATGCCCGACAGGATCGGAATCATCGGGAACACGCACGGCGTCAGCGCCAGCAGCAGGCCGAAGCCGAAGAAGGTGGCGACGACCGCCCAGAAGCTGCCGGCTTTCAGCACGCGCTCGATCTTCGAGGTATCGGACTCGGGCGCGGCCGGTGCTGCCGAGGATGCCGTAGTCTTGTTCGCCACCCCAGGCGCGCCCGCGCCTCCCGCTGCCACCAGGGAAAAGTCGCGATTGATCGGTGGATAGCAGACGCCGACCGCTCCGTTGCAACCCTGCCAGGTTGCGGCCAGAATCAGTGTTTCATCGGCGCTCAACGCGCGCGACAACGTGAGCCGGGTGGAAAAGTTGCGGTGATATACCTCGGTGCGGCCAAAAGTCGGATCGTCCTCGATGTCACCCGCCGGCATATCGGCCTGGCTGATTTTGATGTCGGCCGGCGACTTGACCGTATAGGCCAGCTTGTCGCGATACAGATAGGTATTGGCGGTCGGCGCATAGTCCAGCTTGACGCTCTGCGCATCCGCCATGGTGGCGGTGACCTGAAAGGCCTCGTCCGGCGGCAGGAGTTGCGGCATGTCGTTATCGCCGCCCAGGCTGCGCAGGCGTTCCAGCGCAGAGGACAGCGGTGTCGCTGCATTGGCTGCAGGCAGGGCCGCCGCGACGACGGCTGCGGGCAACTTGATCGCGAGGCTTTCATTTTGTGGGGTGTAGCATAGTCCGCCATCTGCGCAGCCCTGCGACACGGTTTTCAGGGTGACCGTTGTAACGCCCGGTTTCCGCTGGATCGGCAGTTTTATCCTCACATCCTTGCGGTAGGTCTCGACGGTGCCGAAAGTCTCGTCCTCTGTGATCTTGCCGGCGGGCCGCTGCGGCGCCCCCAGCGTGGCGCCGTCAACCTCGAACTTGAGCTTGTCGCGATACATGTAGTAGCCATCGGCGATCTGCCAGCGCGCTTCCAGCGTATTGGCATCCAGCGCACGCGCCGAGAACTTGAACGCCGCTTCGGGGTCAAGAAATTCTTCGGCATGGGCGGCTGGAAAATGCCCCAGCATGCCCCCAAGTGCAAACAGTGCGCTGAGCAAACGAATCCACTTAGTCATGCTTTTCAGTCTCCTTGGCCACCCAGTCGAGATAAGCGGGCAGGCCATATGTTATCGGTACGGCGATCAGTTCGGGCACATCGTAGGGGTGATGCGCCTGGACGATCGCTTCCACCAGCGGGTAGTTTGCCGCCATGGTTTTGATCAGCAGCGGGATTTCGTCCGCCGTTTCCACCGCATCCCGCCAGCGGTAGACGGAGCGGCATGCCGCCAGAACGTTCACGCATGCCGCCGCACGGCTCTCAATCAATGCGAACGCCAGTTTCTCGGCGGTCGCAACATCGGGTACATTGGTCAAGATTAACAAAGGTTCCATGTCATGCGCTTTGGTTGGATTGTGCTACTGCTGCTGTCGTTCCCTGTTCTGGAAGCCATCGGCATTTTCTGGATGGCTGATGCCATCGGCGGCTGGGTGCTATTGTGGCTGCTGCTGGCGGCCGTTGCCGGCATCCTGCTGATACGCGCCGAACGCGCGGTGTGGGGACCGCGCATGTTGTTTGCGCTGCAGTCCGGCGCGCATCCGCTGGCGTCGCTCTTCGCCAGCGGCCGCATTCTCCTCGCGGGCGGTCTGCTCATCTTCCCCGGCTTCATCAGCGATGCCATCGCGCTCGCGCTGCTGCTGATCCCGGGCACCTGGGCCAGCCGCAAGGCGGATCCGATGCGCCCGGCAAACGACGATGCGCCCTCTTCTCCGTGGAAAGAGCACCCTGATGGGCATAAAGGGGCGAACGCCGCGCCCAAAACGATAGATGGCGAGTTCAAGCGGGAACCGGACGACCGGCTGCGCTGAATCCTACCTCTCTCAAAACAGCTTCATCTGGCCGCGTGCCTGCCGGATCTCGCGCAGCAGGTCGTCCGAAGTCGGGTAACGGTATTTCAACCGCAGTTCGTGCGTGGTGCGTGCGTTCGATAGCTTGCGCGACTCGCGCAGAAACGACAGCAGCGCTTCGGACAATACTTTTTCCGCTTCGGCCCGATTCACGCGCGGGGGACGCGGCAGGTCAAAGGCGTCAGCACAGCTGTCGAACCAGTCGCCCATCTTCAGCGGATGCGCATCGACCGCATGGTAAATGCGCTGCGAACGCCCCCGGAACAATGCTGCCCATGCCAGCCGCGCCAGATCGTCAGCATGAATATGATTGGTATAGCTGTCGTCGCGAGCGATCAGCGCGGGCGTGCCGCGCTGGATGCGCGCGAGCGGTAGACGATCGGCGGCATAGATGCCCGGTGCGCGCAGGATGCTCACCTGCACGCGCAAGGTCTCGCCCCAGGCACGCAGTTGCCGCTCGGCGTCCACCCGCCGGACCGCGCGGCCGCTCACCGGCGCCACCGGGCGCGTTTCGCTGACCCAGTTGCCGCCACAATCGCCGTACACGCCGCTGGTGCTGATGTACACCAGCGCACCCGGCTTGCCACGTCGAGCCAGGGCATGCAGCAGCCGGGCCGTGCGCGGATCGGTCGTACCCTCGTTGGGCGGCGGCGCAAAATGGAGCACGCCGTCGACGCGCGGCAGGCGTTTCAGGGTAGCCGGTGCATCGAGATCGCCGACGTAGGGCGTCACGCCCAGCGCGCGCAACGCCGCGGCGCGCTCGGGCCGGCGGATCAAGCCGATGAAATCGGCCTGGCCGGCATAGCGCGTCACCAGTCGCTCGGCCACATCGCCGAATCCAGCGATCAATATCTTCTTCATTGCATCAACCTGTAACCCTAGCGTCGCAAGGGTGAAAACCCCGCCCGCTCGGGCGATAATCCATGCGGTTCATCACCGCATTCTAAGCGCACATCATGCCGTACCAGGTCACCATACAGCCCAGCGGGCACCAATTCACCGTCAACGACGATGAAACCCTCCTCGAAGCCGCCCTGCGCGAGGGATATTCGCTGCCCTACGGTTGCCGCAACGGTGCCTGCGGTAGCTGCAAGGGCAAGGTGCTGTCCGGTCAGCTCGACCATGGCGTGCATTCCGCCACCGCGTTGAAGGACGAGGAAAAAGCGCAGGGCCGCGCCTTGTTCTGCCGTGCCAGACCGTTGAGCGACATGGTCATCGAGGCCAGGGAGATCGGCACCGCCAAGGACATCCTGATAAAAACCCTGCCGTGCCGGGTGGAAAAACTGGACAAGCGGGCCGACGACGTGATGGTGGTGAAGATCAAGCTGCCGGCCAGCGAGCGTCTGCAGTTTCTCGCCGGGCAATACATCGAATTCCAGTTGAAGGACGGCAAATCGCGCAGCTATTCGATCGCCAACCCGCCGCATGACGACGCACTGCTGGAACTGCACATCCGTCACGTGCCGGGCGGGTTGTTCAGCGATCAGGTTTTTACCACGCTGAAGGAACGCGACATCCTGCGTCTGAAAGGCCCGCTCGGCAGTTTCTTCATCCGCGAAGACTCCGACAAACCGATCATATTCATCGCCGGCGGCACCGGCTTTGCGCCGATCAAGGGCATGCTCGAGCATGCCTTCGCCGAACACACCGACCGTGAACTGGTGCTGTACTGGGGCGTGCGTTCACTGAAAGACCTGTATATGGCCGAGTTGCCGCAGCAATGGCTGGCCGAACGACCGAACTTCAGTTTCATCCCGGTGCTGTCCGACCCGCAGCCTGACGATCAATGGTCGGGGCGGACCGGCTACGTGCATGAAGCGGTGCTGGCCGATTTTTCCGACCTGTCGGGCTATCAGGTCTACGCCTGCGGCGCGCCCCTCATGGTGGATAGTGCGCGCGACAGCTTCGTGGCGACCCGCAATCTGCCCGAGGACGAATTCTTCGCTGATGCCTTTGTCTACGCGGCTGACACGGAAATGGCCATCACCCAATAAAGCCCCGCCGCAATAAAAGCCTGGCGCAATAAAGCGCCCGCTCGAAGCGGGTATGCCGGGACGGCTTACAACTCGCCGTGGGCGCCCGCCTGCATGATCTCGATCAGCCCATCGCGCACGTGCCTGATACGTTCGGTCAATTTGTCTTGCAGCTTCTTTTCCTTCGCCAGCATACCGACATTGATATCCGGCATGATCAGCCAGCCCTTGCCGTCGGCATCTTCGATCATCGTGATGTGGCACGGCATGTAGATAGAGAAATCCATGCTCATGTCGATCAATTCCTTGGCCGTGACGGCATCGCAGAACTGGAAAATGGTGATGGTTCGCTGCGGCTTGCCCGTCACCGCTTCCACCTGTTGGGACAATGGCAGTTCCGAGACCAGCTTCAGATTCAGCACGTTGGCCCGCAGGCGCATCGACTGGGCCGCATCGACAAGGCTGACACCCGGGTCGATGGCCAACTTGTACACACCGGCGGTCTGGCTCGACGGCTGGGCCTTGGACGCGGCAGCCCCGACGGACACGCACACGAAGCTGCCCAGTACGAGTCCCAACACGGCAAAAAAATTACGGCGCATGGCGCACTCCTTTTAAATACCAGAGAAATCTAATAGTAGATACCGGGCAGGCCGGCATCTTCAGCCAAACGTGCCAACCGCTGGCTGCAATCCTACTGCGCGCGGCACAAGGCCAGCGCCTTCTGATAATGCTGACAGGCGTCGCTGGGCTGGCCGCTATGATTCTTGAGCTCGGCCATGCGGATATGGCCTTCTGCACTGGGGGCAATGGCGAGGCTGGCCTCCAGATAGCTTTGTGCCTTGCCCCATAGCTGCTGCACGCTGCAAAGTTGCGTCAGCGTCAGCAGCAGCTGCGCATCGCGCGGATGGGTGTGCAGCCATTTTTCAGCCTGCTCGATCTGCCGGGTCAGACTGCTGCCGCGCACCTCGCCATACAGGGTGACCAGATCCTCGTTCCACTCGCGGCCGAGCGCGGTCTCCAGCACATCGAGCGCGGTATCGTCTCCGCCACGCTGCATGAAGGCACGGGCGCCCGCACGCGCCACCCACGGATCGGCCTTGAAATCGGCCGGGATTTTCTTCCAGTATTCCAGCAGGCCGCGATCGTCATCGGCGCGGCGCTTGAGGTTTTCCGCGTACACCATACGCCGTTTCTGGACAGCGACGCCCGACTCCATCGCATTGCTGCGGATCAGCGCATCGAGCAGACGTTCGGCTTCGTCCCACTGCCCGGTCATTTGCCTGGCCTTGAGTTCGAGTCGCAGCAGCGCGGTGTGCTGCGGCGCGATCTCCTTGGCACGATTGATCGCCACCAGCGCCGCCGTGGCATCCTTGGCGTCGAGGCACGCCTCGGCTTCGAATAACTGCGCCGCGAGTTCGGCGCCGTGTTCGGTGGCCTCCTGTATATGCCGTTCGCGCTGCACGCGTGCCCGCATCTCCTGCGCCGAACGGGCCGCCAGCACGCGCGCCAGACCGATCCGGGTCTCGTCGCCCGTCCATTGCCCGAGAGACTGCTCGGCATCCTGATAACGATATTCGGCATAGGCACGCAGGCCGCCGACGAAATTCTCGTCGCGTTTGCGGGCGGCGCGGCGCTCACGCCGTGCGCGCACGATACTGGGCAGATTAAGTGTGAGCATGGCCAGCCGCAGCAGCACGACGCCGCCGACCACCATCGCAACCACCGCCAGCACGAATCCGATGAAGGATATTTCCATTCGCCATGGTGGATAGACCAGCACCACGTAGCCCGGATCGTAGCGCCCCGCCATTGCCAGAGCGATCGCCAGCACGGCAATGATGAGCAGCGAGATCAGCCAGCGCATCACGGATTCCCCTTATAAGCATCGAGGGCGGCCAGGCTGGCATCGATGCCCGGCAGCTTGATGGCGATCTGCAGGCCGGACAGGCGCTTGATCTCCTTGATGGCATCGGCAACCCCGGCATCGCGCGTGTTGAAATAGCGTTCAAGCATGTGCAGCACGGCGCGCAGGTCCGCCCGGAACCCCGCCTGATCCTGCGACAGCAACGCCAGCCGCGCCGACAGCAGACGCAGGCGCAGATTCTCGCGCAGGAAGTAGGCCTGGTCGGGCGGCAGCAGCACCGCTTCGTTGCCTTCCACGCGACGGATCTGCACCAGATGTTTGAGTTCCGTCCATAGTTCCTGGCCGAAGGTGGCCGCCCGCGCGCTGCGCGGTGCGGGCGCCGCCTCGGAGGCCTGCGCGCTGGCCAGCGGCCAATCCATATGGTGTGCCACCAGCGCCTCGATGCGTGCGCTCGTCCCCACCTCGTCAACCGAGGGCGCCGCGCGCAGGTTGGCCAGATCGGCGGCGATGGCGCGGCGCAACGCGGTGAACTGCGGCTTGTTCAGTCGCTGCAGGCGGGTGTCGGCGCCTTCCAGCGCGATGATCGCCGCCTTCACGTTGCCCGCCAACTGCAACTGTTGCGCGGCGGTCAGCAACACCTGTTCGATTTCGGCCAGCGTCCACTGGTCGCGGCCCTGCGCCAGATCCTTGTACAAAGACTCGAGTGCCAGCTGTTGTTGCTGCGAGGTCACCATCTGGCTTTCGATATGCGCGACTTTTTCGCTGACCTGGCGCATCGCGTCGTCGGCGTTGCGCGCCAGCAGCCGGGATTCGCTCACATCCTTGCCCGATTCGGCCAGACGGCGACCCAACTCGGTCTTCAGGTCGCGGATGCGCTCACGGCTGTCGGACCATGACCATCCCGCCGCAGCGAGCGCCAGCACGGACACCAGCATGGCGACAAGCGGCAGCACATGGATGCGCGGCTGCGGTGCTGCAGTGGGCGCGGCAGCGGCGGGCGGCGTCGAGGAGGTTTCGGGGATGTCATTCATGTTTAGCGCCTGTTTTATTCCTGAACCAGTTAACCAGACCATCCAGCAGGCCCGCATCGCCACCCCCGGTGGCGATGACGTGTGCTATGCCAAAGCGGCGGGCCGCCTCGGCGATCTTCTCATGCGGAGCGAAAAGCGGGGTGGCCGCCAGCAGGGGCGCGCCTGCTTCGCCCAGCAGCATCGCCAGATTGCGCAGCGTCTCCGCACTGGCAATCGTCACCGCGTCGATGCCGCCTGTCTGCCAACGCGCCAGCAGGGGCGCGGGGTCGGTAGCGGGGCACGTACGCTGGTAACACTCCATGAACTGCACCTCCGCGCCGCGCGCGCGTAGCGTGTCTGCCATCAGCGCACGGCCGCCGATGCCGCGAACAATCATCACGCGCCGACCGGCCACGGCCTGCAAGGATGGGAGCGCCAGCAGCGCTTCGCTATCCTGGCCATCGGGCGTAATGACGCCATCGACTCCCTGTTCCGCCAACGCGCGCGCGGTGCCGGGGCCTACCGCAAAAATCTGCAGGGCATCGGGCAAACCGTCACAGGCGCGGATCACCGCCATGCCGAACTGCACTGCATTGGGGCTGACGAAAATCACGATATCGGCTGTGGCCAGGTACGCAAGCGCCTCGACCAGCCGATCCGCCGCCACCGGTTCGATGCCGAGCGCTGGGAATACGAATGCGGTCCCGCCTGCCGCCGCCACCTTTTGCGCCAGTGCGGCCGTCTGATGGGCCGGCCGCGTAATCAGCACGGTACGACCGGCCAGAGGCTGCGTCATGCAGCAGGCAGGGCGTCGAGGATGGCGCGCGCGCCCTGCGCCAGCAGCTTGTCGGCCAGCAACTGGCCGACCGCTTCGGGATCGGCTGCATCGCCTTCGGCACGGTCATGGATGAAACCACTGCCATCCGGATTGGCCACGAAGCCGTTCAGCACCAGCTGTCCGTCCTGCAGTACCGCGTGGGCGCCCAGCGGCACCTGGCAGCTGCCGCCCAGCACGCGGCTAACCTGACGTTCGGCGCGCACGCAGGCGGCGGTTTCTGGATGATTGAGCGTCGTCAGCATGGTCGCCACCTCGCTGCTGCCGCTGCGAATCTCGATGCCGAGCGCCCCCTGACCTGCTGCCGGGATGCTGTCTTCCACCGACAACAGGCTTTTGATGCGGTCACCCAGGCCAAGTCGCTTGAGACCGGCAGCCGCCAGCAGGATCGCGTCGAACTGGCCTTCATCGAGTTTTTTCAGCCGGGTACCGACGTTGCCGCGCAGCGGCTTCACCGTCAGGTGCGGATAGCGCGCACGCAACTGCGCTTCGCGGCGCAGGCTGGAGGTGCCGACCACGCTGCCGGGCGGCAGCTCGGACAGACGTTCGTAACGGTTCGAGACAAAGGCGTCGCGCGGGTCTTCGCGCTCGCCGATGACAGCCAGTTCGAAACCGGGCGGCAGTTCCATCGGCACATCCTTCATCGAATGCACTGCCAGGTCGGCCTCGCCGGCCTCCAGTGCCACTTCGAGCTCCTTGATGAACAGGCCCTTGCCGCCGAGCTTGGACAGCGCAACGTCGAGGATCTGATCGCCGCGCGTCGTCATACCCAGAATATTCACCGTGCAGCCGGGATGCAGGGCGCGCAGGCGATCACGAATATGCTCGGCCTGCCACATGGCTAGGGCACTTTCACGGGAGGCAATGGTCAGGGTGTGCATGGCAGTAGGAATAAACTGTTTGATTTGGCAAATGATGGCGCGATACTGGCAATTATGAGGCACCTGAAACCACTCGAAGGAATGGCGACGATCGCGCGGCAGAGCGCAGCCTGGATCCTGATTTTAGCATGGGGCTTGGCGCTGTCCGGCGCCGCCCGCGCGGCGGATGGCCTGATCCATGCAAAGGATTTTCAGGCCGACGCGCGCATGGCCGCCAAGCGACAAGTGCCCATTCTGGTCGTATTCACCACGCCGCATTGCCCGTATTGCGAGCGCGCCAAGCAGGAGTACCTGATTCCCATGCACAAGGATCCGGCTTACCGCAAGCGCGTCATCATCCGCGAGGTCACCATCGGCATCGCCGACCCGCTGACCGACTTCGATGGCAGCGCCACCACCGAAGGCGCGTTTGCCGCCAAACACAAGGTCTTCATGGTGCCTACCGTCCAGGTCTTCGACACCCAGGGCAACGCCGTCGGCGATGCAATCGTCGGCCTGCTGATCCCGGATTTCTATTTCGGCTATCTGGAAAACGCCATCGATGCGGGCGTGAGTAAAGTACGCGGCAAATAGCGCCAGTCACTGCGGCCAATCCAACCCGCCCGTCCCAGTGCGCGTCGATTCTTCAAGCCTGGCAGGCTGCTAGAATCCCGCCATGCAGGACGCGCAGACATGAAAACCCTTCTGGCAGACGACCACCCGCTGATGCGCGAAGGCGTGCGACAGGTACTCTCGCAACTGGAGCCACCGGTCGAGATCATCGACGCCCACGATTATCCCAGCCTGTTTGCGCAGACCGCGCTGCATCCCGACCTCGACCTGGCGCTGGTGGACCTGAACATGCCGGGCTTCGTCGGCATGCAGGGCATCACGCAATACCGTAGCCGCTTTCCCGACATTCCTCTGGTGGTGCTGTCCGCCTCCGAATCATCAAACGATATCCGCCATGCACTGGAAGCCGGCGCACTTGGCTACATTCCCAAAGCTGCCTCCACTGCCGTGATGCTGGCCGCCTTGCAGCAGGTGCTGGCAGGCAATATTTTCGTGCCGGCCTGCCTGGGTGACGGAAATGGCGGGCTGCATACAGCGGCACCGGCCGATTTCGAGGCTTTGCAGCAGACTGGGCTGACCGCGCGCCAGCTCGAAGTGGCGCGTCTGCTGACGCAGGGCTGTACCAACAAGGCCATCGCCGGCATGCTGGCCATGTCGGAAAGTACGGTGAAAGTGCACATCGCCGCGATTTTTCGTGCCCTCGACGCGAGCAACCGCACCGAGGCCGTGCTTGCCATTCAACGGCTGACTCAGGGTTCGTGACCTCCCTGCGCGCCTGGTTCCGACGCCTGTCGCTTTCCAGCATCCGCAGCAGGATGCTGATGATCGCCCTGCTGCCCGCGCTGCTCACCGAATTCGGCATGGTGGCCTACTTCACCACGCAGACGCTGGCCAGCGCCGAAAACGCCCTCCACACACGGGCCAACAGCGCGGTCCGCCACCTGGCCGACACCTTGCCGTATGCGCTGATCAGCGGCGACATGGCACTGGCCAACCATCTGCTCGAAACCGAGCGCCACAACAGCCAGCTGACGTTTGCCCGTATCACCGACCCTCAGGGACATACGCTGGCCAGCACGGGCGACACCCTGGGCAGCGCGCCCCTCACCAGCCACTACCACCAGCGCAGCACGCTACGCCTGCCCGCTACCGCGGTTCCGGAAAATGCCCTGATACCGGCTTCCCCTGCCTCCGCTCGCGACCCGCTGGGCGAGATCGAAGTCGGCGTCAAGCTCGACCAGATTACCGCGTTCAGGCACGACACCCTGATTCATGCCCTCGCCCTGATGCTGCTGGCCCTGGTATTGACCGGTGCGCTGGCCTGGCGCCTGTCGAATCGTCTCGCCGGCCAGTTGCAACATGTCGGCCGCGTGGTCAGACTGCTTGCCGGCGACGATCTCTCGGTACGCGCCCAACTGTCATCCGCAGGTGAAGTCGGCGCACTCGCCGCCGGTGTGAACGACATGGCGGAAGCCTTGCAGATGCATCGTGGCGAGCTGGAACGGCGCATCCGCGAAGCCACCGCCGATCTCGCCGCCAAGAAAGACATGGCAGAGCGCGCCAACCAGGCCAAGTCGCGTTTCTTCGCCGCGGCCAGCCACGATCTGCGACAACCGCTGCACGCCTTGTCGCTATTCGTCGCGGCGCTTAAGACGCGCAACCAGCAACCCGAAGCGCAAATCCTGATCGACAACATCGAAGCCTCCACCGCGGCCATGGAACTGCTGTTCAACGCGCTGCTCGATATTTCGCGGCTCGACGCCGGCACTATCGAAACACATCCGGTACATTTTCCGCTGCAAAAGATGTTCGTTGACCTCAACCACCAGTTCAGTGCGCTGGCGGGGGAAAAACAGCTGCGCCTGCGCTTCCGCACGTGCAACGCTATTTTGTTCAGCGATCCGCTGCTGATCGAGCGCATCCTGGTCAACCTGATCGTCAACGCCATCCGCTACACCGACGATGGTGGCATCCTGGTGGCTTGCAGGAAACGCGGCAACCTGACGCGCATCAGCGTGATCGATACCGGGCGCGGCATCCCGCCCGACCAGCAGGAAAGCGTATTCCAGGAATTTGTTCAGCTTCACAATCCCGCGCGCGACCGCAGCAAGGGCCTGGGGCTCGGACTCGCCATCGTGTCGCGTCTCGGACGGCTGCTGGGGCACCGGGTGGAACTGCGCTCACGTCCGGGACATGGCTCGGTATTCAGCATCGACGTGCCCAACGGCAATGCGCGCCTGATCCAGGCGCCCGTTCTCCCCCATTCGTCCGGTCCCGTCCCGGCCGACGCGCTGGTGCTGCTGGTAGACGATGAAAGCGCGATCCTGCGCGGCATGGCCGAGTTGTTCGACAACTGGCAGATCGATCTGGTCACCGCGCACAGCGCCAACGAAGCCGAACACTGGCTCGACAGCCTCGGCCGCGTGCCCGACGTCATCGTGTCGGACTATCGCCTGCCCGACGACACCGACGGCATCGAGGTCATCGACCGGCTGCGACAGAAATTCGGCCACGAAATTCCGGCCATCCTGGTCACCGGCGATACGGCGCCTGATACCATCCTGCGCATCAGCCAGGCCGGTGTTCCGATGCTGCACAAGCCGCTGCGCCCCGCCAAGCTGCGCGCCCTGCTGACTCACCTGATTCAGCAGGCACGAACCCGCACCATGGGATAATCCACCTTACCATCTCCTGCGCCCCCCTCCTGCTCACCACCTACCCCTCACCACCATGCACATCCACATTCTCGGCATCTGCGGCACTTTCATGGGTGGCGTCGCCGCCATTGCGCGCGTCGCCGGTCACACCGTCACCGGTTGCGACGCCAACGTCTATCCGCCGATGTCCGACCAGTTGCGCGCGCTCGGCATCGATCTCATCGAAGGCTATGACGCCAAACAAGCCGACATCAAGGCCGACATCTTCGTCGTCGGCAATATCGTTACCCGCGGCAACCCGCTGATGGAAGCGCTGCTTGAACGCGGCCTGCCCTATACCTCGGGTCCGCAATGGCTGGCCGAGAACGTCCTGCATGACAAATGGGTCCTCGCGGTCGCCGGCACGCATGGCAAGACCACCACCGCTGCCATGCTGGCGTGGATCCTCGACGACGCCCGGATGCACCCGGGCTTTCTCATCGGCGGCGTTCCGCAGAATTTCGACGTGTCCGCCCGGCTGACCGACAGCCCCTTCTTCGTCATCGAAGCCGACGAGTACGACACCGCTTTCTTCGACAAGCGCTCCAAATTCGTCCACTACCGTCCGCGCACCGTCATCCTCAACAACCTCGAATACGACCACGCCGACATCTTCCCCGACCTCGCCGCCATCGAGACCCAGTTCCACCACCTGGTGCGCATCGTCCCCGGCAACGGCCTCATCGTCGCCAACGGCGCCAACGACAGTCTCGAGCGCGTATTCAAGCGCGGTCTATGGACGCCGGTCGAACATTTCGGCAGTGCGGACGGCTGGACGGCCGGCACGGCCGATGCACAAGGCGGCTTCGACGTTTTTTTCAACGGCAGCCTGCAGGGCCGCGTGAACTGGGAAGTGATCGGCGAGCACAACCGCATGAACGCACTGGCCGCCATCACCGCCGCGCGTCATGCCGGCGTGCCCGCCGCCGCCGCAATCGACGCCCTTGCCCGCTTCGAGAACGTCAAGCGCCGCATGGAAACCCGCGGGGCGGTGCACGGCATCACCGTCTACGACGACTTCGCCCACCATCCCACCGCCATCGCCACCACCATCGAAGGCCTGCGGGCGAAGGTCGGCCGCGCGCGCATCCTTGCCGTGCTGGAGCCGCGCTCCAACACCATGAAGCTCGGCGTCATGAAAGCGCAGTTGCCCGCCAGCCTCACCGAAGCCGACCAGGTCTATTGCTACGGCGCCAACCTCGGCTGGGAACCCGCCGAAGCGTTGGCCCCACTGGGTGACAGGGCGCGCGTGTTTGACGACCTCGACACGCTCGTCAGCCAGCTGGTGGCGGATGCGCGCCCGGGCGATCATGTACTGATGATGAGCAACGGCGCATTCGGCGGGATTCACGCCAAACTTCTGGACGCACTGCAGCATCACTATCACGAGGATGTCGTGTTGAAGCCGGCGCATCGGTACACGGACATAGCGTAAGTCAGGGCAGCCTGCCGTTCGCGCTGAACCTGCACAAGTGTCGCCGTGCAGCGCTTGCCCACCGGCTGGCCGGCGTTACCGAATGGCGGCAAAGGCGCCGATCAAGAATCCGTCGGACACGCCGTGTGGATTTCCACTCAAGTCCTGCAATCGTCCCCTTAAGGTTTCCCTAAGCTGGCGCGTCTACAGTCGGTGGCAATTCCCTCTCAGGAGACTGCCATGACCCACACTGTCACGCATCCACAGCGCGTGTTCGACCCCCTGTTGCGCGTATTGCACTGGACAATCGCGCTGTCCATCGTGTTGCTTATCGCCACCAGCCAGCTGGCCGAGGGATTCGAACACGGACCCTATGAAAAGACGTTCTGGAATCTGCATATTCTCATCGGCTACACCCTGACGGCAGGCCTGCTGACACGTCTGCTATGGGGCCTGGTGGGCCCGGCCAGCGCGCGCTGGCGCGATCTGTGGCATCCCGCCATATGGAAGGACAGCCTCAGGAATCTGCGTCTGCCCAAGGTTCACCGCGCCGGGCACGATCCGCTCGCCAGCCTGGGCTATCTGTTCGCCTACGGCGTCATGGCGCTGATGGTCGTCACCGGACTGGGCCTGGCCGCCAGCGAATTCCAGGCCGGGCCGCTCGCCGGCTGGCTGGGCGACGCGGCGTGGCTGGAAGATGTGCTGGGTGAACCGCACGAATTCGGATTTGCCCTGATGCTCGGCTTCATCGGCCTGCATCTGGCCGCGCTGGTGTTCCACCAGTGGCGCGGCGAACGGGTGGCGCAAAGCATGGTGACCGGCAAGCAATACCTCGGCGTGGAAAACGAGGTGCAGCATGATTAAGCGCCTGCTCTACAGCGGTCTGGCGGGGCTCGGTCTGGCTTCCAGCGTGGCGGTGGCGGCAGCCGACAGTCCTGCCAGCCTGATGGCACGGTATGCGCAGCAGGCGGGCGTGCCGGTATCGGCCCTGTCCGTCACGCGTGGCGAGGCACTCTACCGCACCGAGCATCCGGACCGGAAGGGGCAGCCGGTGAGCTGTGCCAGCTGTCATACCGCCACGCCGACCCAGCCCGGGCGCACCCGCGTCGGCAAGCGCATCGAGCCGCTGGCGCCGGCAGCCAATCCGCAGCGTTTCACCGATGTCGCCAAGGTCGAAAAATGGTTCCGGCGCAACTGCCAGGACGTCCTGCAGCGCGAATGCAGCGCGCAGGAAAAGGGCGATTTCATCACCTGGCTGAGCCAGGTCAAATAAGGAGCACAGCATGAATTATCTATTACGTGGAATCGGAGTCGTCACGGCGGTCGGCGTGTTCAGCCTGTTGACGTTTTCGCTGCCCTCGGGCGAGGCGCACGGCGACGGCGGCGGCGATACGGTTCTGCCGCGCACGATCAACGCCGCCTGGCAACAGGAATGCGCCAGCTGCCATCTCGCCTATCCGCCGGCGTTCCTGCCCAAGGCATCGTGGCGGCATCTGATGCGCGGGCTCGATCACCACTTCGACGAAAACGCCAGTCTTGATCCGGCAACGCAGGCTGATATCCTGCGATTTCTGGAGGCCAACGCCGCCGACAGCGGCACCAGCCGGATGGGCAGCAAGATCATGAAGCGCATGTCGGCCAAGGAGGCGCCGTTGCGCATTACCGAAACCCGCTGGTTCGCGCACAAGCACGACGAGGTGGCGGAACCGGTGTGGTCGCGCAAATCGGTCGGCTCCGCCGCCAATTGCGCCGCGTGCCACCGGCAGGCAGAAAAGGGCGTGTTCGACGAGGACACGGTGAAGATCCCGAAATCATGACCCGAGGATGAAACGGAACGATGCGCATTTTGCTGGTGGAAGACGACCGCATGCTGGGCGATGGCCTGCAGGCCGGGCTGACCCAGGCGGGCTATGCCGTCGACTGGCTGCGCGACGGCGAGGCGGCAGTGGCGGCCCTGTCCACCGAGTCGTTTGCGGCCGTCGTGCTCGACCTCGGGCTGCCGAAGCGCGACGGTCTGTCGGTGCTGCAGTGGCTGCGCGGTCGCCATGACGCGACGCCAGTGCTGATCCTGACTGCGCGCGACCAGCTGGAAGACAAGGTACGCGGACTCGATCTGGGGGCCGACGACTACGTGCTGAAGCCGTTCGATCTGGACGAAATCACGGCCCGCCTGCGCGCGCTAGTGCGGCGTGCTCACGGCCGCCCGGAGCCGGTACTCGCCGTCGGCGAAATCGCGCTCAATCCGGCGGCACGCAGCGTGACGCGTGCCGGCCAGATGGTCGAGCTGACCCCGCGTGAATTCGACCTGCTGCACCTGCTCCTGGAAAACACCGACCGCGTGATGACGCGACGCGCGCTGGAAGAACAGATTTACACCTGGAACGAGGCGGTCGACAGCAATACCCTCGAAGTCCACATCCACCACCTCCGAAAGAAGCTCGGCAATGAGCTGATCCGTACCGTGCGTGGCGTCGGCTACATGGTGTCGACAGGACCCGCCACGCAATGAGCCGGCCATATTCCCTGCGGCGACGGCTGGTGTGGCTGCTCAGTACAGCAGTCGCGACGATCTGGCTGCTGTCGGCGCTGGTGGTCTACCAGCGCGCGCATCACGAAGCGGATGAACTACTCGATGCCCAATTGACCCAGGTTGCCGATACCCTGCTGGCGATCGTGGCAGGCGGTGAGGTCAAGCATTTCGTGAAGGAGTTTCACGAGCACGCCTCCGATTATTCAGTTCCGATCGCATTTGAAGTTTGGCGCAGCAAGGACGGCAAGACCCGGCGCCTCATAACGTCACCTGGTCACGACGGATTTGAATCCGCAATGGCGCCGGGTTTCAGCGAACAGCGGCATCTCGATGCATATTGGCGTCTTTATACGGTGCAGGATGACGACGACAAATACTGGGTCGTGGTTGGTCAGAGCCATGCTGCGCGCGAAAACCTGGCACGCGAAGTCGGCCTGTCGCTGCTGGTTCCCGCCTTGGTGGCGTTACCGCTGATGGCACTGGCGGTCTGGTGGGGCGTCGGCCGCATCCTGCGGCCGGTGGATACGGTGGCGCGTCAGGTCGAAGGACTCGATGCGCAGGCGCTGACGGCGCTCGACGAATCACCTGCCCTGCCGCAAGAAATCGCGCCGCTGCGCAGCGCGCTTAATGCATTGATCCGGCGCATCAACGAAGCCTTCGACAATGAACGCCGTTTCACCGCGGATGCCGCGCACG
>CAYVOR010000048.1:0-19751 GCA_964452995.1 uncultured Thiobacillus sp.
ACTGCTCACTGCTCACTGCTCACTGCTCACTGCTCACTGCTCACTGCTCACTGCTGTATAATATGCGTCCTTTCTTATATTCCTGAGGGCACCGTCATGCAAAGAACGATGCTCAAGTCCAAGCTGCACCGGGCGACCGTCACGCATTCCGAGCTGGATTACGAAGGCTCCTGCGCAATCGACGAAACCCTGCTGGACGCGGCCGACATCCACGAATTCGAGCAGATCCAGATCTACAACGTCACCAACGGCGAACGTTTCACGACGTATGCCATCCGTGCCGCGCGTGATTCCGGCATCATTTCGGTGAACGGCGCCGCCGCGCACAAGGCGAATCCGGGCGATCTCGTCATCATCGCCACCTTCGCGGTCTACAACGAACTGGAAATGGCGCGCTACGCGCCAGAACTGGTGTACGTCGATGCGGGCAACCGCATCATGGATACGCGCCAGGATATTCCGGTACAGGCTGCCTGAAACAGCGTTTCACACGTCGCAAAAAGAGGCACGCGCCCAACGTCCGGGCTCAGCAACACGTAGCGATTTTGTCCATTGCCGATAGGCCAGGCCGCGTCATCCACAGGCTTGCGGTCTTCGTGTGCAGTCGCGGATCGATTGCCCAAACGGCGTTCAGCCAAGTCGCAGTGAAAGCGTGGCAGGACCATTGACCGGATAGACCGCACGTCGCGGGGCATCGCCACTGAATTCGAAATGCTTCGTGCGCGCGAGCAGTTCCTCGAGTGCAATGCGCATTTCGAGCCTGGCCAGGGGCGCCCCCTGGCAGACATGGATGCCGCGACCCCAAACCATGCCGGCTTCGAGGTTGCGCTCAATCCTGACCGCGTCCGGGTCCTCGAATGCGCGCGGATCGCGATTGGCGGCCACCCACATCAGCGCCAGCTTCTCGCCTTTCGCTATGGTCCGCCCCCCGATTTCGACGTCCCGCGTCGTGGTGCGTGGGTTGGCGACGAGCGGGCCATCCCTGCGCAGGATTTCCTCGATCGAGGCGGGAATGAGCGAGGGATCGCGCCGCAGGCGTTCCTGCAGGCCAGGCTCTTGCGCGAGATGCAGGATCAGGATGCCGAGTCCGGCCACCACCGTTCCATGCCCGGCCGCCCAGTTACGCAGGATGGCCACGATCTGATCGTCGTCGAACCGCACGCCATCAACCTCGGCCCTCAGCAGCGCATGGGTGGCATCGTCCGCACCTGATGACGAAGCGCGGTGCAATGCCAGATTGGCCTTGACGTGTTCCGAGAAGAGGCTCGCCAGCGCCTTGCCTACACCTGGTGTCCGGCTGACAGCGGCCAGCCGACTGTCATGCGCCCAGCCGCCGAGGCATTCCCACAGCTGCTCGGGCCAGCCAAGCAGCGCACACATCGTCCGGAACGCAAAAGGCGTGGCGAAGGCATCGATGAATTCCCCTTCCTTCGCGTCGCACAATGGGGCGAGCAGGTTCGCGGCAATCTCACGCGCGCGTGGCTCGATGCCCGCCATCTGCTCCTGATCGAAGAAAGCGTCCAGCGTCTCGCGGTAGCGGCCGTGAACCGGCGGGTCCATCCCGTTCGGAATGGCCAGGAACCGCGATGCATTGCTGTACGTCTCCGGGTCGTCCAGAATGGCGGCGATGTGCTCATGGCGAAAAACCGACCAGCCCATGAATTCGCTGTGCGCTACCGGGCATCGCTCCCGCATCTCGTCGTACGCCTGGCGTTGATCCTGCAGAATCAACGGATCCAGCGGATTCCAATCCGAATGTTGCGATTCACTCATTGCCCGCATTCCTCCTCTTCATTTGCAACGGGTCCTTGCTCTTCATCCCCTGTTGGCTTCCACAAAATGCCTGGTGAGGCCGGGACGGCCATGACATCACTGGCATGCCGACCTCTCAGCAGATCTCCACTCCCGCTGGGTGGCTCGTGAACCGGGTGGCCAATCCGCTGCCTGACTCATGCCCGCTCACGGAGACGCGTTCGCGGGTGCGTAGCGAATTCACCCGGAAGGTGAGCGTGATCGAAGGCAGGAAAATCAATGTTCATGTTGCATTCCACAGCGCTATGAGCGGTCAACTGCGGTTTCCAGGATCATGTGCGCCGGAGCAAAATTGTAACGAGCAGCGAAGAATCCACCAACGCCCTGACGACGTGCGGTTCGGCGTCGGCAAGGTAGACCAGGTTGCCCGCGCGAAGTATCTGGGTTCGTCCGTGGGCCTCGAATTCCACTTCCCCTTCCAGGCATTGAAGTGTGAGCGCACCTGCCGCCCTGTGCTCGGGAGCGACCTGACCAGCCGGCAACACGAACCGGAATACTTCAAGGTGCTCGGCCCTGACCAGCGTGCTCGAAGTGGTTTGACGCAACGCCGTGCCAAGTGGGCGAATATCGATCAATTCACCCGATGCCGCGTGGGAGATGGCCATGAAAGCTCCTGATTGTTGTCACGTGACGGGCTGACGGCGGGCTGTCCACTGCCTGCAAGCCCGGTACATCCGCGCCCTTGACTTCGCCTGCCGCCACCCTCTGCGTGCGGAACCGGCTTGCGTCAAGTCCATCCAGCCGCAGGTCTACTATAGCAGGCGGTCCGCCTATGCCAGCTTCCAGATGTCGGCGTTGTATTCCTGCATGGTGCGGTCGGTCGAGAAGAAGCCGCTCGATGCCGTATTGAGAATGCTCATGCGCGTCCAGCGCGCCTCGTCTCGCCAGGCCAGGTCCACCTGTTTCTGCGCATCGACGTAACTGCGGAAATCCGCCAGCACCATCCACGGGTCGTGCGGGCTCAACAAGGTATCGAGGATCATGTCGAAGATGCCGGGTTCGCGCAGATTGAAATGGCCCGACGCCAGCAGGTCGATCACCTCGCGTAGTTCGGGATCGTTTTCCACGTAGCTCATCGGCCGGTATTGCGGACGCAGCGCCTCGACCTCCTCTGCGTGCAGGCCGAACAGGAAGAAGTTGTCTTCGCCTACTGCCTCAAGGATTTCGATGTTTGCGCCGTCGTAGGTGCCGATGGTGACGGCGCCATTCATCATGAATTTCATGTTGCCGGTACCGGAAGCCTCCTTGCCGGCGGTCGAAATCTGCTCGGACAGATCGGTTGCAGGCGCGATGATTTCCATACTGGTCACCCGGTAGTTGGGCAGGAAAGCCACCTTCAGGTGATCGCCGACGTCGAAATCGCTGTTGATCACCTCGGCCACGTTATTGATGAGCTTGATGATGCGCTTGGCCATCACATAGCCCGGCGCGGCCTTGCCGCCGATCAGAACGCAGCGATCGACCCAATCCTCCAGCTGGCCATGATTGATGCGCTGGTATAGATGAATCACGTGCAGTACGTTAAGCAGTTGCCGCTTGTATTGATGAATGCGTTTGACCTGTACGTCGAACAGCGCGTCCGGATTGAAGTCCACCCGACACTCCGCCTTGACCAGCGCGGCGAGTCGCACCTTGTTGGCGCGTTTCACTGCGCGCCATTCGGCGTGAAAAGCCGGATGATCCGCTGCTGCCAGCGGCTTCAGCCGTTCCAGTTGCGACAGATTGGCGACCCACTCCTCGCCGATCTCGCGGTTGATGAGCGCGCTCAGGTCGGGATTGGCATGCGCCACCCAGCGGCGCGGGGTCACGCCGTTGGTTTTGTTGTTGAACTTGTGCGGCCAGAGTTCGACAAAATCGCGAAACAGCCCCTCCTTCAACAGCCGCGAATGCAACGCCGCCACGCCGTTGACCGAGAAGCTGCCGACAATGGCCAGCCACGCCATGCGCAGCTGGCGCACCTCCCCCTCTTCGATGATCGACATGCGCTGCCGGCGCTCGACATCGCCCGGCCATTTCATCGCCACCTTGTGCAGAAAGCGGGCGTTGATTTCGTAGATGATTTCCAGCGGACGTGGCAGCAGGCGCTCGAACAGTGGAACCGGCCAGCGCTCCAGCGCCTCGGGCAGCAGCGTGTGGTTGGTATAGGCCATGCACTGCGAGGTGATCGCCCAGGCCTCGTCCCACTGCAAACGCTCGTTGTCGAGCAGCAGGCGCATCAGTTCGGCCACTGCGATGGTGGGATGCGTATCGTTCATCTGGAAGACGTTGTGCTCGGCGAACTTCATCAGGTCGCTGTTGCCGGCTGCGCGCCATTGGCGCAGCGCATCCTGCAGGCTGGCAGACGCCAGGAAATACTGCTGGCGCAGGCGCAGTTCCTTGCCGCTTTCGCTCGCATCGTTGGGGTAGAGCACCATCGATATGTGCTCGGCGTGATTTTTCGCCTGCACCGCATCAGAATAGCTGCCGGCATTGAATTCGCTAAGGTCGAACACGTCGGTGGCGGCAGACTTCCATAACCGGAGCGTGTTTACCACATGGTTGCGGTAGCCCGAAATCGGCATGTCGTAGGGGATCGCCAGCACGTCGCTGGTGTTCACCCAGCGCGTGCGGGGAATCCCCGCCTTGTCGTGGAAATGCTCGGTATGACCGCCGAACGCCACGCGACACGTGAACTCGGAGCGCTCGATCTCCCATGGATTACCGTCACGCAGCCAGTGGTCGGGCTCCTCGACCTGGTAGCCGTTTTCGATATCCTGGCGGAACATGCCGTACTCGTAATGAATGCCATAGCCCATCACCGGCAGGTTCAGGGTGGCGCAACTGTCCATGAAACAGGCCGCCAGCCGTCCCAGGCCGCCATTCCCCAGCCCGGCGTCGGTCTCCTCTTCGGCCACGACCTCGAGCGTCTGGCCGAAACTCTGCAGCGCTTCACGCGTGGCCGAGTCCAGCCCCAGATTCAGCACATGATTGGACAACGCCCGGCCAATCAGGAATTCCAGCGACAGGTAATACGCGCGGCGCTTGTCGGGCTGGTCGCGTTGCGCATAGGTATTCATCCAGTCCGACATGAGCCGGTCGCGCAGCGTCCACGCAAGCGCCTGATAGGTATAGACCGTCGGACAGCCATGAAAACGTCCGAGGTGATAAAACTGGTAGCGCTGGAAATCCTCGGTCAGCGCTTCACCACTATCGGGCAATTGCCTGAGCGCGACGCGGCTCGGGGGAACAGGTTTCTCTTTCTCTTCTGACATGGTCATTTCCGCTAAATCACATGGAATACAGTGCAAGGTAATGGCTGGCGCTTTCCGACCAGTCGAACGACTGGCGCATGCCGTTCTGCTGCAGGCGCCGCCACTGCGCGGGCTGCCGGTACAGGTCGAGCGCACGTCGAATGGCCTGCAGAAAAGCCGTTACGTCCGGCGTATCGAACACGAAACCGGTAGCCGTGCCGGCCGCCAGACTGTCCGCGTCCGTATCGACGACGGTATCGGCCAGTCCGCCGGTCTTGAAGACGACGGGCGGGGTGCCATAGCGCAGGCTGTACATCTGGTTGAGCCCGCACGGCTCGAAGCGGGACGGCATCAGGAACAGGTCGGCGCCGGCTTCGATTTGGTGTGCCAATGCCTCATCGTAGCCAATCACGGCGAATACGCGCTCGGGATGCTCCCTGACCAACCGTGCAAGCTTCTGCTCATAGCCCGCCTGCCCGCTGCCAATCAATACAAAACGCGCATCGGTCTCGGCCAGCAGCACCGGAATGGCCGCCAATACCCAGTCAATGCCCTTCTGTTCGACCAGTCGTCCCACCAGCCCCAATAGCGGCGCCTGCATCGCCTCGTCATCGGCGCGCGGCAGGAAGCGTTCGATCAACGCCTGCTTGTTCCGCCGCTTGCCGGGCAGGATGCGGCTCATCGAGTAATGCGCAGGCAGGTGTGGATCGGTGGACGGGTTCCATATGCGGGTATCGATCCCGTTGAGGATACCGTGCAGCTTGTACTGTCGGGACAGCAGCAGGCCATCGAGCCCGTAGCCGAATGCCGGCGTGCAGATTTCGGCGGCATAGGTGGGGCTCACCGTGGTGACGGCATCAGCATAAACGATGCCGGCCTTCAACATCGACATTCCGCCGTGGAATTCGATCCCTTCGGACGACCACCACGCGCCGGGTAACTGCAGGTGAACAAAATCGGTATGTGAAAAATAGCCGCCGTAGGCCAGGTTGTGGATGGTGAACACGGTTTTCGGCCGTACCGGCTGATCGGCCAGCAAGGCCGGCACCAGTCCGGTCTGCCAGTCGTGCGTGTGCACCACTGCGGGCTGCCAGCCGATATTGAGCGCATCCTGCGCCAGCAGCGCGGCCACCCGCGCGAACACCGTAAAGCGCTCGACATTGTCTGGCCAGTCCTGGCCATTGGCGTTGACATAGGGATTGCCCGGCCGGTCGAACAGGGACGGGCAGTCGATTATCCAGAGCGGAAAGGCGAACTCGGCATGACGTGTTTCCAGGACGCGTGCGCTGACGATGCCTTCGGCCCCGCGCACGTCGAGCCAGCCGAGTATCCGCACCTGGTCGAGCTGGCTCAGCAATGCCCGGTAGCCCGGCAGCACCAGCCGGATATCGGCGCCGCGCGCCTGCAGGGCATGCGGCAGGCTGTAGGTCACATCGCCCAGCCCGCCGGTTTTTACCAGCGGATAGGCTTCGCTGGCGACAAACAGTATTTTCATTGCTCCGCGTTTCATTATTGGTTTTTGTTCCTGTTTCTACTTGAACCGAATCAACTGCAAGGTTTGAGGAAGATCGCTCCCAATGGCGGCAAGCTCACTTCGACGGAATGCTCGAAGCCCATCCAGGGCAGGTTCTGCGGATGGAGCGGCCGGCCGTTGCCGAGATTGCTGCCGCCGTAGTACATCGAATCGGTGTTCAGCACCTCGCACCAGGCCGCGCCTGACGGCACGCCGATGCGATAGCCCTTGCGCGGTACCGGCGTGAAGTTGAGCAGCACCACCATCTGCGCGGATGCTTCCTGCCCCTGCCGTACGAGGCTCAGCACCGACTGGTCGGCATCGTGGCAGTCGATCCAGCGGAAGCCGCGCGGATCGAAGTCGAACGCGTGCAACGCCGCGTCGCTGCGGTAGAGCCGGTTCAGGTCGCGCAGCAGCGCACGGATGCTGTCGTGTGCGGGAAATTCGAGCAGCGCCCAGTCGAGCTGGCCTGCTTCGTTCCATTCGTTCCACTGGCCGAATTCGCCGCCCATGAACAGAAGTTTCTTGCCCGGATGTGCATACTGCCAGGCATAGAACAGCCGCAGATTGGCAAAGCGCTGCCAGACGTCGCCCGGCATCTTGTCGAGCAGGCTTTTCTTCATATGCACCACTTCGTCGTGCGACAGCGGCAGCACGAAGTTCTCGGTCCACGCATACATCTGGCTGAAGGTCAGCTGGTTGTGCTGGTACTTGCGGTAGACCGGCTCCTTCTCGATGTAGTCGAGGCTGTCATTCATCCAGCCCATGTTCCACTTCATCGAGAAGCCCAGCCCGCCGAGCTCGACCGGGCGCGACACGGCTGGCCAGGCGGTCGATTCCTCGGCGATGGTCAGCACGCCGGGGAAGCGGCCGTGAACTTCGATATTCATTTCACGCAGGAACTGGACTGCCTCGATGTTCTCGCGCCCCCCGTACTGGTTCGGCATCCACTCGCCCTGCTGCCGCGAATAGTCCAGATACAGCATCGACGCCACGGCATCGACGCGCAGGCCGTCGATGTGGAATTCATCCAGCCAGTACAGCGCATTGGCCACCAGGAAATTGCGTACCTCGTTACGGCTGAAGTCGAACACCAGCGTGCCCCACTCCTGGTGTTCACCGCGGCGCGGATCGGCATGTTCGTATAACGGCTCACCGGTGAAGCGTGCCAGCGCAAAATCGTCTTTCGGGAAATGCGCGGGTACCCAATCGAGCAGCACGCCGAGCCTGGCCTGGTGGCAGGCATCGACGAAGCGCTTGAAGTCGTCGGGCGAGCCAAAGCGCGCGGTTGGCGCGTAATAGCCGGATACCTGGTACCCCCACGAAGCATCGAGCGGATGCTCGGCCACCGGCAGCAATTCGATGTGCGTATAGCCGAGGTCCAGCACGTAGGGAATCAATTCGGTCACGAGTTCGTCCCAGCTGTAGAAGCTGTCGTCGGCATGCCGCCGCCAGGAGCCGGGGTGGAGTTCGTAAATACTGATCGGACTGTGTTGCCAGTCGAACCGGGCGCGCGCTTCCAGCCAGTCGCCATCTTCCCACGCATACTGCGTATCGGCCGGTATCCGGCTGGTGGTCTCGGGACGCAGAAACATCTGCCGCGCGTAAGGATCGGTTTTGGTCACCAACTGGCCATGGCTGCCGAGAATTTCGTACTTGTAGGCGTGACCGGCATCCAGCCCGGGAATGAACAGTTCCCAGATACCCGAGGTGCCGCGGCAGCGCATGGGATGACGCCGGCCGTCCCACTGGTTGAAATCGCCGATCACGCTGACCCGCTGGACCGCCGGCGCCCATACCGCAAACAGGCAGCCGTCGACGCCATCGATGGTCTTCAGCCGCGCGCCCAGCACCTTCCAGATTTCCAGGTGCCGCCCTTCGCCGAACAGGTGCAGGTCCACTTCGCCCAGTTGCACGTCGAAGGTATATGGGCACTGCGTGACATGCCAGTCGCCGTTCCCCTTGTCCTGCCAGCTCAGCAGCGGATGCGCGCCGATTGTGCTGCCAGGCGGCAGGGTCAGTTCGAAGCAGTCTGTTCCGGCCACGCGCATCATGCGTGCGCCCGTCGCTTCCAGTTCGACGGCTTCGGCAGCAGGGAGAAAAGCACGCATCAGAATGCGTCCATCGGGCTGCGGATGCAGTCCCAGCACTTCGAACGGGTCATGATGCGTGCCGGCCTGCACCCGCATGATCGGCGCGCTGACGGCTGGCACAGCGGCGGCGGACAAGGGCTTTTGCAGCGTATTCATAATATGGGCGGACTCTCGCATCGATTGGCTTTCTGTAATTGTTGCCGCAAACGGGACGCCAGGTCGGGCCCCAGCGCATCCCATTCAAACCGCCAGGCCCAGTTGCCGTTGTTCGTGCCTGGTGTATTCATGCGGGCCTCGCTGCCCAGATGCAGCACATCCTGCAACGGCAACATCGCCAGGCCGGCACGGCTTTCCAGCACGGTGGCCATCATCGCATCCGGTACCGCATCCGGATCCGTGACCCCCAGCCGCTGCATGATGTCGGATCGAACGTGATCGGGCAGCGTACGCCACCAACCCAGCGTGGTGTCGTTGTCGTGCGTGCCGGTGTAATACACCGTATCAGCTTGCACGTTTTCGGGTTTGTGCGGGTTGTCGGCATGGGCGTCGAACGCAAACTGCAGCACGGCCATGCCGGGCAGTCCGAACTGGTGCCGCAACGCGGTCACGTCCGGTGTGATGATGCCGAGGTCCTCGGCCACCAGCGGCAGGTCCCGCATTTCGGCACCGATCGCCTGCAGCAGCGCGGCCCCGGGTGCCGTCCGCCACTCGCCATGGATGGCGGTCGGCTCGCTGGCAGGAATCATCCAGGCCGCTGCCAGGCCGCGGAAATGGTCGATACGAACCAGATCGAACCATTCAAAATGGGCACGCAGCCGGGCTCGCCACCAGGCGAAGCCGTCGGCCTGCATCACGTCCCAGTTATAGTGCGGATTGCCCCAGCGCTGTCCGGTCTCGGAGAAATAATCCGGCGGCACGCCTGCCACCATCGTGGGATGACCTGTGTCATCCAGCAGGAACAGGCCGCGCTGAGCCCACACGTCGGCGCTGTCGTGGGCAACAAAAATGGGCATGTCGCCAAACAGCCCGATTCCGCGCCTGCTCGCCGCCGCGCGGATATGCTGCCAGTGGACGGCTGCGCGGTACTGTTCCACCTTCAGTGCTTTCAGCGTGTCGGCGTGACGGTCATCGAAGGCGGCCAGCGTCTGCGGGTCACGGTCACGCAACGGCGACGGCCAGTCGGTCCAGGAGACGCCACCCTGCTCATGCCTGATGGCCATGAAACGCGCATAGTCGTCGAGCCAGTAGCGCTGCGTGGCGCACCAGCCGGCATAACGGCGCATGTCGGCGCGCGGTGCGTGCTTATCTCCAACGGGAAACAGCGCGGGATTGGCCGCAAAGGCCGATACGCACTGGTAAGGTGAAAGTCCGGCCAGCGGCAGGCCAAGCGGCAGCATCTGCCACATGCAGAATCCCGCCGCCTGCATGAAATCCAGCCAGCGCTCGACATCGGCCAGCGTGCCGGACGGCAGCGAAGTCGGGTGCAGCAGCAGGCCGGCGCGGCGGGTGTCGAAATTCATCCTGAATACCCGAAGGCGATCCGCGAAGGACGCGAAGAAACGCGAAGAAACGCGGCAGCCTGTGTTTGTATGCGCCTGCGCAGCAACCGATGCGATGGCACATGCCCTTGCCCGGCTTGACTTCGCGCTGCTTCGCGTTCTTCGCGGATAAAGGTTTTGATCCAGTCCATCAAGCGTTCCTGCGCATGGTGCCCGCGTTTTCCGCCCAGCCGCCGCCGCTCGATAGCGGCACGTCCAGCAAGGCGGGCGGCGCCACGCCCAGCAGGCGGTACAGCTCGCGCAACTGGGTTCGATACAGCTGCTCGAAGTCACTGACGCTGCTTGCCGGGTTGTAATCACCGAACCACCAGAACCAGTCCGAGCCTTCGCAGACGGCAAGCTGTCGGGTGGCATGCGCCAAGTGATCGGCACTCAGTTTTCCGGCCGCCACCACGCTGTCGTAGGCCTGCTTGGCGGCAACCAGATAATCCCAGCCGCGGTTCTTGTCGTCCGAACCGATCCAGGTCGAAAAGCTGCCGTATACCCAGCTACCCGCCGCCAGGTGCTTCATCGACATCGACGGCAGGTGCGTGGCCTGCTCGGCAAAAGTCCCGACCTTGAGCGTGGGATGGCCGGACAGCGCTGCATAGAGGGAAGTCAGGAAATGATGGCCGTTGTCCGGGTAATACTCCCAAGCGTTTTCACCGTCGAGGATGATCGAGACGACATGCTGACCCGCCTCCTCACCGAATGAGTCGGCGATCGTTTCCAGGTGCTGGACGAAGTCACCTGCTGCGTCGTCGGCATGCCAGTCGCTGTACTTGAAGCCGATCAGATCGGACAGACCATCGTCGCGGAAGAAGACCCGTGTCTTGAAGCCGTCAACCTGCGCCGGCGAGAACAGCGCACGCTTGGTTTGCACCTGCTCAGGCGGACAGCCTGATTTGACGCAGCTGTTGCGCCATACGCCCTCGCCCGAGGCGGTCCATGCGAACCCCATTTTGTCGAGCTGGGCCAGTGCATCCTCACTGATGCCGCCTTCTGACAGCCACACGCCGGTCGGTTTCATGCCGAAATGGCGCTCGAATACCGCGACGCCATGCTGCAAATGCCAGTTCGATCGCGCCGCACCGCCCGGATAACCAGGCGCGTCGGGGACGGGAGCATCGGGCATCGCATCGCGCAGGTTGGAAAAATCGTTCAGCAGGGGCACGATGGGATGGCCATACGGCGTCATCGACAACTCGATCTGGCCGCTCTGGGCCAGCGCGCGATAGCGCGGAATCAGCCCGGCAATGCACTGCTGCATCAAGTGCAGCAACTCATGCCGGTCGGCCGCCGAGTAGTGCTTTTCCTGCGCCATCAACCGCTCCACCAGCGGCAACTCTCTGAGCGAATGCCCCAGCCAGACGAGGTGATACCAGGTCAGCAAATCGAGGAAATACTGCTCGGACAGGTAGCCCATCAGCCCGGGAAGCCCAATACTGTCACCACCCACGTCGTCGGCCACGCCGATCATGAGCAGCAGGTGATGGAAAGCCGGGTACGGCTGGATCATGCGCAGCGCATTGCAGCGCTGGCAATCCCGCACGATGCGCAGGCGGCTGGCGGCATCCGAGGGAATACGCTCGACACCGGACAGGAGGTTCAGCATGTGGTCCTGGGTGGGCTTGCCGTGCTTCAGCAGCACATCGAGCTGCTGCGCATAATCGTCCAGTTGTTCCAGCAGCACCGGCGCAAAGTTGACCACCGCGCGCATCGCCGGATGGCGCTCCAGATGCGCGGCCATGTCGCTGTAATCCTTGATGCCATGCAGGTACACCCAGGGCAGGTGGTAGGCGCCCTTGAGGCCTTCGCGGTAATACGGCTGGTGCATGTGCCAGCACAGCACCACATTGAGCGATTCAGCCGTCGTAGTCATTCTGCAGCCTCGCGTAAAGGTTCTGGCCGAGCATCGCCGGCGTCAC
The DNA here is from genome assembly GCA_964452995.1 of uncultured Thiobacillus sp. GTDB lineage: Bacteria > Pseudomonadota > Gammaproteobacteria > Burkholderiales > Thiobacillaceae > Thiobacillus. Next base: position 12,115 of record CAYVOR010000048.1, read on the forward strand.
CAGCACGATGCCCTCGGGCGTAACGTGGAAACGCTTGGCGTCTTCCGCCAAATCCTCCCCGATGATCGTGCCGTCGGGAATGACCGTCCCCTTGTCGATGATCGCGCGCGTGATGCGGCAATTACTGCCGATGCTGACCTTCGGCAGGATCACGCTGTCCTTGATGAAACTATAGCTTTCCACCGTGGTGGCGAAAAACAGCACCGAACGTTTGACCCGTGCACCCGACAAAATGCAGCCACCGGCAATCAGCGAGTCGATCGCCTCGCCGCGTCGCCCTTCGTCGTCGAAAATAAATTTCGCCGGCGGGTATTGCGGCTGGTAGGTCCAGATCGGCCAGTCGCGGTTGTACAAATTGAGTTCGGGCTTGACCGAGCACAATTCCATGTTGGTCTGCCAGTAGGAAAACAGCGTCCCCACATCACGCCAGTAGGCCGGGTCGCCATTCTTGTCGCGGAAGGGGAAGGCCATTGCACGGGCTTTACTGATGTTGTCCGGAATGATGTTCTTGCCGAAATCATGGTGTGAGTCGGGATTGCCCGCATCCTCGACCAGCGCCTGGTAGAGAAAATCCTTGGAGAAGATATAAATGCCCATCGATACGAGTGCCATACCAGGCTTGCCGGGAATGCAATCGGGGTTTGCCGGCTTCTCCGTAAAACGGGTGATTTTCATTTCCTTGTCGACCGACATCACGCCGAATGCACTCGCGTCGGCCGCCGGTACCTCGATACTGCCGACGGTGAAATCCGCCCCGGTCTGGACGTGATACAGCAGCATCTCGGAATAATCCATGGTGTAGACGTGATCGCCGCCGAGCACCAGCACGTATTCGGGATGGTGGCGCTGCATGATGTCGATATTCTGGAACAGGGCATCGGCCGTTCCCTGGTACCACTCCTTCTTGTGGGTACGCTGCTGCGCGGGCAGGATCTCGACGAACTCCCCGATCTCAGCGCGCATGAAGCCCCAGGCGCGCTGCAGATGCCGGATCAATGAATGCGACTTGTATTGGGTGAGCACACCGATGCGGAGGATGCCGGAGTTGACGCAGTTCGATAGCGTAAAGTCGATGATACGGTATTTCCCTCCGACCGGAACGGCCGGCTTGGCCCGCCAGGCCGTCAAGTCTTTGAGCCGCGAGCCCTCGCCCCCCGCGAGCACGAGTGCCAGCGTCTTGCGGGTGAGATCGGTCACCATTTTCGGCTCGGTGTAATAGCGGTAAAGTCGTTCCTGTTCGACTTTGGAAAGGACCATGAACTACTCCTCGTCTGTCTATGATTATTGATTGATGGGTAGGCGGGTGCGCTGACTTCGGGACATGGCCTGCCCGGCGGCCAGCGCACCCGCCACACCCAGCCGGCTGCTGGTAATCAGGAAAATCGGTGTTCGTTCCGCCACGTCGCGCATGCGGCCCTTGGCGATCGCAGCTGCCATGAAGCGCGCCGACTGCATCCGTTCGCGCAAATGTCCGCTCACCCCACCCGCAATATACAGGCCGCCAACCGGTCGATACAGCAAGGCCACGTTGCCAACCCAGGCGCCGTACAGATCGATGAACAGATCCAGCGCCGCCTCTGCGGTGCGGTCTCCCACCCCAGCCTGCGCGACGAGTGCGGCACCGTCGATCGGTGCATCCGGGAGCGGCTGGTCGTGTTCGGCACAGCAAAAACGGTACAGGTCGTTCATGGCCGAACCCGAGACCACGCGTTCCCAGGACACATGACCGTATTGTCCACGCAAACGCTCCAGCAGGCGTGTCTGGACCGGGTTGGCGGGGGCAAAATCGATGTGTCCGCCTTCCGATGCGAAACTCCGGTAATTCCCCGTGCCGTTCGCCAGCATGAAGGCGAGGCCCAGGCCGGTTCCTGCACCGGTAATGGCGCGCACGCCATCGGGCTCGGCGGGATGCGGATTGAGCGGGACGAGATCGGCCGCCGTGAGCGTCGCTACGCCCGCTGCGGCCGCCTGGAAGTCATTGATAAAGTCTACCTCGGCTATCTTCAGCACGGCCTGCAAGCTACCCACCTCGACCGTCCAGTCAAGATTGGTCAGGACGACACGTTGTGCATGTTGCGGGCCTGGCAGGGCCAGAACCAGCCTGTCCGGCCGCACCGTTGTCTGCGCATCGGCCATGAACTGCCGCAACAAGTCCTCCGCCGAGGCGAAATCGGCACTGGCATAGCGTTTCTCGAAACGCGGGCGCATCGCATCCTCCGCTTCACCTGTCGTCCAGGCCAGCCAGCTTTTGGTTCCTCCGATGTCGCCTGCAATCAACTCCATGTTCAAACTATAGGTCAGTACGTGGGTCGCTCATGTGGCGATAGTAATTGATTAATGCATGGGTCGAGGCATCATGCCTCACTGTCGGTGCATCGACACGCAACTCGGGCCGGATACGACTGGCAAGCCGCTTGCCGGATTCCACCCACCACTGATCACAGAAATCGAGATGCCAGCTCACATCTTCCATGAAGATCTCGTACGCATGCAGCGTGATCGGCATGCCAGGTTCATGCAGCGTCAGCTTCCGCACCAGCGTCACATTGCCGGAGCGATTGCCGGCAAACGCCTTGTGCGAAACGAACTGGCTGCCCCATTTCGTTCACTGCCTCCTCGTGCATACGACCGCGTATCAGGGCCGCGACCTGTGCGGGAACGTTGACGATTGCGCCCCGACTCTCTGACACCCGCATCAACAGGGGCAAGCCTGTTTCTGAGAGGGCGCTGACAGGGGCCTTACGCCTGTTTACGGATTGGTATATTCCTTGCAGCAATGACTCACAGCCACGGTGCAGACAGCCCGCTCTTTCAAGGAAACCAGACAAGCCATTGTTTTCACTGGACCTTGCAATCGGGATTTCACGGTAAGCCTGTTCATCGTTCGGCAGTGTCTGGCGAAAACTCGGAGAGGAAGCGATATGCATGTTTTGATAACTGGCGGGGCCGGATTCATCGGGTCGCATCTGGCTGCGCATCATCTGGCGCTGGGCGATCAGGTCCTGGCGGTGGACAACCTGAGTACCGGTTCGCTTGCGAACATCGATTCCTTCCGCAGCAATCCCGCCTTCCGCTTTGTCGAGGCCGACGTCCTGCAATGGAACGGTCTTGACAAGGCCGCCGCCGGGGCCGGTCGCATCTACCACATGGCCGCAGTCACCGGCATAAACACAGTGCTGGAAGACCCGGTGGGCGTGATGGCCGCCACCATGACCGGCACCGAACGGATCCTGCGTACCGTTCAGCACGGCGGCTGCAACGCGCAACTCATCATCGCCTCGACCTCGGAGGTATATGGCTTCAACCCCCGGGACAGTTTCTCCGAGATCGACTATATGGTGCTGCCTTCCGCCGGCCGTCTGCGCTGGGCCGGCGCCGCGGCCAAGCTGGCGGAGGAGTTTCTCGCCTTGTCCTATGCGCGCCAATACGGCCTGAACATCGTGATCACACGCTTGTTCAGCACCATCGGACCGAACCAGTCAGGGCATTCCGGCATGGTGGTACCCCGTTTTGTCGAGCAGGCGGTCAACCACACGCCGCTCACCCTCTATGGCGAAGGTAACCAGACACGCTCGTTCTGCGATGTACGCGACGCCGTGGTGGCCCTGGACCGTCTCGCCGGATGCCCCGAGGCCTGGGGCGAGGTGGTGAATGTCGGTAACGACCAGGAAATCTCCATTCGCGATCTGGCCACCCGGATCATGCAAAGCGCACACAGCAGATCGCCGCTGCACTATCTTTCCTACAAGGATGTCTACGGTGAGGAATTCGAAGACGTCACGCACCGGCGTCCTTCGCTCAACAAACTGCGGGCGCTCACCGGATTCGAGCCGGAATGGACCCTGGACGACACACTGGACGACCTGATCGAACGCGAAGCCGCGAAGCTCCGACGCGTCGCCTGACGACAGACGCCCATGGCCACGACATCCTGTTTCGTCCTCAGCCCGAACACGCTGCTGAGCCTCATTGGTCTGGCCCACGGGCCGGACAAGACCCTCCCCAACCCGGCCGAGGATTGGCGCAACGCCACCGTCGACGTGGTGATCCCGGCCTTCAACGAGGAAAGCAACATCCCCCTGTGCCTGGCCGCACTGGCGCGCCAGACCCGCAAGCCGACCCGCATCATCCTGATCGACGACGGCAGCCAGGACCGCACGATCGAATACGCCCAGACCTTCTGCGACCTCAACGGCATGGACCTGATCGCGATCCGGCGCGCGCAGTCGATCGGCAAGACGCCGACCCTGAAGCGCCAATCGCGTGAGTTCGACTCCGACGTCGAATTCATTCTCGACGGCGACACTATGCTGGAATCGGACAATTACATCGACCGCGTCGTCGAGGAACTCTACAAGGGCGCCGGCATTGCCAGCGCCTGCGGCACCGTGCTGCCGCTGCGCGGCCGCGACCGCCGCGCCATGCTGAAGACCGAGGCCCTGCAAGCCTTTCTGAAAACCCATCCCGAAGCCAGCATGTATCCCGGAACGGGCTGGTTCAATCGTCTGCAACGCGGCCTCACCAACATGTACCGCGACGTGCTGTATTACTTCCTGCAAAAATTCGTGTACCTGGGCCAGATGACCCTCTTCGGCAGCATTCTCAATCCGGTGGGCTGTGCCGTGGCCTACCGTCGAAGCGTGCTGAAGACCCTGGTTTTCGACCGCCACGAGCCGATCCTGGGCGACGACCTCACCCACGCAGAAGACCTCTTCATCGGCCTCGCCATGAACGACAACGGTTACCGCAACATCCAGGTGGCCGATGTCTACGCGCGCTCGCAGGCGCCGCAGGCCAGTCAGTTGCCGGGACAGATTCACCGCCAGTCCTCCTCCTTCCTGCAGTGCTGCGACTACTTCGATGACCTGATGCGCAGTCCGTTCAAGGCTTTCAGGCGCTATCGCCACACCAAACGGAAAACCGCCAGACAGACAGGAAACCGCGCGGACAAACGCCTGCGTTTCGAGCCGTATCGCCAGCCCTTTGGCGCCGACCACACACGCAAGTACGGCCGTCCGATCGGCTGGGTGCTGTTCATGTCGGCGTTCGAGAAGGTGGCATTCCCGACCGCCCTGCTGATCATGATTCTGCTGCAACTCTGGGAACCCCTGGTGATCGTGCTGGTTGCGGAATCCATCCTGGCAACCGGTCTGCTGGTCATGGTCGCGCAGGGGCGTCGACTGGAATATCTCGTCAAAGGCCTGCTGGTGGCGCCGCTTCGATATGCCGTCCTGCTGTCCGATCTCATCGCGATCGGACGGTTTGCCGCCGACCGGTGGCTATTCCGCAACCGGCAATGGCGCAAATCAAGGCGATGGAGTTACCTCCATAGAAAAACGGTGTAGCCCTCGCGCGGCAAGCATTATTTATGCTGACCGCTCTCCTGCGGCGATGGATATTTCCTCGAAACCGTCGCCATCATGCAGCACGAACAAGGCATCCATGCCGCGTCCCTGCGCCAGTTCGATTCCCGCCTTTTCACCTAGCACCAGCAATGCGGTCGCCCAGGCATCGGCAAGCATGCAGCTCGAAGCCACGACGCTGACCGCGGCAAGCCGGTTCGATGAAGGCGCCCGCAGCGCGCCGTCAAACGTGTGGGCGTGGGATTTGCCGTGAAACTCAACCCAATGGCGGTAGTCGCCGGAGGTCGCCATGGCGGCATCGCTGAGTTCCATCACACCCATGACGTCACGCAGGTGCCGCACGGGCTTCTCGATGGCGATGGCCCATGGCTGCCCATCCGGTCTCGTGTCGCGGGCGCGCATCTCGCCGTCGATGCCGACCAGATAGCGGGTGATGCCGAGGGTGTCGAGACAGCGGGCCAGTCGATCGACACCGTAGCCCTTGGCGATGCCCGAGAGGTCCAGTGTGATGGGCGCCTGTTTGCGAACCCGGCGACGGTCGGGATCGACCTCCAGCACGTCGGTGGCCGGCCGGTGAGGCTGGGCTTTCAATGCCTTGATCCGCTGTTCGTCTATCCGCCCTTCGCCGGGTCCAAAACCCCAGGCGCGGACCAGATCGCCGACGCCGATATCGAATGCCCCGTGCGACTGTCGGCTGACGCGCAGGGCGGCATCGAGCACGCTGCACAGTTCTGCGGGGACGCTCAGCCATTGCTGTATGGGCGCGCCGTTCAGGCGGTTCAGATCGGAGTTGGGTTTCCAGCTGGACATCTGCCGGTCCACTTCATCCACGGCAGCGAAGAGGCGGGCGTTGATCGCCGCTTCATCGGCGCCCGGGGCGGCGAAAAATACGGCGCTGTAGCGGGTGCCCATCGTCGGGCCATGCAGACTGTAGCGTTGCCAGGCGACGGCGGGTGCATCCTGCCGTTCAGTACACGTCTTCACGATAGCGCCCCTGTAGTTTGAGTGTCCGGACGTCGAGGCCGATGGGGGAGAGAATCCCCTCCATCGCCTGCACGATGCTGCCCGCCATGGCACGGCTGCCGCAGACGAGAATCTGCGCGCCGTTTTCGATCAAACGGCGCATCTGCGAGGCGTTGTCCAGGACGCGATCCTGGACATAGGCGCCTTCCTTGACGCGTGAAAAGACTGCGTGCAGCTGGGTCAGACGGCGATCGGCCAGGTATTCGCCCAGCTCCGGTTCATAAAGAAAATCAGAAGCCGGGTCGCGGCCCCCCCAGTACAGGTACATCGGGTACTTGCCGGTGTTGTTGCGGATGAAGCCGGCCAGTGGACCGATACCCGCGCCCGCGCCGATAAGAATGACGGAGGACTTGCCGGACGCCGGGCGGAAATCCGGATTGGACCGGATAAAGACCTCGATGCGTTCGCCAGGCTTCAGACCATGCAGCATCTGCGAGCACAGGCCTCCCGGCTGCTTGCGCACACAGATTTCCAGGAAGCCGTCTTTCGACCCGCTGGCCAGCGAATAGAACCGCGGCACGGGGCTGCCCGGCGGCACGATCCCCACCAGATCGCCCGCCTCGAAGCGTGGCAGGCCATCGAGTCCGATCAGACGCCGGAACCGGTCGATGCGGTTTTGCGGCGCGATGGGGCCGAATCGCAGGATGCTGGTGGGCGCCTGCACTTGTGCGCCGTAGTCGATCCGGTCGATCAATTCCAGGGCCTGGGTGGGCGGAAGCGTGGGCGCGTACGCCAGCGTCAACTCGCGCCCGAACAGCTGCCCGACCGCCTGTCCCCATTGGGCGAACGCTTGAGCCGACTGCCGGTCGACGGTGCCGAGATCGAGGCACCGGTGCCACCCGCGCTCAAGCAGGGCGTCCTGCGTGTCCCGGGCGAACTGGCAGAATTTCGGGAACTGACGATCGCCAAACCCCAGGACAGCGAAGCTCGGTCGATGGGTGCCGGCAAACCCGTCCAGCCGCGCGAGGAATCGATTGGCCGAGGCGGGCGCGTCGCCATCTCCGTAGGTCGAGGTCAGGATGAACAGATGCCGTGCCTGGCGATACTCCGTTGCCAGCTGGTTCATGGGCGCCGTGTGCACGCGCTGTCCGGCCTGGCGCAAGGCATCGTGCAACGCCTTCGCGAAACCCCATGTGCTGTTGCCTTCGCTGCCCACCAGGATGACCGTATCGGCCGATTGGGGTCCGCTGTTCTCCGCGATGCGCGGCATCGAGCGGCGGCGCTGCCACCACATCGAAACGCCGGTGACGC
>CAYVOR010000049.1:0-19226 GCA_964452995.1 uncultured Thiobacillus sp.
TTTTCACGCAGCCTGACCACGTTGCCGACGATGATGAGTGTCGGCGCCTTGAGTCCGGCTTCGTCGGCCAGCGCGGGCAGCGTGGTGAGGTCGCCGGTGATGACGCGTTGCGTCGGCAGGGTGCCGTGCTGGATGATGGCGGCCGGCGTGTCCGCAGTCAGGCCGTGTTCGATCAGCGCCTCGCACAGCAGCGGCAGGCCTTTCAGCCCCATGTAAATGACGATGGTCTGGTCGCGTCGGGCGATGCCTTCCCAGTTCAGGTTGAAGGTATTGTCCCGAAGATGACCGGTGACGAAGGCGACCGAATGCGCATAGTCGCGGTGAGTCAGCGGAATCCCCGCATACGACGCGACCCCGGCGGCGGCGGTGATGCCCGGCACTACCTGGAACGATACGCCGTGTTCGACCAGGGTTTCGATTTCCTCGCCGCCGCGGCCGAAGATGAAGGGGTCGCCACCCTTGAGCCGCAGCGTGCGCTTGCCCTCCTTGGCCAGGCGCACCAGCATGAGGTTGATCTCCTCCTGCGGCACGGCGTGGTCGTCGCGTTCCTTGCCGACGTACACGCGTTCGGCATCACGCCGGCACATGTCGAGAATCGGCTGCGAGACCAGACGATCGTAGACGATGACGTCGGCCTGCTGCATCAGGCGCAGCGCACGGAAAGTCAGAAGATCGGGGTTGCCCGGACCGGCGCCAACCAGATAGACCTCGCCGCGGCTGATGTCTTGCGTGTCAGCGTCCTTGATCATGGCATCGAGCTGCGCCTCGGCCTCGACATCGCGCCCGGAAAACACCATTTCGGCGACCGGCGACAGGAACACTTTTTCCCAGAACGCCCGGCGCTGTTCCGGCTTGATCGCCGCGCGCACGCGGTCCTTGTAGCGCCCGGCCAGAGCTGAGAGGCGGCCGTAGGCGGCAGGGACCAGCGTTTCCAGCCGCGCCCGCAGCATGCGCGCGAGCACCGGCGATTCGCCGCCGCTGGATACCGCCACCATGATCGGCGAGCGGTCGATGATCGACGGCAGGATAAAGCTGCACAGCGCGGGCTTGTCCGCCACGTTGACCGGAATGTGGCGGGCGCGCGCAGCATCGGCGACGACCCTGGCGGCGGCCGCATTGTCTTCGACGACGATCACCGCATCCTTGCCGTCGAGCAGACCGGGCGAGAAAGCGTCCGCCACGCGCTTCACATGCTCGGCAAGCGGCAGACGCTTGAAACCTTCATGCAGGGCGGGCGCCACGACATCGACGTGTGCACCGGCGCGCAACAGCAGTTCGGTTTTGCGCGCAGCGGTTTCGGAACCGCCCACCACCAGGCAATGGCGGTCGCGCAGATCAAGGAAAATGGGCAGGTAGTCCATGGCTTACTCGGCAGGGTTCGTGTCCGGATCGGAACCGGATTCGGCTGGCTCGTCTTCTAACGACAAGGGCGGGATGAAGATGAAGCGCATGTCGCCCGGACTCATTTCGACGAAATCGAGCGTTACACCCTGCAGATAGGGGCTGCTGGATGCGGCAATCAGGATTTCGATCCCATTGACGATGAGTTGTTCGTCGGATTCGCGCTCAATATCGAACCCCATGCCGAAATTCACGTCGCCATCGTCCTCCTGGTAGGCGGCGACGCGCAGAATCATGTCGAACACGTCGGGGTTGTTGTGGGCAACGCGAATCTGCGCGGCGGCAGCGTCGGTGATCTTGATCATGGGTCTATCCTTACGATAATTAAGCGACAGCGCGCGCCTTGTGCGCACGCACCTGGTTCAGAAAAGGCGTAATCCAGCCTAGCTCGCCGCTGCCGCGGCGATGCGCATAGCTGGCCAGCAGGTTGTATTGCTGATAGCCGTCGTGTTCGCCATCGATGCCATGGCCACGCTTGACCTGATAGGCATAAGTTGAGTCGGCTGGCAGGTTTTCCAGGCTTGAATAGTGAAATTCGTGCGCCGGGATAATGGCCGATTCAAGCCAGCGGTCGGCGCCGGTCGGCTGCAAGCTGGTGTATCCTCGCCCAACCGGCCGATCGTGCATCACGGTATCACCCGGCACCGCGCCGACCATTTCGCAGGTTCGCCCCTGCCAGCTGAGGCGGCGCGACAGATACATCAGGCCGCCGCACTCGGCATAGGTGGGCAGCCCCGCCTCGATCGCGCCGCGAATACCGGCTCGCAACGGCGCATTCGCCTCGAGTTCCGTCATGAACACCTCGGGAAAGCCACCCCCGATAATGAGCCCATCGACCTCGGGCAGGGCACGCGTCTGCAGCGTGTCCAGTTCGACCAGTTCCACGTTGGACGCACGCAGGCTGTCGAGATCCTCGCTGTAGTAAAAGCCGAATGCGACGTCGTGCGCAATCGCCACCCGTACCCGTTCGGATGGGGCCTGCACTTGACGCGCGACGGCCACATTGCGCGCAGGCGCGCTGTCGGCGATGGCCAGCAGGCGCGTCAGATCGACCTGGGACGCGACCCGCTCGCCCACCTGCCGGATGCGTTCCAGCGCCGCCTGCTGCTCGTTTGCCGGCACCAGACCCAGATGACGCTCGGTAATCTGCATGCCGGGGTCGTGCTGAACCGCGCCGATCACTTCGACGTCGGTGTAATGCCCGATCACCGCGCGCAGTTTGGACTCGTGGCGGCTACCACCGAGATTGTTAAGAATGACACCGGCAATGCGGATAGCCGGATCGAATGCCTGGTAGCCCAAAATCAGCGGCGCCACGCCGCGCGTCATGCCGCGTGCATCGATCACCAGCACCACCGATGCATCGAGCAGCTTGGCAAGCGCCGCGTTGCTGTTGCTGCCGTCAACATCGAGACCGTCGTACAGGCCCTTGTTGCCTTCGATCAGGCTGATGCGCGCATCCGCCGCGGCGGAATTGAACTGCTGCTCGATTTCAGCGTGCCGCATCATATGGAAATCGAGGTTGTAGCACGGCCGTTGCGCCGCCATGCCCAGCCACATCGGATCGATGTAATCCGGGCCTTTCTTGAATGGCTGGACCACATGACCGTGCGCATGCAGTGCGGCGCACAGGCCTAGAGTCAGCGTGGTCTTGCCTGATGATTTGTGTGCGGCGGAAATGAAGACGCGGGGCATTTGAGCCCCGCGCTTGTCAGAATCGTTTGAAGTGGCGTGCGTGTTCATTCCGGACGACCCCCTGCCAGACGGATGCCTGACAGGTTATGGCATCAATGTTCCAGTTTGGCAACCGTTGCGTCGTCCAGGTTGGCCGGCAGCAAACGCAGCACCTTGACGGCAAAGACAGTCGCCAGCAGTGCAACGGCCACGCCGCCCAATCCCAGGAAGAACTCGACCAGGGTCGGAGAATAGTGGTGGATCACACCGTCATAGAAACTGCTGCTCACTTTCATCCCCGGGAACATGTCCAGCGGGTAGGCCTGGGCGCCGATGATCGTGACGTACATCTGCACCAGGCCGCCCAGAATAACCAGCGCACTGGCAATCATGACCCAGCTGCGTTGCCTGCCCAGGCTGGTCAGCAGAATCACCAGCGGAATCACGCAGCCAATGACGATCTGCCCCACCCAGAACAAGGTGGTGATGATGCCGCCGTCACGCAGGATGAAACTTTCAACGCTGCCCATCTTGGCGAAATACAGGTTGGTCAGGTGATATACCACGACGAAGTAGAGCACGGCGGCGACAAACACCGCGAGCAGGGTCTTCAGCCGCATCAGCACGGCATCGCCAAGCGGGCGACCCGTCCAGGCATAAGCGGGGATAAGCACCATCAGGAAGATGGCCAGCCCGTATGCAAACGACATGATGATGAACATCGGCGCCAGCATGGCAGTACCGTAGAGTGCCCGCGCGATCAGAAAACCGAACAGCGAGCCGGTCCCGGTGGTCAGCGTCAGACGCCAGATGAAGGCTGCAGTACCCGCCGCCTTGGAATAGGCCTTGACGTTGCGATCCAGCATGGTCCAGAGGTAGGCCCCGACCAGCACGATAAAGCCGACATAGAGAAACACGTTCCAGGTAAACATTGACTTGAAGTTGAAGTGCGTCATTGCCACGATCAGGCGATCGGAGCGACCCAAGTCAAGAACCAGCACCAACAGGCCACCCACCAGCAGCGCCAGCGCCAGAATCGCTGACAGCGGTGCCAATGGCTTGTACATCGGCTTATTGAACACCGAGGCGATGGAAGCGACGTTCAGTGCGCCTGATGCGGCCACGATCAGGAACACCGCAAACACGTGCGGTAGACCCCAGACGATCTGGTTGTCCATGCCGGTCACGACGTGGCCGTGATGGTGCATGTACAGGTAGGACAGAAAGCCGAACAGCACGAAGAGGCCGATGCCCCCGAACAGCATCCAGTACTTCAGACTGCTGCCTTCTACTTCGCGGAAGGTAATGCTTGCCATGTTGTTTTAGATTCCGTGATAGCGAACGCCGAGGTCCAGGTTGAGGTCAGCGCGTACCTCCTTGGTCGGCAACTCGCGCAGACGTTTCGCAATTGCACTGTCCGGGTCGTTCATGTCACCGAAAAGGATGGCATCGTTACCCGAGGCGGTACAAGCTTCGGCGCAGGCTGTGGTGCCATCGCCACGATCGAGCTTTTGTACGCAGAAAGTGCATGATTCGACACAGCCCACGCCACGCGGAACATCCGGTTTCTGGGTGTCGTTCAGCGGTTCATGAACCAATGAACGCGCCTTGTAGGGGCAGGCCATCATGCAGTAACGGCAGCCGATACAGGTGTGACGGTTGACCAGTACGAGGCCGTCGGCACGCCTGAACGAGGCACCGGTCGGGCAGACATCGATGCAGGGGGCATCGCCGCAATGCTGGCAGAGCATCGGCAGGTTGGTTTCCTTCTGCGTCAGCGGATCCTGCAGTTCGAGCTTGCGAATCCACTGCGGCGCCTGCCTGGGATGCGCGCTTTCGGCAACCGGCGTCCAGCCGTTTTCGGTGCTGCATGCGGTCACGCAGTCGTCGCAGCCGGTCGCGCATTTGGTCGCATCGATCAGCATGCCCCAGCGCACGGCGCTGCTCGCTGCCTGGTCTTCCGGCCGACCGTGGGCCACTTCAACCAGCATTACACCCGGCACCAGCGTCACACCGGCCGTCACCGCCGCGGCACTGATAAAACGGCGCCGTTCAGGTGAACTGGGCATCTTGTCGGACATCGGTTCCATATCGTTCATTGGGCAATTCCAGCCATCTCTTCCGCGCTAACCTTTGTGTTGGCCTGTGCTGCCAACTTGTGTGCGTAATGCGCCGTTTCTGCGTTCAGCGGATGCATCGCCATCGACCCTTCCGGCTTGGTGGAATGGCAGTCGAAGCAATCGATTTTCACTGCCGCATAGCTGTGGCAGCTCACGCAGAAGTCATCCTTGGAAGCAGCAACGCTGCCCGTTTTTTCGCTGGCATGGCAGTTGATGCATTCCTTCAGGCTGTACTTCTTGGTACGGACACCTTCAAGCACGGTCTCGTCACGATGATGCAGCAACACCTTCATGTGATTGCGGCGCATGAAGTCGTTGGGCTCAACACACTGTTCGCCCTTGATGGCCTTCGTAATCACCGGCTTGGGCGCACCACTGGTCTTGGGCTGGTCGTTCGACCCGGCCCAAGCCAGGGCTGCAGTCGTCAATATGACTGCGCCCAGTGCCAGCAATCGCTTCATCTTACCTGCCATATTCAGGCGCCCATGCCCATGACGATATAACCAGTCGGACAGACGTCGGCACAAATGTGGCAGCCGATGCACTTGGTGTAGTCGGTGTCGACGTAACGGCCCATGGTGGGGGTGTCCTTTTTCTTGACCTTGAACACGGCGGTCTGCGGGCAGTAAACGACGCAGTTGTCGCATTCGAAACACAGACCACAGGACATGCAGCGCTTGCCTTCGGCCCGCACCGCTTCCTCGCTGAGTGCATGCAGGCGCTCTTCAAAGTTGCCGAGGGCGCCTTCCTTGTCAAGCATGGTCACGTCACGGATATTCCGCGGCACGTTGTGGAAGTGCCCCAGGAACAGTTCGTCGTGCGAGATGATGTGCCGGTCCGAACGGTCTTCGAAGTTGTGCAACAGATCCTTGCGCGCTGAGGTGCCCCACGCTTCACCATGGTTATCACAGGCATACTCATGGCCGGCTTCGAGCCACTTGCGGATTTCGTCGAAGTGGTGGACGTCGACCTTCGGGCGTCTGTCGAGGTCCTTGTGGCCCTGCAGGAAGGCATCGATGCCATCCACAGCGATGGCGGCATGGCCGATCGCAGTGGTCAGCAGGTGCGGGCGGATCACATCGCCGCCGACGAAAATCTTTTCGCTGCCAGGGAAGCGATAGTTCTTGTCGGCCTTGATCAGGCCATTATTGTTGTTGAATTTCTCCAGGCCCGTGAAGTCGACGCCCTGTCCGATCGCGGAGACGATCAGATCGGCCGGCAGATCACGTTCGGTACCTTCAACGATCTTGGTTTCCTTGCCTTCCATCACGAAATCTGCCACGCGCAGGGCTGTCGCACGGCCTTTGTCGTCCACGATGACGGCAACGGGCGTCACGCCACCGATGATCTCGATACCTTCCTGCTGGGCATGCTCGATTTCCGCCGGGTTGGCGGCCATCTTCTCGATCGTGGAACGCGAGACCAGGACCACCTCGGCCCCTTCACGTGCGGAGATTTCGGCAACGTCCTGCGCCATGTAGCCGGCGATCACAGCCTCGGGACGGTCCTGGGTTCCCCCTTTGGTTACTTTGCCGAGGCGGCGGGCAACGGTCACAACGTCGATCGAGGTGTCGCCACCGCCGATGACGACCACGCGGTGGCCAACGTGCTGCAGACGGCCTTCGTTGAACGCGCGCAGGAACGCAACGGCAGTCACGCAGTTGGGAGCTTCGGCGCCGGGAACCGGCAGCGGACGGCCTGCCTGGGCACCCATGGCCATGAAGATGGCATCGTAATCCTTTTCAAGCTGTTCAAAGCTGACATCGGAACCGATGCGGGTCTTGAGCCGGGTTTCCACGCCCATCGCAATGATGCGGTTGATCTCGGCATCCAGCATTTCGCGCGGGGTACGGAAGCCCGGAATACCGTAGCGCATCATGCCGCCGAGTTCTTCGTGCTCGTCGAAAATGGTCACGCCATGGCCCCGCAGTCGAAGCTGGTAGGCCGCGGCCAGGCCGCCAGGCCCTGCGCCAATCACGGCTACCTTCTTGCCGGTTTCAGTCGCTGCGGCCGTGTAGCCCATGTTGTTTTCAATACCCCAGTCACCGATAAAGTGCTCGACCGAGTTGATGCCGACATGATCCTCAACCATATTCCGGTTACAACCGGATTCACACGGAGCTGGGCAGACACGGCCCATCACGGCGGGGAAGGGATTGGCTTCAGTGAGGCGGCGGAAGGCATATTCCTGCCAGGTCACCCCTGCCGGCGGCTTCTCGATGCCACTGGTGATATTGAGGTAGCCTCGAACATCTTCGCCGGCGGGACAGGAACCCTGGCAGGGCGGTGTGGAAAGCACGTATTCCGGACACTGGTGCGACCAGCTTGCCTGGAAGATGATGTCCTGATTGGAGCGAATGTCACTATGCGACTCGCCATCCTTATAGCGACGCCATTGTACGCCTTCGGTCTTTTGTGCTTTGTTCGTCGTGACAGCCATGTTCGTTCTCCTAACGCCTACGAAATGAATTGATTTACCTAACCCGACGATCAGTCGAGCTTGATCGCCTTACTGACTAGTTGGTGTATACCGCCCACCATGCTCATGTCAAAACCGTACTTGGGTAAAACCTTGGTGAATTGCGCCTTGCAGATCGCACAGATCATCGCCATGAAATTGACCTGGTGTTCCTTGACTACATTGTTCAGTGCCGTTGCCCGCGGTAGCGCGCCCTTGACCCGGACTTCCATCAGGTCATCGGTCAACAGGCCGCCGCCGCCGCCGCAGCAGAAAGTCGCTTCGCGGATCGTGCCGTCTTCCATATTGTGGAAATTGTTCGCCACCGACTTGATCAATTCGCGCGGGATGGTGAACTGTCCGCCTGGCTCGGTTCCCATGCGCGACCCACGCGCGACGTTGCATGAATCGTGATAAGTCACAACCAGATCGTCGTTTTTGGACGGATCCACCTTGATCTTGCCGGACTTGATCAGGTCGTTGGTCAGCTCGCAAATATGCTGTGGCTGCGGATAAGACGGATCGAGCTGCTTTTGCATTTCGATCGAGAACGGATCGTTGCCGCCATAGCCGATACCCGTCAGCGTGTTCCAGAAACTATAGGCGACGCGCCAGGCGTGGCCGCATTCGCCGACCACGATGCGCTTGACACCGAGTTCCAGCGCAGCGTCGCGAATCCGCATGGCGGCCTTGCGCATGACGTCATAGTTGGCATCGAAGAGGCCGAAGTTGGCAGCTTCCGATGCGTACGAGGACATGGTCCAGCTGGTTCCTGCGGCGTGAAATACCTTGGCATAGCCGATCAGGGACTCCACATGCGGCTCGGAAAAGAAATCCGCTGACGGGGTGATCAGCAGCACCTCAGCGCCTTTCACATCGAGCGGCATCTTCACGGCCACACCGGTGTCGGCTTCGATATCTTCTTCCAGGCCTTCCAGCGTGTCCGCCAGTGCGGGGCCAGGCAGTCCGAGGTTGTTGCCGATCTTCAGGACCTTGCCGAGAATCTCGTTGGAATACTTCTGGCCCAGTCCGACATGACTGAGAATTTCACGGCCGGCCATGGTGATTTCGGCCGTATCGATGCCGTACGGGCAGTACACCGAGCAACGACGACATTCCGAACACTGGTAATAATAAGAATACCAGTCGTCCAGCACTTCACGAGTCAAATCCTTGGCGCCGACCAACTTGGGAAACAATTTCCCCATGGGCGTAAAGTAGCGACGGTAAACTTGGCGCATAAGATCCTGGCGCGCCACCGGCATGTTTTTGGGGTCAGAGGTCCCTAAATAATAGTGGCACTTGTCGGTGCAGGCGCCGCAGTGCACGCAGATATCCAGAAAAACTTTCAGGGAACGATACTTGCCCAGCAGGTCGCCCATCTTATCAATGGCGCGCTCTTTCCAGTCTTCTGTCAACTCGCCCGGGTAGCCCAGATTTTCCTGAATCGCCTTGGAAGCAGGAAATGTCTTGGCATGCGACATCACGCCTTCCCGGAGTTTGGGAATCTCAATATCTTTTTTAATCTCCGGAATGTCAAAATTAGCAACAGCCACTTGTGTATCCTCTGTCCGTACTTAATGTGCGTTATTCAACGTCAACGAATCAGTTGTTCTGATCAAGCCTTGCCGCCCATGCCGCCACGTGGCGGTGCTCACGTGGGTTATCAACCTGGTTTCGGGTAGGGCTGAAGAATAGACCCGGAGCATGCAGGAGCTTACTGATCGGGAAGATCACCATTAATAAAGCCACAAGCGCCAGATGCACCATCAGGATCGGATCCTGCGGAAGCGGCTGCACATCGAGATACATCAAGCCCAGGACAAACTCTTTGAGCGCAACGATGTCTGTAGGCGCGACGAAGGTCATAAGCATGCCGGACACGCCGATCACGATCAGCAGCAGCAGCATCAGATGATCGGAAGGGGTCGAAATGTAGCGTACGCGGTCGACCAAGAAACGGCGCGCCCACAAGCCCGCAAGACCCAGCACCATGATGATGCTGGCGTATTTGCCGAAGGGCTGCACGATGTTGACCCAGAACCACACAGGCTGGGTGAAATAGCGGAGATGGCGCGCCAGCACCAGAAACAGTCCGAAGTGAAACAGGAAGCCGAATACCCAAATCCATTTATTGGACTTGAACAGGGACTCGAACACCACGACCTCTTTTGCCATCCGGTACACCACGCCAGTTCGCGTGGTCGGAGCCGGGGTAGTCGGGATGACCAGCGGTGCAGGCGTACGGCTGTAGTCAAAAATCTTGTAGATCAGCCCGATCACCAGCAGGAAGGTGGCGATGTAGAACATCCCGGCGTAAATCATCGTCACAGTAGACAAACTCACTCTCCTATCGGACCCGTTCCACCACGCGATGCAATGCCTGGCGAAATCGCATTCCTTGCCAACGCTATGTTTACGAATCAAACGCGACTTTGGTCAAGCCCCGTCCCATTCGATTGGTAAACAAAACGATCGGAGCCACCCCAAACATCCGGGGCGACCCGACGGTCTAGAACTTTAAATACAGCCGGTCGGCTTGGGCAGGCCAGCGATCTTACAAGCCTGCTTGGCAGGGCCGTAGGGGAACAACTCGTACAGGTACTTGTTGTTGCCCTTTTCCGGTCCGAGCTTCTTGCCGATAGCCTTGGTCAGCACACGAACAGCAGGCGCGATCTGGTATTCGGCGTAGTACTCACGAAGGAAGTTGACAACCTCCCAGTGGCTCTCGGTCATCTCGACCTTTTCTTCGACCGCCATGTACTTGGCGATGTCTTCATTCCACTGCGACAGGTCGACCAGATAGCCTTCTTCGTCAACTTCGACTTCTTTACCGGCGATTTCTACCATAGACATAGCAATACTCCTTCTGTTTTAAAGTTACAGCCAAGACTGACAGTTGCTGTGCTCTGCGACCAGATCCACAAAACCGCCGTAATCCACGACATTGACTCCGTCCAGCACACGTGTAGCCATACCACGTGCCGCCAGATCAGGACCGAGTGCGTAAATCTTGAGGCCTGCCGTAGCCGCCTGGATTTTCGCCGCTGCCGCGTTACCGGTCGTCACCGCGTACACCGCGTCTTCGATCAGCAATACAGCAGAACCCTTGGTGGCCATGCGCAGGCAGCTTTCCAGCGAACCGCGGTCCGTGGCCGATTTATTTACAATATGCAGCATGTGCGGTCCCCTTAGAAGCTGATCACGACGTCCTGTTCGGCCATGAGATTTGCCATCTCATCAACCGACAGCACCGTCACATCGACAATCAGGTCATCTTCGGTCAAACCGCGCGTATCCATCGAATTCTGGTCGACATAGAGTTTCTCGATGTCGTAGCCATCCAGTGCACGGTAGGTCTTGGAGAAGTCCTTGACTTCAATGCCTTTGGAGTCGATACCCTTCACCAACTGGTAAACACCATCATCGGTAAAGGCCATGCTTACATCCTGATCGAAAGCAGCGGTAATCAACACCACTTCCAGCCCTTCCAGCGCGTACACGGTACCGTGCGGCGCCTTGCGGTTCAGGAACATGAATTTCTTGACGACACCGGAGTCGTCATCCATTTCGTCCATATCGCTCATCTCGTTATTCCTCAATCACCGAACGTCACGAGACGATCGTACTGTATGCCCATTTCCACCAACTGGCCCAGGCCCGAGATGCGGAAATTATCCCCGAGAACACCGTCCGTTATGCCGCGGCGCTGCGCCGCAGCCACACACACAACCAGATCAATAGCATGATCAGCAGCCAGCTTTGACCAGCGTGCGCTCACGTTACGATCGTCCTGCGGCGGCGTGGCAAGCCGCGAAGCGTTATAAACGCCATCATGGTAGAAAAAAACACGCGGAACTTTGTAACCCTTCTCAATCGCCGCACGGGCGAATAGATAGGCCGAGTCACTGGCCTGGTGGGTGTAAGGCCCTTCGTTTACAAGAATGCCGAATTGCATGGCTAGTTCAAACTCCGAAAAATCCCGTCATTATTATCCGGCTGCCACCGCGGATCACCGCGGTGGCGCCATCAACTCCCGAAAACAGCTTAGAAGCGAATGTGCGTGGAAGCGTTGAGGTTGACACGGCTACCGCGCCAGTTATCAATGTGATACTTGGTAAAGGGCAGGCCGGTCTTCTCGAAGAATGCTGGCCAGCCGATCCGCTCGATCCAGTCGCTCATGCGCTCCCACGGCTTGCCGTCAGCCTTGTAGGTGTACAGGATCTTCTTGACCACCTCGGCCACTTCAGGGAAACGCGGCAGATTATTCGGCAGACCATTCGCTACCAGCTTGTGGAAGGTAGGCTTGGAACGGGCGTTCGAGTTTTTACCTCCCACCCAGATCGCGAACTTGGAATGCTCGACGTCGTTGATCTGCATGGGCGGGCAAGGAGGATAGCAGGCGCCACAGCAGATGCATTTCTTCTCATCCACTTCCAGCGAGGGCTTGCCGTTCACCAGCGCGGGGCGAATCGCGGCCACCGGGCAACGCGCAACGACCGAGGGACGCTCACACACGTTGGCAACCAGATCGTGGTTGATCTTCGGCGGCTTGGTGTGCTGCATGATGATGGCAATGTCAGCCTGGCCACCGCAGTTGATTTCACAACACGAGGTAGACAGCTTGACGCGGTTGGGCATCTCCTGGGTGATGAATTCCTGATGCAACTCATCCATCAGCGCCTTGGCCGCACCCGATGCGTCGCTGCCCGGGATGTCGCAATGCAGGAAACCCTGGGTGTGCGCAATCATCGAGACCGAGTTGGCGGTCCCGCCGATGGGATAACCCTTGTCGTTCAACGCCTTGATCAAGGGCTCGACCTTCGCCTGGTCGGTCACCATGTACTCGATGTTGGAACGGATCGTAAAGCGCACGAATCCATCGGCATACTTGTCAGCAATGTCAGCCAACTCGCGGACCGTATAATGATCCATCTGGCGTGCCGTGCCCGCTTTGACGGTCCAGATTTCATCGCCGGACTCGGCACGATGATAGAGAACACCCGGTTTCGGATGGCTGTGGAACGCCCACTTGCCATAGTTCTTCACCATCAGGGGGTGCATGTAGGGCATTGGATCCGGTGCGCCGGATTCGATAGGAGGACGAGGTGCAGCTTCTGCCATTTTTTTCTCCAACTGATTTAATTCGCGGACCCCGGCTCGCGCCCGGGCCCACGGCAAACAAAATTCAAGCAGCGGACGACGACTGCTTGTACTCGTTCCACTTCTCGACCTGCTCGTCCCAATCATCGGAACGGAAGTAGGGGTTCATACGCGGCTGGCTGATCATGTTGGGATCGACCGGAATATCCATCCCCTCAAGGAAGTTGGCCATCCCGATACGCTCGATCATTTCGCCGGTACGCTCATGCTCGAGGGCATTTTCAGCAAAGAAGTCGATCGCGTTACGTGACAATTCATTCAGCTTTTCAAAATCCTCGTCGGACTCAAGCTTCATGAACGGAACCACCACAGTACCCATCGTGGCGCCGATTTTCAGCACGCTCTTGCCACCAATCAGGATGGTGACGCCTTTATCCAGACCGGTGCGCAGGCCGCCGGGAATAACGTTCAGGCAGTGCATGCAGCGGACGCAGTTCTTGTTGTCGATGCACAGGGTGTTGCCGTCGCCCAGATTGGCGGCGGATACATGCTCGCTGGCCTTGAACTTGTCGCTGGACACCAGGGTAATGGCCTTGGTCGGGCACTTGCTGATCACGTCGTTGACCAGATCATTCATGCCATGCGCTTTGTAGTAGTCCCGAACCTGTTCCTCATTGACGCGGATGTTGTCGCGCCAGGTGCCGATAACAGCCATGTCGGAACGCTGGATTGCGTTGACGCAGTCGTTCGGGCAACCGGAGAACTTGAATTTGAACTTGTAGGGCAGCGCCGGACGATGCATGTCGTCAATATTGTTATTGATGACGGTGCGCAGTGCCTTGGCCTCGTCGAAATTGGAATGCTCGCAGCGAGCCGCGCCAACGCAGGACATCGAGGTACGCAGCGCAGGGCCGGCGCCACCGAGGTCAAAGCCCATTTCGTTGAATGCGTCGAACGCGCGCTGGACGTCTTCCGTCTTACAACCCTGCAGCATGAGGTCGCCGGATTGGCCGTGGAACGCGAGCAGGCCCGAGCCGCCATTATCAACCCAGGCGTCACAGATTTTGCGCAGCAGATCGGACGTGTAATGCATGCCGGCGGGCGGCTGGATACGCAGAGTATGGAATTCGGCTGCCTCGGGGAATATCGGCTGATGGTTTTCGTCCTTCAGCTCGGAAAAGCGCGGGATGATGCCGCCGCCATAGCCGAACACGCCCACCGTACCACCCTTCCAGTAACCCCATCTATGCTGATAGGACATTTCCAGATGGCCCACAAGGCCAGACATGTAGTCGCTATCCTGGCCCAGACGCTTGAGGTTTTTCACGAAGCTGGGCCACGGGCCAGATTCAAGCTGGTCAAGCATGGGCGTATCAATCATCTTCTTTGCCATAGTCTTCTCTCCTAGAACATTTCGAAATGCCCGCTCAGCAGACAGCTCAACGGTATAGCGGCAATCTTATTGGCCGGCCAGCCACCCTACCATCCTCCTCATGGGGAAATTGACCTACCCCATAGTGGCTGGCTTCTACCTACCCATATGGAGTAGATCGGCTTTTCTCGGCCCGGTAATAGTTCCTGTGTGCGGAGCATGGGATATTTGACGCGACCGAAGACCACCACAGGAATCAACAAGCGTATTAAAATATGCTTTAAAACGCAAGTCCATGCGTTTATTGGGGTTGAAATTCTCAGCAACATCCTCAGCTAGCGCATTGCAAGTTGGCTCGCGCTATTGCAACGACCGATTCATTTATGAGCAAGGATGACTTGCATTGCTTCGGCAACGCAGCCCTGTCAATTTACAAACCTGAAGCAACGCGGATTGATATTTATGCCAGAGATTACGTTCCTAGATAAGATGCGACTGCCGTTCGGCGGGCAGGAAGTCGAATTTCACCATCTTGTGCACGAGGCGGGCGGCGTGCCGTTTCTGCGCATCCGCATTCGTGAAAACAAGCGCTTCACGATTTTCGACGTCGACCCCGCCAGCGCGCAAAAATGGGGCGACCTGATGCGCGCGTGGGCCAGCGACCATGCCGGAGATGCGCCATGAGCTGGGACTGGCCTGAAGCCAAGCCGGAAGAATATCTGCCGCACATGGTCGACCTCCAGTTCGACCTGGCGGGCTCGACCATTCCGGTTGAGCATGCCCAGATACTCGCGGACGGCGTGCAACGACTGCTGCCCTGGCTGAGCGAGGAGGCGGGCGCCGGCATCCAGCACCTGAAAGGCGCGGAAACCAACAGCGGAGACGCCACGATCTGCATGAACCGGCGTACCAAGCTGCTCATCCGCGTCCCCAAAGCGCGCTTGGCCGATATGCAGCAACTGAGCGGGCAGATGCTCGACCTGGCGGGCCATACGTTGCAGATTGGTCGCTTCAAGCCCCGCGAATTCAGTCCGTTCTCCCACCTCTACTCACACTTTGTTGACACTGGCAGCGCCGGTGAAGAACAATTCGTGCAGGACGTGATGCGCGAACTGGACGGTCATTTCCAGTTACGATGCGGTTTCATCTGCGGCAAGGCACAAACCCTGCAAACCGCATCCGGCCCGTTGCATGGCTTCAGCCTGATGCTGCATGACGTGCCGCCTCACAAATCCTTGCAACTGCAGGACGAAGGGCTCGGCCGCAACCATTTGTTAGGCTGCGGAATATTCATTCCGCACAAATCCATTGCGGCGCTCGCACCATTGACTTCTTAAACCAAGCATCGGCTGTTCCGACAATTTTTTAGTAACCCTAGTAACCAACCCGAAAGGAGAAAACATGTCTTATGTTGTAAACGGCGAAGAGCTTGAAACCGGCGACGAGGACTTCCTGCTGGAAGCCAACTTCAGCGATGACGTCCCCCCGGTCATCGCCGCAGCTGAGAAAATCACGTTGACCGACGATCACTGGACAGTCATCAACTACCTGCGTGAGCGGTACAGGGACGAAGGCCAGACACCGAATTTCCGCGTGATGCTGGCAGAAATCGAAGAGTTGCACCCAGGCACCGAATGGAAGAAACGGCTGTATGAACTGTTTCCCAACATGCCGGCGCGTCAGGGCCCGCGTATTGCTGGTTTGCCTAAGCCCTACGGCAAGGGCGGCTACTGATTCCGGTCAGGCCACTCCCAAATTGAACGGGTAGCGGAAAACCCGCTACCCGTTCTCAACTGGAAATTCATTTCTTGCGGTTCTCATCATGTTTTCCACTACCCTCGTAACCACTGACGACCTGGCTGCCCATCTGGACGACCCCAACTGGGTCATTCTGGATTGTCGCTTCACCCTCACTGACACCGAGGGCGGGCGCCGGGCTTACGAGAAAGCCCATATCCCGGGTGCACGCTATGTGCATCTGGACGACGATCTCGCTGCTCCCGTCGGCGACACCACGGGACGCCATCCGTTGCCCGATCCGCGCGTGCTGACCGAAAAGCTCTGCCGGTGGGGCGTCGGGGTCAACAAGCAGGTGGTGGTGTACGACGACAGCTTCGGCGCCATGGCAGTGAGGTTATGGTGGCTGCTGCGCTGGCTCGGCCACCCCGGGGTGGCCCTGCTGGATGGCGGCTATCCCAAATGGCTGCGCGAAAAGCGTCCGGTCGACGCCGAAGTGCCTGCGCCGAACCCGGAAGTCTGCGCCTGTTTGCCCGAGCCTACCCAGATCGTCAACGCCGACGACGTTCTGCACGCGTCTCGCTCGGGTGAGCAACTCATCATCGATTCGCGCCCCGACCGCCGTTTCAGCGGCGAGTCCGAGCCGCTCGATCCGGTGGCCGGGCATGTGCCCGGCGCCATCAACTACCCGTTCGACGAGAACCTCGACGTCGACGGCACCTTCCTGCCACCCGAAACCCTGCGCGAAAACTACCAGGCGCTACTCAACGGCAGACCGGCCTGGCAGGTCATCCACATGTGTGGCTCCGGCGTCACCACCTGCCACAACATCCTGGCGATGGAAATCGCCGGGTTGCCGGGTTCACGGCTTTATCCCGGTTCATGGAGCGAATGGATCACCGATCCAGGTCGCCCCGTAGCCACAGGAGAATAATCATGGTCAAACCCGTCAAAGTCCGCACCATCTGGTTCAAGAAAGGCGGCGAACGCAGCGCCGAGGAGATTTCCAGCGCGGTTGCTTCCACCATCTGGCGTGTCGCCGACAAGGCCATGGATAACCTCGGCCGTGAGGACTACGACATCATCACGCCGGCGCGTGGTTTCAAGTTACTCGCCGAATTCGTCGCCTTTCTCGTGCATTACTGCGATCGCATGGCGTATGCGACGTTATCACCGGAGCGCCGTGTCGAGGTGCTGCAGGCGGTTTCCAAACGGGTCAGCGAAGTGATGGAAGAAAACATCATCACCTCCGTCGGTCCCGACCCCAGCCGCAACTACAAGGTCGAGTTCATCGATTTCCTCAATCGGCGCTTCGCCGACTACGCCGATTTCGAGTTCCCCGACGACGACAAGGCGAGCTTCCCGGCGCTGCGTTTCCTCAGCCTGCAGATCCGCGACGAAATGGGCGACAGCGACAAGACCTGGATCATGGACCAGATCATGGAGATCGAGATGCCCGAGATGATGGGCACGGTGCGAAAAAGCTTCAAGGGCCTGTTGTCAGATGCCCCGGTGCAGCGCGGCTTTGGTTCGCCCGACATGCTGCCGCCGGAATAAAGGCTGGCATGGCGAATTCGCCTTTCGATCTGGCCAACGAGAATGGCTATCGAGCCTGGCGCGACGCCAGGCTCGCCGCGTACCCGCGCAGCGTCGACGAGCTGATCGTACCGCTGGCCGATCCGCGCACGCTCACAGCTGACGAGAGCACCGCCCTCGAATCGGCTTGCGCACGCGCCAACATGGCGATCTACAGCGCGCCGCACCAGCCTGCCGCCGACAAGTCGCTGGCCAGGCAGCTGGCGCAACAACTCGGTCTCACTCGGCTGGAAGGCAATTACCTCGCCGACGAGGACGGCCTGTCGAGCATCACGCCGGCGGACGAGACGGGCAGCGTACGCGGCGAATTCATCCCCTACACCCACAAGCCGATTAACTGGCACACCGATGGCTACTACAATGCGCCCGACCGCCGCATCCTCGGCATGACGCTGCACTGCGTGCAGGACGCCGAATCCGGTGGCGAAAACACCCTGCTCGATCATGAGATCGCCTATATTCAGCTACGCGACGTGAATCCCGATTACGTCGCGGCGCTGATGCAGCCCGACGCAATGAGTATTCCCGCACGCATGGACGAGACCGACATCGCCCGTCCCGAGCAGAGCGGTCCGGTGTTCGCCGTCGACCCCGATCAGGGCTTCCTGACCATGCGCTACACCGCACGCACCCGTTCGATCGTGTGGAAAGGTGATGCCGTCACGCAGGCCGCGGTCAGAACACTGGCCGACATTCTCGCCACCTCGGAGCACCTTCTCACCGCGCGTCTCACCCCCGGCATGGGCCTCATCTGCAACAATGTGCTGCACACCCGCAGCGCGTTTTCCGATTCGCCTGAACACCGCAGGCTGCTGTATCGCGGGCGCTACTACGATCGCCTGCGTTTTCCCGCGCGCACCGCTTGAGTGGCGGGTAAAGTAAAATAACAGTCTGATTTTTCGGTAATCTGGCGTTATGCAGCTTCTTGCCCTCGGGGTCAATCACCATACTGCGCCACTCGCGATCCGCGAGCAGGTGGCGTTCGGCCCCGAAAAGCTGGCGCAGGCGCTGCAGGAGTTGACGCAGAGCCAGCGCGCATCCGAAGCCGCCATCCTGTCGACCTGCAACCGCACCGAGCTGTATTGCAACACGCCGTCTCCGGAAGAAGTCACGCTTTGGCTGGCTGATTTTCACCACATCGAGCGCCGTGAACTCGCTCCCTACCTGTACACGCTACCGCGTGAACAGGCGGCACAGCATGCCTTCCGCGTCGCGGCCGGGCTCGATTCCATGGTGCTCGGCGAGACGCAGATCCTCGGGCAAATGAAGCAGGCAGTACAAGCCGCCGAACAGGCCGGCACCCTCGGCCTGCTGTTGCACAAGCTGTTCCAGCGCACCTTCTCGGTTGCCAAGGAAGTGCGCACCAGCACCGAAATCGGTGCCAACTCGGTATCGATGGCCGCCGCCGCCGTACGGCTCGCCGAGCGTATCTTTCCCAGCATCCGGGACCAGGCCTGCCTGTTCATCGGCGCCGGCGAGATGATCGAGTTGTGCCTCACCCATTTCGCCGCGCAGCACCCGCGCCGCATGACCGTCGCCAACCGCACGGCCGAACGCGCCCGTCCGCTGGCCGAGCGTTTCAATGCAGAAGTGATCCCGTTGACCGCGCTACCTGACGAGCTGCCTGGCTATGACATCATCATCACTTCCACCGCGAGCCCGCTGCCCATCCTCGGCAAGGGCATGCTGGAGCGCGCGATCAAGCAGCGTCGCCACCGCCCGATCTTCATCGTCGACCTCGCGGTACCACGCGACGTCGAGACCG
>CAYVOR010000050.1:0-5444 GCA_964452995.1 uncultured Thiobacillus sp.
CATCAACACAGCACTTGCGACCTTGAAGTTCACCCCAACCGCCAATCTGAATACGCTGGCCGGGAATGAGCAGACGCTGGTCGTTACCGTGAATGATCAGGGCAACACCGGTGTTGATCCCGGTACCGATGGCAAGTTGATCGACTCAAAAAATGTCGTGATCAGCATTACTCCCGTCAACGATGCGCCATTGCGCACGGCGGCCAGCGTGACTTTGGCCAGTGTTCCGGAAGATACGGGTAATCCGGCGGGTGCTACGGTGAACTCGATTTTTGGCCCGATTTTCAATGATACGACCGACACCCAGAGCGGCGGTTCGACGGCGAATGCGCTGGCTGGTGTCGCCGTGGTGGCCAATGCGGCAACGGCCGCCCAGGGGAAATGGCAATACGACAGTGGCAGCGGCTGGACCGATCTGCCGACGGCACCCACGCTGGCAGCGCCCTTCCTGCTCAAGTCGAGCGACCAGGTAAGATTCCTGCCGAACGCCAACTGGAACGGAACGCCGGGGCAACTGACCATCCGCCTGATCGATGACTCATCCGGGGCGGTGACCACCGGTGCCGGACCCAATCTGTCGGGTGCCGCCACCGGCGGTACGACCGCGTATTCCAATGCTGCCAACGCCGTGACGCTGGGCACCAGCATCACGGCAGTCAATGACGCGCCCGTTGCGTCCGGTTCGGCGACGCTGGCGGCGATCAACGAGGATACGACCAATCCGGCCGGGGCACTGGTGAGTACATTGATTACTGCCGGCCAGTATTCGGATGTCACCGATACCGTCACAGGCGGTTCGACGGCCACGGCGCTTGGCGGTCTGGCGATTGTGGGCAACACGGCCAACGCCACGACCGAAGGGCGCTGGCAGTATTCAACCAACGGTACGACTTGGGTGGATGTGCCGACGTCGGCCAGCGACAGTTCGGCCTTGATCTTGCCGACGACGGCTTCCATCCGCTTCGTGCCGGTGGCCAATTACACCGGTACGCCCGGTGGCCTGAGTGTTCGCCTTGCCGATTCGGCACAGACCCTGAGCGCAGCCAGCGATATTTCCGGCGTTCTTGGCGGTACGAATACCTGGTCGGCAGCGGCCATTCCGCTGGGCACGACGGTGAATCCAATCAACGACGCGCCGTTGATCACCGCGCTCAGCGGTACGCCGGCAACGGTCGAACAGCAGCTGACGCCGGTTCGGCTCGATGGCGATGGCAATGTCACGGTGTTTGACCGTGAGCTTTCCGGCGGCAACTGGAACGGCGCCAGCCTGACCGTGCGGCGCAGCGGCGCGGTGGCGGCCTCTGATGTTTTCAGCATGATCGATGATTCTGGCACCGCAGGTGATGGCAGCGGTGTCGAGATTTCCGGCGGCAATCTGCTGGTGGATGGCGTTAATATCGGCAGCGTGACCAATGCCGGCGGTACCCTGAGTGTCAATTTCAACGCCAGTGCGACCGATGCCCGAGTGGGCAAGGCAATGGGGGCGGTTGCCTACCGGAATACTTCGGATACTCCGCCGGCCACAGTACAGATCAACTTTGATCTCAATGACCGTAACAGTAATACAACCGGCGGCGGAACCAGCGGCGGCGGCCAGAATCAGGGCGGGGGCGGGCAGCTGACCACACGTGCCTCGGTCAATGTTGCGATCACGCAGGTTAACGATGCGCCAACAATCGCCCTCCTCGACGCCGTGCGTACGGGCAATTACGTTGAAAACGGCGCGGCAGTCCAGATCGATAACAATGTCGTGGTGACCGACCCGGAACTGGATGCGACTAACTGGAACGGCGCAACGCTGACCGTATCACGCAGTGGCGGCGGGAATACCGATGACGTTTTCGGCGCTACCGGCAGCCTGGTTTTGACCGCGGGCGGCGCCGTACAGCTGGCGGGCGTGACGGTCGGTAGCTACACCCAGAGCGGCGGTGTCCTCAGCATTGCCTTCAATGCCAACGCCACGGCGACACGCGCCGATCAGGTCGTGCAGGGGCTGACGTATCGCAACGCCAGTGACGATCCGCCCGCTTCGGTGACGCTGACCTATACCGTCAATGACCAGAATCCCAATGTCGCCGGCGGGGGCGTCGCTGGTACGGGTGTCAACCAGGGGACTGGCGGGCGTCTGACGGTGACCGCGAATACGACGATCAACATCACGCGCAGCAATGATGCGCCGGTGCTGTCGGTGGCACCACCCGCCGTGGGTTACACCGAACAGGCGGTGCCGGTGCTGGTAGATGCCGGGCTGACGCTGAGCGATGCCGACGACAGTCAGATGGCTTCGGCGACCGTAAGCATCGGCGCCGGCGGCTTTGTCGCCGGTGATACGCTGGCGGTGAATACCGCAGGCACCGGCATTACCGCGATCTACAACCCGGCGACGGGCGTGCTCACCCTCAGCGGCAACGACTCTGCCGCGAATTACCAGCAGGTGCTGCGTTCGCTCAGCTTCTCGAGCACCAGTGACGATCCGACCGCGAATACGACGCGCACCGGGCGGACGCTGACCATCGCCGTGACCGATGCCAATTCGGATGGTGCCGGTGCTGCGACGACCACCACCTCGCGCAACGTCACGCTGACGCCGGTTAACGATACCCCCGTCATCAGTGGCACCGGCAGTACCCGCAGTTATACCGAAAACGGCGCGGCCATCGCGCTGGAACCGGGGCTGGCATTGAGTGATTTTGATGACACGCAGATGGATCAGGCCATCATCCGTATTCAGGCTGGTTTTGTTGCCGGCGACCGGCTCAATTTCGTCAATCAGTCCGGCATTACGGGCAGCTACGATGCCACGACCGGGGTTCTGACACTGACGGGGACAGCCACGCTGGCGCAGTATCAGGCTGCCTTGCAGAGTGTCACTTTCGATTCGACTTCCGAGAACCCGGGCAATGGCTCGCGCACCCTCCAATGGACGGTCCGCGATGTGAATTCCGATGCCGCGGCCAACGGCAAGCAGGTTTCCCTCGCAGGCACGACAACGGTCAATGTGACGCCGGTCAATGATCCGCCGGTCGCGCAAAACGACAGCAACAGTCTGGGCAAGGCCGCCACGACGCCGGTGACCGGTACTGTCTTGAGCAATGACAGCGATGTGGATGCAGACCCGCTCAGCGTGACCGGCTTGGCTGGTGGTGCGGTCGGCGTGCCGCTGGTGCGCAGCACCGGCACGCTGACCTTGAATGCCGACGGTACCTACAGCTTCAGCGTTAACCCGGCCGACCCGGCCGTCGCGGCCCTGGGCGCCGGTCAGACGCTGACCGAAACCTATACCTACACGGTCAGCGATGGCCACGGGGGCACGGCAACCGCAACGCTGACGATCACCATCAATGGCGCGAACAATGCGCCGGTGGCGAACGCCGATGCCAATTCGATCGACGAAGGCACGGTCAGCATTTCTGCCAATGCCGCCAGCGGGACATTGCTCAACGATACCGACCTCAACAGCGACCCGTTGACCGTGACCGCACTGGGTGCCGGCGCCGGGCTGCCACTGGCCGGATTGACGCCGGTGCCCGGCGGCGGGGCTGCGGTGTCCGGTGTTTACGGGCAGTTGCAGTTGTTGCCTGACGGCAGCTATACCTACACGCTGAACAACAGCGATCCAGCCGTCAATGCGCTGGCAACGGGCGAGACGCTCAGCGACCGGTTTACCTACGCAATTAGCGATGGCAAGGGCGGCACGGCGACGGCCAATGTGGTGATTACCATCCGCGGCCAGAATGACCCGCCCGATGCGATTGACGATGTAGCTTCGGTCCCTGCCAACGGGCCGGCGGTGTCCGGGCGGGCGTTGAGCAACGATCGTGACCCGGATAGCAGCGACACCCTGACGGTGAGTGCGGTCAATGGTGCGGGGGGCAATGTCGGTGCCAGTGTTGTGGGCACCTATGGCAGCATCCAGGTGGCCGCGGACGGCAGCTACACCTACACGCCGAATACCACTACCGCCAAGGCGCTGGGAGCCGGACAGACTGCGACGGATACCTTTACCTACACCATCAGCGACGGCCACGGTGGCACAGACACGGCGACGATCACCATTACACTGAGCGGTGCCAACGATGTGCCGGTTGCCCGTGCCGATACCAACACGCTGACCGAAGATCAGGCCAGCGCCAGCGGCAACGTTCTCACCGGCAGCAAGACAACCGGCGGTGGCGTGACGACGGCCAACCCCGGCAGTGCCGACAGCGACCCGGATACCGGCGATACCTTGCTGGTCAGCGGCGTTGTCAATTCAGGCGGCGTATCGGCGGCACCGGGAACACCACTCGCCGGCAGCTTCGGGAGCCTGACGCTGAACCCGGATGGCAGTTACAGCTATGCCCTGAACACCGCCGATCCGGTGGTTCAGGCGCTGCGCCCGGGGGAAACACGCAACGAGGTCTTCACCTACACCATCAGTGACGGTTTGGGCGGCACCAGTACCGCTACCGTGACCTTCACCATTCACGGGACCAACGACGCACCGGCGGCGCACAATGACAGCAATGCGATTGCCGAAGAGCAGGCCAGTGCCAGCGGCAATGTCATCTCCGGCCTGCGCGTGACAGGCAGCGGCGCCAGTTCGACCGTTGCCGCCTCGGCGGATGCAGATCCGGATGGCGATCCGCTGACGGTCAGCGATATCCGCCGTGCCGACCCCGCCATTCCAGCGGGCGCCATCGGCGCCGGCTACGGCGGCGATTTCGGTTCGCTGACCATCAACGCCGATGGCAGTTATACCTACGCGCTCGACAACACGCTGCCGGCGGTTCAAGCCCTGAAAGCCGGCGAGACGATCAGCGATGTCTTCATCTACACGGTCAGCGATGGCCGGGGCCAGTTTGTCGATGCGACGCTGACCATCGTCATTACGGGTACCAATGATGCCCCGCTGGTGCAGCCGGATACCAACACCATCGTCGAGGATTCTCCATCGCCGGCCACCGGTTCGGTACTGCTCAACGACCGCGATCCGGACAACGGTGCCGTACTGACGATTACCGGTGTGACCAGCGGCACCGCAGGCAGCGCGCCGGTCGGTCAGGTGGCCAGTGGCGTGCCTGGCAGCTTCGGTACCTTGACCCTGAACGCCAACGGTAGCTACAGCTACCAGCTCGATAATGCCAATCCGGCAGTGCAGGCGCTGGCCGCTGGCGCGACCGCAACGGATACCTTTACGTATGCAGTGACGGACGATCAGGGGGTGACGCGGTTCACTACGCTGACGATCACCATCATCGGTACCAATGATGCGCCTGTCGCCGTCCCGGATGTCGCCGCGATTTCTGCCGGCTCGGGCGCGGTTACAGGCGATCTGACGCCGGGAGGTGGGACGCAGGACCGGGATGTCGATGGTGATCCGATCCAGGTAACCGGCTTTGCGAACGCTTCCGGGGCACTGGGCACGGTCGGTAGCGGCGCGACGCTGGGGGCAGGCCTCCCCG
>CAYVOR010000050.1:5544-19147 GCA_964452995.1 uncultured Thiobacillus sp.
TCCGGGGCACTGGGCACGGTCGGTAGCGGCGCGACGCTGGGGGCAGGCCTCCCCGGCAGCTTCGGCAGCCTGCAGGTGGCCGGGGATGGCAGCCATCGCTACTCGCTGGACAATACCAACCCGGCCGTGCTGGCCCTCAAGGCTGGCGAGACCATCAACGAAACCTTCACCTACACGATCTCCGATGGTCAGGGCGGCTACGCCACCAGCACACTGACCATCACGATCACCGGACGCAACGATCCGCCGGTCGCGGTTAACGACGGCGTGCTGGTGACCAACGAAGACACCGCGCTGAACAACATCAACGTCCTTGGCAATGACAGCGATGTGGATGGTGATCCGCTGACGGTGACGGCAGCGAGCAGCAGTCAGGGGACGGTGACGATCAATCCGGACGGCACGCTCAACTTTGTGCCCAATGCCAATTTCAACGGTCCGGCGACGATCAGTTACACGATCAGCGATGGTCATGGCGGCACGGCCACTGCAACCGTCAGCATCAATGTCGTGGCGGTCAATGATCCGCCAGTGGCGACGGACGATAGCGGTCGCTCGCCGGATGGTGGTGCCGTTACGTTGCGGCCGCTGCTTAACGACAGTGATCCCGATGGCGATCCCTTGACGGTTTCGGCGATTGGCGGGCAGGCAGTGACGGTTGGCGCGACGGTGCCCGTCACAGGGGGCGTTGTTCGGGTCAATGCCGATGGCAGCCTGACCTTTACGCCCAACCCTGGAGTTCAGGGGCTGGTCAGCTTCCAGTACACCATTTCCGACGGCAAGGGAGGGACTTCGACGGCGACGATCCGCGTGGATGTGACGCCTGCCGGTGAAGTCTTCGTTGTCGACCCGCCGCGACCTTTACCCAATTTGGTTTCGCCGCTGAGTATCGATCAGGCGCGCGAGCCCAGTGTGTTTTTTGACGGTGACACGTTCAATGGCGTCAGGCGCTTGCCGATTCCGTTCCATCCGGCGGTTTTCGTCAATGGTGTGGTTCAGGCAGCGCAGCTTGAGCGCCAGCAGACCGATCCGCTGTCCTTCAGTGACCCCGAGGCTGTGCGCCTGCCGGAAATGCGCAGCACGTCGATCGGTGCCGGGCTCGGTTTCGACCCTGCCTTGTTTGTTCAGCATGCCGTGCGTACTGCACAACGTGAGAGTGCCTTCCTCGACGACGTGGTCGATGGTCGCCTGTCGCGGATCAACCTGAGCAGTGATTGGCGCATCCCGACCCCGGACCTGGCCCAGCCGGACCAGAGGATGCTGGCGGTCGTGGATAATCCGGCTTTCGATGACAAGGTCGTGACGGTGGCCGGCCAACCGGCGATGTCTTTCGCCGAACTTCGCACGGCCTCGACCCTTGCCGAAAGTTCAGGCCCGACGCCTCGCGCGGCGCCGTCGTTCAGCGAGCAGTTGCGTCAGTCGAGTCGGCCATTGGTAGCCACTGATCGTGGCCGGGTCGCTCAGAAAACCAGCGTTTGATTTGAGATCGATATGACTAAGAAAAACCAGCATTCCATGAATTCAACCAGTGCTCGTCCGATGGGCAAGGGCCTTCTCCTGAGTGTCATTCCGCTCCTGCTTGCCGGTTGCGGTGCGCTCCAGCCGGTGCCTTATACCCAGGATGAAATCCAGAAACGGGTCAGCGATGACCGATCGATCATGTACAGCGCACAGGAGCCGATCAGCAAGCCGGTGACGTTTTATGAAGCGACGGCTCGGGCCTTGAAGTACAACCTCGATTACCGCCTGAAGCTGATGGAAAACGCGTTGACGCGCAGTCTGCATGACGTGGCCAGCTTTGAAATGCTGCCGCGTCTGGTCGCCGGGGCCGGCTACGTGTCGCGCAGCAATGATTCCGGCGGCCGCTCGATCGGCATCGAGGACGGCGTCGAGACCCTGCGGCCATCGACTTCGCAGGAACGTGACCGGACCCTGGCCAATCTGACCTTCTCCTGGAATGCACTGGACTTCGGTGTCTCGTATTTGCGCGCCCAGCAAAAGGCGGATCAGGTATTGATGGCGGAAGAACGCCGGCGCAAAGTGGCGCAAAACGTCATGCAGGACGTGCGCAACAGTTACTGGCGTGCGCTTGGTGCGCAAAGACTGGTGGGTCGTGTCGATGCGCTGATTGCCCGGGTCAATACCGCCCTGAATCAGGCAAAACAGGTCGAGAAAGAAGGCTTGATGCCCTTGCCGCAGGTGCTGGCCTATCAGCGGGCGTTGCTTGATGCCGTCAATCTGTTGACCTTGCGCCGCCAGGATCTGGAGTTGGCGAAGTCCGAATTGACGGCCCTGATGTCGGTGCCGCCAGGAACCCGTTTCGAACTGGCCGAGGGGAGCGATCCGGCGTTGCCGCCGGTGCCCGAGAACCTTGAAGAACTTGAGCTGATGGCGCTGGAGCTGCGGCCGGAAATCATGGAAGAGTGGTACCGCAAGCGCGTCACCGAGAATGATATCCGTGCGGCAAAGCTGCTGCTGCTGCCGAACATCAGTCTGGATGCCGGCCCGCAGTACGACTCCAATCGCTACAACTACAACAGTACCTGGGTCGATCTCGGGGCGCGGCTGTCATGGAACATCCTCAAGCTGACGCAATGGCCGGCGCTGGAGCGGGCACAGGAAAACCAGAACAAGACCGATGACATGCGCCGCGTCGCGCTGTCGATGGCGGTGCTGACCCAGGTTCGCATCGGTCAGCAACGGTACAGTCTGGCCAAGGCGGAGCTGGGTTTTGCCGAGGAAAGCCTGCGCGTCGATCAGCGCCTGCTGACCTTCGCCCAGGCGGCGGCCAAGACCCAGTTTGATTCGGAACTGGAAGTCATTCGTGCCGAAGCGCGGGCCCTGCTTGCCGAGTACCAGCGGTACGCCTCGTATTCCAATGCCCAGGCGGCCTGGGGCCGTCTCTACAACTCCGTCGGCCTCGATATCCTGCCCGGCGCGATCGAGCGAGACGATGTGCAGACTCTGGCGAAGACGATGGAAAACACCCTGTCGGTCTACGGTGAGCGCATGCTGTCACGGGCACAGGTGCCGCAACTGAGTGTCGATCCGGGCTCTGCTGCGGTGAACGCCAAATAATGGCCAAAATGATGATGCAACGGTATTTTGTCAGCGTCGGTCTGCTGACCATTCTGGCTGCTTCGGCCCATGCTCAGGTCGCGCCGACGCCTGCCACCGACCCCAACGCGATTCGTGTCCTGCTCAGTCCGGAGCTGGAGACGACGCTGGTGTCGCAGATGGTGGGCCGGATCGCAACACTGAACGCGCAGCTGGGTGGCCCGGTCAGCAAGGGGCGGGTGATTGTCGGTTTTGATTGTGGCGAAGCTAGTGCCAAGGTCCGGATGGCTCAGGCCGAGTACGACTCGGCGCGAGAAACCCTCGAAACCAAGCAGCGGCTGCGCAAGCTCGATGCGGCTGGCGATGTCGAGGTGTCGCTCGCCAATGCCGCTGCCGAGCGGGCGCGGGCAGCGATTGGCGTCAATCAGGCCCAGGCGGCGCAATGCAGCGTTGTCGCTCCGTTTTCCGGTCGCGTGGTGCGTGTTCATGTCAAACCGCATCAGGGCGTTGCCGTCGGGGCGCCGCTGGTGGAACTGGTCAGCGATGGCCCGCTGAAATTGCGCCTCAACGTGCCTTCACGGCTTTTGCGTACGCTCAAGATCGGGCAGCGTTTCGATGTCGATATCGATGAAACCGGCAAGACCTATCCTGCCAAGGTCACGGCGATCAATGCCCGGGTCGATGCCGTGGCGCAGACCGTCGAACTTGAGGCCCGCATCGATGGCCGCCCTTCGGAGCTCCTGGCAGGCATGACGGGGATTGCGCGATTTCCTCAGTAACGCGATAGTTTCAGGATGACCTCTCCTGAATCGACCTTGCCGGGCGAACTGCTGGATCGACTGGCGGCGCGTGCCATGGCGGCGACGACGCTGGCCGAACTGGCGTTTTCGCTGGCCAATGATGCCTATCCACTGCTCGGATTCCGGCAGGCGCTGGTGTTCGATGCCGCAGGCAGTAAAGAGTCGCTGATCTGCGTCTCCGGGCTGGTACGGCCGACCGAGGATAGCCCGTATCTGCTGTGGCTGAACCGCGTCTGGCCGGAGCTACTGAAACAGCTTCCCGAGCAGCCGGCGTGGCTGACATTGCCGGCCGATCATGCCGCCTGGCCGGAAATGGTGGTCGACGGCTGGCTGGAGTGGTGGCCGGCGGGCATTCTCGCCTTGCCGTTACGTCGTCGTGACGGTGAACTTCTCGGGCGTGTGGTGTTTCTGATGGATGCGCCACCGTCGCCAGTGCAGCGCGAAACATTGGCCCGACTGCAACCGACCTGGTCCTATTGCTGGGAGATGCTGGCGGGCGAGCGCCAGCCACCCTGGCGGGAAAAACTGAGGGCGCTGATCGACCGCCGACGCCGCTGGCTGCTGATTGCCCTGCTGGTCATCGTGCTGTTTCCGGTGCGGCAGTCAGCACTGGCGCCGGCGGAGATCGTGGCGATGTCGGCCTCGGTCGTGGCCTCACCGCTGGATGGTGTCGTCAAGCAGATTCATGTGCGCCCCAATCAGCCGGTCAAGGCAGGGGAGCGATTGTTCTCGCTGGATGACACGACACTGCGCAATCGTCTTGAAGTAGCGCAGAAATCGATGGCCGTGGCCGATGCCGAACTGGCGGCCATGACCCAGAAATCATTCGATGCCCCGCAAAGCAAGGGCGAACTCGCGGCGTTGACCGGGCGGGCCTACGAGCGCCGGGCCGAGTTGGCGGCGATTCAGGCACAGCTGGCACGTATCGACATCCATGCCGCTGCCGACGGCGTCGCGGTCTTTGGCGATCCGGATGACTGGCTGGGCCGCCCGGTTGCAGTCGGCGAACGCATCATGCTGCTCGCTGACCCGGCGACGCCCGGCATCCTGGTGCATCTGCCGGTCGCGGATGCCATCAACCTCGATATCGGCGCGCCGGTCAGGATGTTTTTGTCGGTGAAGCCGCTGAGCCCGCTTGATGCACGTCTGGTGGAAACCAGCTACCAGGCCGTGGTGTCGCCGATCAATGGTGTGGCGAGCTACCGTTTGCGGGCGCAACTGGAAGAAGCGTCGCCCCATGCCCGCATCGGGCTCCGCGGTACCGCCAAACTCTACGGTGGCTGGGTGGTGTTCGGCTACTACGTTTTGCGCCGGCCGTTGGCCAGTTTGCGTGAGTGGACCGGCTGGTGAGCGCTGCCGCCTTGCCGATGCCGCTGCGTGAAGATTTGCGCTTGCATGAGGCTGCCCCCGAGGGGGATGGCTCGCCGGCCTGGTCGATACAGGATCCGCTGAGCAACCGTTTTTACCGCATCGGCTGGTTTGAATTCGAGTGCCTGCTGCGCCTGCCCGGTGCGCCCGCAGCGATCGCCGAGGATATTTCGCGCTCGACGCCGCTCGCAGCGGATGCCGAGATGGTCACGGGTTTTGTCGAATTTCTCCAGCGGCACCACTTGTTACGACCCGGGGAGGCCTCGCTTCAGGGGTTCGCCCGCGACGCCCGGCAGTTGAGCTGGAAGAACTGGCAATGGTGGCTGCATCATTACCTTTTCATTCGCGTGCCGCTGGTCAAGCCCGATCGTGTTCTATCCCGCTGCCTGCCCTGGGTCAGACCGCTGCTCTCGCTGCCGGCCTTGTTCCTCATCCTCGCTGGAAGTCTGCTCGGGCTGTTTCTGGTAGCACGGCAGTGGGATGAATTCACCCACGCGCTGAGCGACATTTTCACCCCCGCCGGCATGGCAGCCTTCGCGCTGGCCTTGATGATCTCCAAGCTTTGCCATGAACTCGGCCACGCGCTGATGGCGACGCGCCACGGCGTCCGGGTTGCGCATATGGGGGTGGCGCTGGTCGTCCTCTGGCCCATGCTCTATACCGATACCTCCGAGAGCTGGCGGCTCAGGTCGAGTCGCCAACGGCTGGCAGTTTCATCGGCCGGTATTGTTGTTGAACTGGCGCTGGCCGGCCTGGCCACCCTGGCCTGGGCGCTGGCTCCCGACGGAATTTTCCGGCAGGCAATGCTCTATCTGGCGACCACCGGCTGGCTGCTGACGCTGGCGCTCAATGCCAGTCCATTCATGCGCTTTGATGGCTATTTCATCCTCACTGACCTGCTGGATTTCCCCAATCTGCACGAGCGTGCCGGGGTGCTGGCGAGAGCCTGGTTACGCAAAACACTGTTCGGGGTGACGGCGCCGGATTCCGAAAACCTGAGCCTGACCGCACGCCGCGCCCTGATCGCCTTCGCGCTCTTCACCTGGCTGTATCGCTTCACGCTGTTTCTGGGGATTGCCGTCGCGGTGTATCTGCTCTTTTTCAAGGCACTCGGCATTTTTCTTTTTGCGGTGGAAATAGCGTGGTTTATCGTCATGCCCGTCTGGCGCGAGCTCAAGGACTGGCGAGACCTGTGGCCGGCAGTCACGACCGGTCACCGGCGAAGACTGGGCCTGATCCTGCTGGTGTTGCTGTTTCTGCTGGCGTTTCCGTGGTCCTTTGATATCAAGGCGCCGGCCTGGGCGATGGCCGAATCCCGGCAACTGGTGTTTGCGCCGATGGCCGCATCGGTCGCGGATTTGCGGCCATCCGGCCCGGTCGCCAAGGGCGACACCTTGGCCCGGTTCGCCATACCGGAACTGGCCCATCGCGAGCGCAGGGCCGCGACCAGCATTCAAGCCTTGAACCAGCGCCTGACCGGCCAGGTTGCCGATGAAACCACATTGGCTGAGCGCCAGGCGACGGGTGCGCGGCTGGGCGAACAGATCGCCGAGCAACGCTCAACTCAGGACGAGCAGGCGCGATTGCGGGTCGTGGCCGAATTCGATGGCATCTGGCAGGACGTCGATCCCGGTTTGCGGCCCGGGATATGGCTGGGGGTGCGGGATCTGGTGGGCATCGTCATTGATCCACAGCGCTGGGTGGTCGATGCCTACGTCGAGGAAGCGGATGTCGATCGCCTGCAAGCCGGCGCCGATGCCCGTTTCCTGATTCATGGTGAAGTGCTGGGGCAAGCTGCCCGCGTCGTGGAAATCGATACGACCCGAACGCTGCGGCTGGCCCATCCGATGCTTGATAGCCGTTACGGTGGTCCGATTCTCACTCAGGCCAACGAAAAGATTTCGCAGCCGGTCAAGGCGCTCTATCGTGTCCGGCTTTCCTTGGACGCGCCATTGACCCCGGCGCGTGAGGCTCGGGGTGTCGTGGTCATAGAAGGCGCGCGGCACAGCCTGCTGCTGGGCTGGCTGCGCGATCTGGCGGCCTTGCTGATTCGCGAAAGCGGCTTTTAGCAGGCGACCAAGGGTCAGGCCTTGCGCAGGTAGCAGGCCTTGAGCAGCATCTGGCCGGCATCGGTCTTGCAATCGACTTCGTGGTCACCATCGACGATGCGGATGCCCTTGATCTTGGTGCCCTGCTTGAGGGTGATCGAGCTGCCCTTGACCTTGAGATCCTTGATCAGCGTCACGCTGTCGCCGCTTTGCAGCACGTTGCCGCTGGCATCCTTGACGATGCGCTCGCCATCTTCGTCGCCGCTTTCCGCAACTGCCTGCGGCCATTCGAAACCGCAGTCGGCGCAGACGTAGTTGTCGCCATCCGGGTAAGTGTTTTCAAGCGTGCATTGCGGGCAGGCGGGGATGCTGGACATACGGTTTCCTTGTGTTGAGGCGTGGCGCAGCCCATTGGCGGCGCGAGGGGCGACAGTTTACGCTCGGCGCGCCACTCAGGCGACCGGAATTTTGGCGAGGAAGCGGTCGAGCTGGTTGGCGAAGGCCTGCCGGTCGCTCTGGCTGAAGGCGTTCGGGCCACCGGTCTCGATGCCGGCACTGCGCAACTCCTCCATGAAATTGCGCATGGTCAGCCGTTCGCGGATGGTGGCGGTGGTGTACATTTCGCCGCGCGGGTTGAGCGCATGGGCGCCTTTTTCGATGACCAGTGCGGCGAGCGGGATATCGGCGGTGACGACAAGATCACCAGTCATCACCTGATCGACGATGTGTGCATCGGCAACGTCAAAGCCATGCGCGACCTGAATGGCGCGGATGAACTTCGAGGGCGG
This sequence comes from uncultured Thiobacillus sp., assembly GCA_964452995.1. Classification (GTDB taxonomy): domain Bacteria; phylum Pseudomonadota; class Gammaproteobacteria; order Burkholderiales; family Thiobacillaceae; genus Thiobacillus. The sequence continues at coordinate 13,606 of CAYVOR010000050.1, forward strand.
CGTGCGCAGCATCTGGTTGGCGACCAGCGTCGTCGGGATCTGCCGCCGCTCGGCGGCCCGGTAGATGATTTCCTTGATGACGCCGGGGCAGGCATCGGCATCGACCCAGATGTGCATGGTGATCTTCAGTTGCGGTGAACGCTAAAAAGTGCGTGATTTCGGGAAGGTCCGGCGGTGTCGTCACGCTCCGGAGCGCGGACGATTCAGTGGATAAAAGTCATCGCCATGGGCGCATTGTGCCATGATGCGCTGGCTTGACCATTGGATGCCCATCGCATTCCATGTGCCGCCATTCATTGCCTCCGTCTTCGCGGGAGAAATTCATGCCTCGATTTATTCGTCCCTTGCTGGCTGCAGGGCTGACCCTGCTGGCCGGGCTGGTTATTGCCCAGAGCGAGGACCGTCTGCCGCGGGAATCGGCCTATTTGGGCGAAATCCGCCGCGGGCCGGATGGCAAGTTGCAGGTGATGAACGAGGCGCCGGCGACGGATGCCGCGCAGCCGGCGGCCGCCGCAACGCTGGTCGTCGGGCCGGGGCAGAAGGTCGCAACGGTGACCGAGGCGGCCCGGCTGGCGCGGGATGGCGAGGTGATCGAGATTCGCGCCGGTGACTATCGCGGCCAGAGCGCGGTGTGGACACAAAACAATCTGATCATCCGCGGTGCCGGCGGCAGGCCGGTGATGCTGGCCGACGGCAAGAGCGCTGAGGGCAAGGCAATCTGGGTGGTACGTGGTAGGCGGGACGAAAAATATCCGGGAAACAGCCATAATAATCCCGGATAGTGGACGGAATAAAACCGGAAAACACAGGGCAGCGAATGGAGCAACTGGGCATCTTCGAGAGGACGGGAAGGATACTTGAGGGGCTGGAAGGCATCTTCTCAGAGGACGCCTTACCCAATTTTCTGATGTTCTCGGCGGCGGCTTGGGTCTGGATCAGCTTCGACGCTGATTGGTTTGTGCTGATGCTGATATTTTTCGCCGTCGTGGTTGTTCTGGCGCTGCTGCTGGCCTACGTCGGGCCGGTGCTGGCTATCGGGTTGTTCGTCATTGCCTTCGCAGCGGCGGTGCTCATTGAAGGCTGGATATTGGTCCGCCGCCTTGCCTCCCGCCGTGGCGCGCATGCTCCACGCCACGGCGGTACGTAACGCACTCAGGCCCGCAGCGCCCCGGAAATCTCGTCAATCTGCGCCTCCAGCTCGGCCCGCTTCTGCTTCAAGGCTTCGCGCTGCGTTTCCAGGTCGGCAATGGTGTTCCGGCGCTCTTCCGCCGTGGGCAGGTCTTCATTACCCCAGCGCTTGCCAAACCGCGCTTCCGCCCGCCGCATGAACTCCTCGTGAATCTGGTCGCCGAAATAGCAGCACGCTGCGCGCAGGGATAGCGTGGAACCGTCGTTGCCAAACATCCCAGTCGGCAAGTACTGATCCTTCTCAACGGTGCTCAGCGGCTCCTTATTCTGCGGGGAAGCGCCAAGGGATTCAGCATTGCGGAAGAGATTGAATTCCAGCATTCCCATATGCTCATCGGCCAGTTTCTCGATTTTCGCCCGCAGGAAACTGCCGTAGTCCTTCAGGCTGACCGGCATAGCCCGCAGCTCGTGAATCCTGCCGTCGATGCTGCCAATCTCGCGGTTGGTGTCGGCCAATTCAGTCTTGAGCGTGGAGAGCTGGCCGGTAATCGCCGAAATGGCCGATTTCAGGTTCTTGGGAAACGCTGATCAAAGCCACCCTTCCGGGATTTTTCGTCCGTGAGGCAGCAACTCCGAAATTCGCATCGTCATGACATCGAATTTCGGCTCTTTTTCAGCCCCGAATCATCGACCCGAGGCCCTTTCGGGGTTCATCGCCCCGATTTCTCGCCCTCAGGACGCACCTGTCCTGTAGGGCGCGCACAGACTTCTCTGCGACAGCACCAGATTCGCCATCGCGAACAGCACATGCAACTGCGCCGCGTTCTTCGCCAGACCCTTGTAGCGGCACTTGCGATGCCGGAACAGGTTCTTCACCACATGGAACGCGTGCTCGACCTTCGAGCGGATGCTCGCCTTGGCGTGCTCCGCCTGCTCGATGAGTTGGCGTCTCGGGTCCGTCTTGTCCAGCCTCTTGTAAGTCGTACGCCGGCGTGCGATCACGAATTCGGCCGGGCAGTCTTTCAGTTCGGGACGCTTGCCTGCACCCTGGTAACCAGCGTCGGCATGCACGTGCTTCTCCTCACCATGCAGCAGCTTGTGCGTCTGGCTCACGTCGGACGCGTTCGCCGCCGTGGCGGCAAGCGAATGAACGATGCCGGTGTGCGCATCCGTACCGATATGCGCTTTCATGCCGAAATACCACTGCTTGCCCTTCTTCGTCTGGTGCATGTCGGGGTCGCGCTCGCCCTCCTTGTTCTTCGTCGAGGGGGGCGCAGCGATCAAGGTGGCATCGACGATCGTGCCTTCGCGCAGGATCAGCCCCTGCTGACCGAGCTGTTCGCGGATCAGCGCGAAGATGCGCACCGGCATCTCGTGACGTTCGAGCAGGCGGCGAAACTTCAGCAGCGTGGTGGCATCGGGCGCCTGACGCTCGATCAGGTCGATGCCCACGAAGCGACGCACCGCGATGCTGTCGACGATGGCATCTTCAATCCCTTCGTCCGACAGGCCCAGGCAGTTCTGGCACAGATACATGCGCAGCATCGTTTCCAGCCCGACAGGCGGACGACCGCGCTCACCGCGGTAGTAGTGCGGCTCAATTAATGCCACCAGCTGCGACCACGGCACCAGACGATCCAGGTCGGTCAGAAACTTCTCCCGCCGCGTCGGCTTGCGACGCGCCGAGTACTCGAGATCGGCGAAGCTGGCTTGCTGTTTCATCTGGATGGTTGTGCCTATCGGGATGACCGGGGCATTCTACGGGGACGGGGTTAAATCAGTGTTTCCGTAGCGTACTGGAACGTTTCAGAGACACAAAAGTGGCCTCAAGTATCTGCCGTGGTAGAGGAAACAACCGTCACAAGGGAAGAGAGAAGCAAAGGGGTTACCTATTGCCCTAAAAGCATTGTCCGCTTTCAATTGAATGGCACACCTCATACAGCCGAACTTCAAACATCAGGGTTTGTTTGCAGCCGTTCTGAAAATTCAGCAAGACAGACCGCAGGCGATTGGCCTAGAGGTAAAGAAGTACAAATTCACGCCAATCCAGCAAAACCAACCCAAGTACGTTCGGTTGGGTTTGCTCTTGGTGTAGCTGACTATCTCGTCCTGTTCGTGGGGTGTGCGTGCTTTCTGCTATTGCTGCCACTTCGCCACCTCAAAGCCAAGAGCGCAGCAGCAAAGTGATGGCGGCCACCCCATTACCTAACATGGCGCTCAACCTCGCTCCCTTCGGTCGCTGGACGCTGCGCGATAAAGCCGCGCAGCGCCGGTTAGCTCTACGTTGGGCGTCACCTTGCAGCATCGGCCAAACGTCATGTCTTTCGCCGCGCAAGTGCATTCGGGCACGGCGTCGCCGCCGGTTGCTTTGGCGATGGCTGCCCGCAGCTCTTTGTGCGCAGCGGTCTGGATGCTCAACGCGTTCACTTTCATCGCCGCATCAAGCAATTCCGGCGCGGCAGCAATCAACGCGAGCGGAGCCCAATGTGTCGGTGTCGCATTGATGTACGGCCAGACAAACCGCTTCGGGTTCGCAAACCCATCCGGCTGTCCGTAGTGCCCATCAGCAATCTTGCCGTTCCTGCCGCGTAGCAAGATGCGTGTGCCGTCTGTGGGTGCGGTCTCAATCGGCTGCCATTTCATTTGTTTGCCTCGCTACGTCTAGGTACATCCTCCCACCGACCCGGCGCCACCTGCGCCCGGATCGTCGCGGACTCCCCAGGCTGCGCCGTGTAGTACGGCATCGCCTCGCCGCGCACAATCCATTCGCGCTGCTCGCCGGTCTCCACGTCGCGGACTATCACAATCTCCTCGCGACCGCTGGCAATCCGATACTCCGCACTGCTGCGGTCGTGCCACTCGGCCCACCCTTCCGCCGCGTCGGCGGGATCGGCTGCCGGAACCGTCGCGCCGTCTTCCTGCTCCTGGCCCAGGTCCGGGCACCAAACAACGTATGTCCTCATCTCTCACCTCCCGCGCCCAACTGGCGCATCAACCCGGACCCGCTGAAGCGGGCCGGTTATGCTGGTCGTTAGCCCGCACAGCAATGGCCGAGCCCGTCACCACAAATTCAACTGCCGACGTCCCCTCTGGCTGGGCGCAGATCCGCGGCACTCTGCTTCTCGAGGGCTTCAAAGGTCTTACGCTCATCAATGCCGGCGGTGCTGCATCGCTTGCAGCATTCCTTCAGGCCATCTGGACAATTCCAACCGCTGCACCAATGCGCGCATGGTTGCTTAGCGGCATCGCCGTCCTACTTGTCGGCACTGCTGTTGCAGCCGGCACCTTCGTCACGCGCTACATGGCCTTCTTCCATCCGAAGTCGGCAACACCCCGGAGCAATCCCTGGTGGTGGGCAATGCAAGTCCTAATTGGCCTGTCGCTCGCTTGCTTTCTGTGCGGCATGGCCCTGGCGGTTGCCGGTGGGTTCATTGCCTTGTGCCGTTCGGGAGCATAGGTGCGGGCTAACCCTTCGTTGCACCTGACGTTCGCCAGCCGGCTTCGCCGTCTGGCGCCCGCAGGTGAACTCAAACGTTAGCAGGCTGGTGAGAAACCCTTGAATCCTTCCGGATCATGTCCTTCCGATCATTTTTTTCCGGCACCGGAAGTGCGCCGTGGCGTGTGATTCAGGGTTCTCTCACCCTCGTATTCCGCTGCTCGCCGGGCAGCGGACGCATCTATCCCTGCTACGCGGCAGCCGACCGCATCAGGCTCAGCATTCGGGTCAGGTTGTACGCCGCGAACGCGAACAGCGCCTGACCCGAGAGCTTCTCCAGCCCCTTGTGCCGCGTCTTGCGCAAACCACCCACCGTCTTGATCCAGCCGAAGGCCTCTTCGATCATCTTTCGCCGGCGCAGACTCATCGCGTAGCCCTTGCCACGCGCGGTGCGTCCATCGACGGCGCTGCCGCTGACCTTGCGCGCCACGTGCGCCCTGATACCGCGCCGTTCGAGCGCAGCCACGAATTCCGCCGTGTCATAGCCCTTGTCCGCACCCACCGTCGCGCCCGGCTTGCGCACACTGCGGTCGATCATCCGGATCGCCGCTTCCCACTCCGCGCGACCCGTGGCCTGCGTGCTCTCGACATCGACGACGAGCCCGTTGCGGTTCTCCGACAGCGCGTGCGCCATGTAGCGCAGCTTCGCCTCAGTGAATTCGCCCTTCTTGTACAGCCGCGCCTGCGGGTCGGTCGTGCTCTGGTGGGTCGCGTTGCTGCGCTTGTTGCCTTTGAAGTCAGTTTCCGGATTGCGCCCGGCAGGCTTGTCCGGACCACTGCCGTCCTTGGGCACAAAGCTCTTGTGGCTGGCCCAGGCCTCGATCATCGTGCCGTCGACGCTGAAGTGCTCGTCGGACACGAAACCCTGCCACTCGGCAAGATGCAGTACGCGACGGAAGAACTGGCGTGCGACGTCGG
>CAYVOR010000051.1:0-18423 GCA_964452995.1 uncultured Thiobacillus sp.
CCGCGGCGGTCGCGGGCATCCGCCAGGGCTGGCTGCAAAGCCCGGTCAGCGTGCATACAAAAGGCGGCGACCTCATCATCGAGTGGACGGGGCAGGGCCAGCCAGTCACCATGACCGGACCGGCCGAAACAGTATTTGAAGGGGAGATCGAACTTTGATGGAGACGCAATCTACCGATCTGAACGCTCAGGTCATCGCCGAGTTTCTGACCCGGCATCCGAATTTTTTCAACGACTTTCCCACCCTGCTGACGGACCTGCACATCCCGCATCCGCATGGCACCCACGCGGTGTCGATGAGCGAACGCCAGCTCATCGCGATGCGCGACAAGGTGCGGATGCTGGAAAACAAGCTCGCCGAACTGATCCAGTTCGGCGAGGAAAACGACGGCATCTCCGAGAAGCTGCACGCGCTGACGCTGGCGCTGGTGACCGCCAGCCAGCCGCTGGACGTCGCCGCCGCGCTGTCGATCCACCTGCGCGACGGCTTCGCCGTGCCGCATCACGCGCTGCGTGTCTGGACGCTGACCGGCGAGCCGATGCCGGGGCTCGATCAGCCGGTGTCGCATACCGCGCGCGAGGCCGTGGCGGCGATGCCGCATCCGGTGTGCGGGCCGCTTGCCGTGCCCGAGGCCAGCGACTGGTTCGGCGAGGTCTCGCCGCACCTGCGCACGTTTGCCTGCATCCCGCTGCACCCCTCGCCCGCCGCCGCGCCCATCGGCCTGCTGGTATTGGCATCGGAAGAAGCCAGGCGCTTCTATCCCGGCATGGGCACACTCTATCTCGAGCGGCTGGGCCAGCTGGTCGGCGCCGCCCTGGTGCGGATGCAGGATTGAACGCGGTCGCGGCCTATCTGCAACACCTGGCCGCCGAACGGCGGCTGTCGCCGCATACGGTCGCGGCGTATCAACGCGATCTGGCGACCCTTTCCGGCCTGACCGCCGGCAAGCCGCTGGATACGCTCGACGTGAGCGATATCCGCGGCGCCATCGTCAAGCTGCGCAGCCGGAGTCTGGCCGCCGCCAGCGTGGCACGGCAGTTGTCCAGCTGGCGCGGATTTTATACCTTTGCCTGCCGTCGCCTCGGTTATGTCAATAATCCCTGCACCGGCCTGCGCCCCCCGAAAGCGGCCAAGGCGCTGCCACAGATTTTGTCACCCGACGCCTGCACACAGCTGCTCGACGGCGTCAAACCCGCCGGCCCCGACGACACCTTGCGGGTGCGCGACCGCGCCATGTTCGAGTTGTTTTATTCGTCCGGGCTGCGCCTGTCGGAACTGGTCGGGCTCGACCTCCACGACCTCAACCTGCAGGCGGGCGAGGCGCAGGTCACCGGCAAGGGCAACAAAACGCGTATCGTGCCGGTAGGTCACCAGGCCCTGGCCGCCATCATCGCGTGGCTGCCGCATCGGATGCTGCTGGCACAGACCGGTGTCGTTGCGCTGTTCATCAGCCAGCGCGGCGCCCGCCTGACGCCGCGCAGCGTACAGCTACGGCTCAACCAATGGACTCTGCAGGCCGGCCTCGGCCAGCACGTCCACCCGCACATGCTGCGCCACGCGTTTGCCACCCATGTGCTGCAATCGTCGGGCGACCTGCGCGCGGTACAGGAAATGCTCGGCCACGCCAGCATCAGCACCACTCAGGTCTATACGCATCTCGACTGGCAGCATCTCGCCAAGGTCTACGACCAGGCCCATCCGCGCGCCCGCAGAAAAAGCTGATCCTGTACGCAAAGTAAGCATTCACATACCCTGAATCCCTCGCAGCTATGCGGGCTTCAGAAAACTGTCTTACGGTCGATTACTTCCGTATGCCCCGCCGCCTCTCGCCTCCGCTCGACCGAATCGTAAACGCCTTGCGTCCGGCCCGTCTCAGCATTCAAGGGCGCGTTCTCGGGGCAGCCCTGATCGTGATGCTGACGGTGTTCGTGCTGGCCGGACAGCAGGCGCTGCATATCGTCCGCCAGGATGCCGACGCCGCCCTGCGGGTACAGGCCACCGCGCAACTTGCCGCGCTGTCCCAGGCTGTGGCCGATCCGGCACGTCACTCCGATTACCCGGCCGTGTGGGCGCGGTTGCGAATTCCTATCGACCAGGGCAATTTGCAACAAGTGGAATATGTCGCGCCGAATGGCCGTGTTCTGCGCGAGCGGGCCCGCCCAGCCGCGGCGGATCGCCCCGACTGGTTTGCCCGACTGGTCCATCTGTCGCTTCCCGTCATGCAGGAAAATCTGATCCTCGATGGCGTCTACGCCGGCCGTCTGAGCATCCAGCCTTCCGCCCACGCCTATGAAGACTTTCTGTGGCATCTCGGGATCCGGCTGTTCATCCTGTTCAGCCTTACGATGGGCCTGCTGGGCTGGCTGATCCATACAATGCTGCGGATCAATCTGAAAGGCCTGGCCCGATTGAGCGCAACCGCCCGCCGGATCGAGTCCGGGGATTACAGCGCGCGCATCCCGGTCCGCGCCAGCTGTCCGCCCGAGTTGCAGGAATCCACACGTGCCTTCAATACCATGAGCGTGGCGCTGGAACGGCTGCTTACCACGCTCGTCGAACAGCAGAAAGCGCTCGACAGCGCAGCCAGCGTGTCCGAGGCCGATCTTGCCGGCAACATCACTCTGGCCAACGATCTGTTCTGCATCCTCAGCGGCTACACGCACGAAGAACTGATCGGCCAGAACTACCGCTTCCTCAATTCCGGCACCCACGATTCCGCGTTTTTCGCCCATCTGTGGAAAACCATCACGAGCGGCCGCACCTGGCGCGGTGAAATCTGCAACCGCGCCAAGGACGGGCGGCTGTTCTGGACCGCCACCACCCTCATCCCCATCAAGGGTGACGATGGCCTGCCGCTGAAATATCTGTCGATCCGCTTCGACATCACGCAGCGCAAGCTCGACGAGGCGGCGCTCAGCAACGAGAAGGAGCGCTGGCAGGTCACGCTGCAATCGATCAACGATGCCGTCATCGTCACCAATCCGCACAACCAGGTAGCCTACCTCAACCCGGCCGCCGAAAGCCTGCTCGGACTCGCGCTCGAGGATGTACAGCCGATTTTACTGAGAGAGGCGCTCCAGTTCGACCGCCTGAACGACGACGAGGACGCGCCGGCCTGTTTCCTGTCGCCAACGGCGGCACGGCATAGTCAGACCGGCTCGGCCGAGCTGCGTACCCGCGACGGCCGGCACCTGGCCATCAGCTACAGCTGCGCGCCGCTGACCGACCAGGGCGGACTGGGCGCCGTCTACGTGCTGCGCGATGAAACCGAGAAGAAGCAACTGCTCGACAATCTGCGCGACATGGCCTTTCACGACACCCTGACCACGCTGCCGAATCGACGCGCGGTGGAAGGCCGCCTGGCGCGTGCACTGCGCACGGCACGCGATATCGGGCAGCAGCATGCGTTCTGTTACATCGATCTGGACCAGTTCAAGCTGGTAAACGATACCTGCGGCCATTCGGTAGGCGATACCCTGCTGATGGATATCGCCCAGACCATGAAGGCCGCCCTGCCCGCGCAGGCCTATCTGGGTCGCCTGGGAGGAGACGAATTCGGCCTCATCCTGTTCAACACGCGGTCCGACGAGGCGAGCCGGATCTGCCGCCTGCTGGTGCAGCGCATCCGCGAATTCCGTTTTGAACACAAAGGACGGCGCTTCACCCTTGGCGCCTGTGCCGGGATCGCCCCCATTACCCAGGCCGCGACCACTGCCGGCGAGCTCATGATCCAGGCCGACATGGCGTGCTATCGCGCCAAATCGGAGGGTAGCGGGCGCGTCATGCTGTACGAGGCGGACGAGGTCGGATTCCGCCGCCTGGAAACGGAAATGGGCTGGGCGGCCGATTTTGCCCAGGCGCTGGAAGCCAACCAGTTCCTGCCCTATCGACAATTGATCCGGCCGACGTCGCGCGACGGCCAACCGCACTACGAGGTACTGATCCGCTGGCAGCGCGATGGCGTGGTCGAAGGGCCGGCCAAGCTGCTGCCGGCGCTCGAGCGCTACGGACAGGCGCCCATCCTCGACCGCTGGATGCTGGAAGCCGTGGTGTCCTACCTGGCCGCGCAGCCCGACGACCATGCGGTGTATTTCATCAATCTCTCGGGCAAGACCGTGGCCGACGAATCCTTCCTCGGCATGGTCTGCCACATGCTCGATCACTATGGCGTGGAAGGTTCACGCCTGGGATTCGAGGTGACGGAAACCGCCGCGGTGGTCAACCTGGATGACGCCCAGCGCCTGATCCACGGCCTGCGCGAACGCGGCTGTCAGTTCGCGCTGGACGACTTCGGGCGCGACGCCTCCTCCTTCTTCTATCTCAAGCATCTGCCCGCCGACTTCCTCAAGATCGACGGCGCTTTCGTGCGCGGCATGCTGGACGACCGGCGCGACCAGGCCATCGTCCGCTCGATCGCCCAGCTGGCGCGCGATTTCGGCATGCATTCGGTAGCCGAGCAGGTGGAGGACGCCGAGATGGCGGCACTGCTCGAGGACATGGGCGTGGATTATCTGCAGGGCTACCACATTCACCGTCCGGAAGCCTTCCCCTCCTGGCAGCCGGTCGCCAACGCGCAGTCCGCCGCAGGCAGGCACGCCGCATGCCCACCCCATCTGACGCTGATCAAATAAGGTCAGTAAACGGCCACCGCATCGACAGGCTTACAGCATCGCCTTCGGCGGGATCAGGCTCATCCAGCTGCCCAGTGCACGGCGGATTTCATCCAGGCTGAGATGCCTCATCAGGGCGCGGTTGCCGGGCGCCATCTGGTTCCACGCGCAGGTCATGCTACGCAGATCCGGTTGGGCGGGGTCGCGTAACCGAAAGGTGGTGATGTAATACAGAAACGTCGGATCGCCGTCGTCGAAAGCAAACCGTGTTTTCATGAAAGGCGAATGCGCCCCCCCTGCCATGACGGGACTGATGCTGCGTGTGACCCGCAATATGTCGAAATTTCCCGGTCTCAGTGTCTGCGGCGCGTCGTCGACCGTGTTCAGTTCCACCACGCAGAAGGGATCCTGTTCCTGCACGCTGTTACGCGGCACGATCCGGCCATATTGCAGGCGCACGGTGGCGGAACCCGCCGCGATCGTCAGCGGCTGGTTGAGTTGCGCCACCCATCCGTGCGGATAGGCGTAGTAGGGCGAAGCCGGATCGGGCGATTCAAGACTGGCGCACCCTGCCAGCAGCAATGCGAATACGGCAACTTTCATCCTCGCCTCCTTGCTTACTCACCTTAGTCGGGTTTTACCCTGAACCAAGCCGCATACAGGGCGGGCAGAAAAAACAGCGTAAGAAAAGTCGCCGCGATCAGCCCGCCCATCACCGATACCGCCATCGGCCCCCAGAAAATCGAGCGCGACAACGGGATCATCGCCAGTACCGCGGCGGCGGCGGTAAGGCTGATCGGCCGCATCCGCCGCACCGTGGATTCGACGATCGCATCCCATTGCGACAGGCCACGCGCGATGTCCTGCCGGATCTGGTCGACCAGAATCACCGAGTTGCGCATGATCATGCCGGATAGCGAAATGATGCCCAGCAAGGCCACAAAGCCCATCGGCTGCCCGGTTATCAGCAGGGCGACCGCCACGCCGATGATGCCGAGCGGCGCCGTCAGCACCACCAGCAGCGCCCGCGAGAAACTGCCGAGTTGCAGCATCAGCAAGGTCAAGGTGGTGATCACGATCAACGGCCACGAGGCGGCGATGGCGGCATTGGCCTTGGTACTGCTTTCCACCGGCCCGCCGATTTCCAGCCGGAAACCGGGCGGCAGCTGTGCCTTGAATGCGGCCACCTGCGGCGCGACCGCATCGATAATCGTGGCCGGCTGCGTCTTGCCTATCGGATCGCCGCGTACCGAAATCGTCGGCAGGCGGTCGCGTCGCCAGATCACGCCATCCTCGAACGTCGGCTGAAAGGTGGCGATCTGCCCCAGCGTCACGCTCTGCCCGCCGAAACTGCCGACCGGCAGCGATTTCAGCGCATCGACGTCGCGATGTTCCATGCGCGGAATGCGCAGCGCGACGTCGATCAACTGGTCGTCCTCCCGGAACTGGGTGACGGTCACCCCCGACAGTTCCAGTGCCAGCAGGCGGCCAACCGTATCCGAACTGAGGCCGAGCGCCTTGATCTTGTCCTGGTCGAGCTGGACCCTGATCGCCAGCGATTGCTCGTTCCAGTCCAGGTTCACAGCGGTCACCTGCGGGTTGGCCGCGACAATCCTGCGCAGCTTTTCGGCCTCGATCTTGAGCTGCGGAATATCGGCGCCAGACAGCCGGTACTGCACCGGATAACCGGCGGGCGGCCCGTATTCGAAGCGTGCCGCCCGGCCGCGCACGTTGGGAAAGTCGGTCTCGAACAGCCGGTGGATACGTGCAAGTTCGCGTTCGCGTGCCGGCACGTCCCTGGCGATCACCACCAGTTGCGCAAAATTCTGGTTGTTCAGCCGCTGGTCCAGCGCCAGCACGAAACGCGGCGCGCCCTGACCGATGTAATCGAGAACGTGCGCGACATCCTTGTCCTGCCGCAGCATGGCTTCGAGCCGGACTGCTTCGGCGCGCGTGGCATCGATGGACGCACCTTCCGGCAGCCACATCTCCACCAGGATTTCCAGGCGGTCGGATTGCGGGAAGAATTGTTTCTCGACCCGCTGCATCGCGAGCAGCCCGACCACCAGCGCCACGACGGTCAAGGCGATCACGCTGCCACGATGCGTGAGGCACCAGGTCACCATGGTCCGAAAGCGCCGGTAGAACGGCGTGAAATAGGCCGCATTCTCGTCAGCCACGTGATGGGCCGGTTTCAGCAGAACGTGCCCCAGATAAGGCGTCACCACGACCGCCACCAGCCACGAGGACAGCAGGGCGATCGTCGTCACCGCGAAAATGGCGAAGGTATATTCGCCGACCATCGATTTGGCCAGTGCGATCGGCAAAAACGCGGTGGTGGTCAGCAGGGTGCCGGTGAGCATGGGAAACGCCGTCGAATGGAAGGCATAGGTGGCGGCCTCGAAGCGGTTCCAGCCGGCCTCGAGCTTGTGCGCCATCATTTCCACCGCGATGATGGCGTCGTCCACCAGGAGGCCGAGGGCGATGATGAGCGCGCCGGTGGAGATAAGGTGCAGGCCGATGTCGAACAGCCACATGAAGGTGAAGGTGATCGCCAGCACGACCGGAATGGACAGCGTCACCACCAGGCCGGCACGCCACTTGAGCGCCAGGAAGGTCACCGCCAGCACGATGGCAACGGCCTCGAAAAAGCTCTGCATGAACAGTCTGACCGAGTGGCTGACAATGCTGGGCTGATCATGGATCCGCTGGATTTCCATGCCTACCGGCAGCGTTTTCTGCAAGGCTGCCATGGCGGCGGCCACCGCGCGGCCCATTGCCACCACGTCACCACTCTCGGCCAGCGACACGCCTAGCAGAACCGCCGGTACGCCCTGCGAGCGGATTTCGGTGGCAGGTGGGTCTTCGTAGTGCCGCGTGACCTCGGCGATGTCGCCCAGCCGGATGCGGCGTGTGCCGATCCTGATGATCGTTTCGCGCACGCCCTCGACGTCGGAATAGGACCCCGACACACGCAGCGGAATCGACAGCGTCTCGTTTTCGATCCGGCCATTGGCGACCACGCCGTTCTGCTCCTGCACCGCCTGCATGATCTGCTGCGGCGTCAGGCCAAGCGTGGCCAGCTTTTGCGCGGGAATCTCGATGTAGATTTTTTCCGGGACGAGACCGAACAGTTCGACCTTGCCCACATTGGGCAGACGGCGCACCTCGCGCTGCGCCTGCTCGGCGACGCGGCGCAGATCGGCCCGGCTGAAGCCGTCGCCGGTGAAGGCGTAGATCGAGCCGAAGGTGTCGCCGAACTCGTCATTGAAGAAGGGTCCCCTCACGTCGGCCGGCAGCGCTGTCTTCAGGTCACCGATTTTCTTGCGCACCTGATACCAGGCCTCGCTCACGTCGTGCCCGCGTACCGTTTCCTTGAGATTGACGAACAGCGCCGTTTCGCCCGCCTTGGCGTAGCTCTGCACAAAATCGAGCTCGGGCATTTCCTGCAGCTTCTTCTCGATCCGCTCGGTCAGCTGTTCCGATACCTCCTGTGCGGTCGCGCCCGGCCATTGCGCCTGAATCAGCATGGTCTTGAAGGTAAACGGCGGATCCTCGGCCTGCCCCAGCTGGAAGTAGGATCGCGCACCGACCAGCAGGATCAGCACGACGAAAAAACGCACCAGCGCCGGATGCTCGATCGCCCAGCGCGACAGGTTGCCGCGCCCGGGCACGAAACGGGGCGAATCGTTCATCGACGGCCGGGCTCGGCCAGACGCACCTGCTGACCGGGCGCCAGCTTGTGCACGCCCGCCGTCACCACCCACTCGCCAGCAGCCAGCCCCGACACGATGGCCGCGCGTTCGCCATTAAGTTCGCCAATCCGCACGTCGCGTGCCATCACCTTGTAGGTCTGTGGATTCACCACCCATACTTGCGGCTTGCCGTTGATTCTGAACAGGGCCGACTGCGCGACCGACAGGCCCGGCGTCGATTCGCTACCGACCTCGACCGTGGCCGTCATGCCCAGTTTCACCGCTGCATCAGGATTCAGCAGACTGACGCGGGCGCTGTAGGTGCGGCTGCTCGCGTCGGCCACCGGCGACACTTCGCGCAAGCGTCCCGCATAGTCCCGGTCCGCCACCGACCACAGCCGAATGCGCGGATTGCGCGCGGCTCGCAGCGCATCGAGCGCATTTTCCGGCACATCGATGCGCACATCGCGTTCGCCGCTGCGCGCCAGCTTCGCCACCGGCTGCCCGGCCGCCACCACCTGCCCCGCCTCGAACGAAATGGCGGTTACGACGCCGGCATGCGGCGCAGTCAGCCGGGTATAGGCCTGCTGATTGTCCTGGCGGGTCGCCTCCGCGCGCAACTGATGCACCTGCGCCCCGGCCGCCTCGGCCGTGGTCCGGTGGCGGTCAAGCTCGGCCTGTGAAATGAAATTCTGTGCGCGCAGTTCGGTAAAGCGATGCAGGTCCTGACGCGCCAGGCGGGCCTCGGCCTCGGCGGCGGCAAGCTGCGCCCGCGCCGCGCGCGCGGCCAGTGCATAGTCCTTCGGATCGAGCGTGGCCAGGACCTGGCCCGCCCGAACCTGGCTGCCGACCTCCACGCGACGGGTATCGACCCGCCCCGCCACGCGAAACGCCAGATCGGTCTCGTAACGTGCGCGTACCTCGCCCGGGTAGCGCGTACGCTGCTGAACGATGTGTGCGCCCACCTGCTCGGCACGTACCGGACGGATATCCTCGGGCGCCGCAGATGGCGCGTCGCGTCCGCATCCCGCCATCAGGAACAGAAGAACGGTCAACGGAAGAAAGGCATTCATGACGGGATTATCCTCTATCTCTCCGGATTCGGCCTGTCCGCCAACTTTGCAGCGGTCGGTGGCACACACACGCGTGACGGGGTTATGATGCGGGTCGCGCATTGGCTACAGCCGGATCGATTTCGGCTGTCGGGGCGCCGCCCCGCTGCATTTTTCAACCATTCCAGACGCTTGGAGATCCCATGACCGCCTCGTCCAAACCCCTGACTGAAGCTGCACTGCTGAAGATGCCGGCCTCCGCCTATATGAACGCAGCCCAGTTGACGTTTTTTCGCACCCGCCTTGAAATGCTGCGCGACGAGATGCTCAGCAATGCGGCCGACACCGGCGAACACCTGAAGGAAAACGAGAATTTTGCCGATCCCAACGACCGTGCCACCGTGGAAGAGGAGCACATGCTGGAACAGCGCGTGCGTGACCGCGAACGCAAGCTGTTGAAAAAGATCAATTCCGCCCTGGCGCGCATTGAAAGCGGCGAATACGGCTGGTGCCTGGAAACCGGCGATCCCATCGGTGTGCCGCGCCTGCTGGCGCGCCCCACTGCCGAATATTCGATCGAGGCACAGGAACGTCACGAGAAAAAGGAAAGACTGCACGCCTGAATCAACGGCGGCGGCGATGGGAACCTTGCCTGTCCCGCTGTGTCCACAGCGTTCCTGGTCACGCCGCCGCTGCGCAGTTTCACGTCGGCCACCCCGGAACCTGCCTCCCCTCATCATGTAGATTCATACGGTCGTGACGTCCGACAGCCCCATTCCCATCATTCTGCTCACCGGTTTTGGCTCCGGCCGCCCCTGCGCGGCTTCACGCCGGCTACGCCGGCATGAGCCTGCACCGAAACCTGCACCCTGCCCATCGCAAAAGCCCGTGTGCGCATGATGTCCGACTCTCCCCTTCCCATCACACTGCTCACCGGTTTTCTCGGCAGCGGCAAGACCACGGTGTTGAATCATCTGGTGCGCACGCTGCCGCGCACGGCGATCCTGATGAACGAGTTCGGCGAAGTCGCGCTCGACCACCAGCTGCTGCAAAAAATGGAGGGGCCGATGGCGCTGCTGTCGGGCGGCTGCGTGTGCTGCACGATTTCCGGCAGCCTGTCGCCGACGCTGAAAAACCTGTGGATGGCGCGGCAGAAAGGCGACATCCCGGCGTTCGAACGCGTCATCATCGAGACCACCGGCATCGCCGACCCGGCGCCGGTGCTCGACAACCTGCTGCACGACAACTGGGTGCGCGCGCGCTTCCGTCTCGACGGCGTGGTGACCACAGTCGACGCGCTGTTTGGCATGGGCCAGCTCGACGAGCATTTCGAGGCCATCAAGCAGGTGGCGGTGGCCGACCGGTTGCTGCTCACCAAAACCGATCTCGCTCCGGCCGATACCGTCGCGGCGTTGCGCGAACGGCTCGCCACGCTCAATCCGGCGGCCGACATCGTGACCGTGACGCACGGCGAACTCGACCCCGCCGCGATCCAGAATCTGGGCCTATGGAACGCCGAGACGCGGTCGCTGGAAGCCATGCGCTGGCTGAAACCGCAGCGCTATCAGTCCGCCAGCGCCAGTCCGCTCGGCGGCAAGGCTCAGCCCGCGCTGCACGACGCGCGCATCCAGGCATTCTCGGTGGTGATCGATGCGCCGCTCGACCGCTACGGCCTGCAATCGGCGCTCGGCATGCTGACCTCGTTTCGCGCCGAGAACCTGTTGCGCTTCAAGGCCATCGTGGCCCTGCAGGACGAACCGCAGCCGGTGGTGCTGCACGGCGTGCAGCACGTGCTGTATCCCGAAGTGACGCTTGATACCTGGCCGGACGACGACCACCGTAGCCGCTTCGTGTTCATCGTGCGCGACCTCGAACCCGAATTCGTCGCCCGGCTGCTGGCCGACTTTTCCGGTGCGGCGTCCCATCATTCCGGGGCGCATCGATGAATCTCGCGCAAAGATTCCTCGTCGGCGCGATCCGCCTCTACCAGCTGGCGCTCTCGCCCTGGCTGGGCCGGCAGTGCCGCTACCTGCCGACCTGCTCGGAATACGGCAAGGAAGCCATCGAGAAGCACGGCGCACTCAAGGGCGGTTGGCTGGCCGCGAAACGCATCGGCCGCTGTCGCCCCGGCTGCGATCACGGCTACGACCCCGTTCCCCCCGTCGACCCGCCGCGGCGCTAGCGTTTGCCCCATGCCGTCACGCCCTCTTCTCTCCTGGCTGTTTGCCCTGACCCTGCTGTTCGGTCACGCGGCGGCGTTCGCGCACGAGCTGACCCATTTGGACACGCACGACACGGGGATGCCCGACAAGGTCTGCAAAGTCTGCCTCACACACGCTCACCTGGGCACGGCGCTGCCACCCAGCCTGGTCGTTCTGGCGATACCGCCAGGCGAGCATGCGCAAGTATCCGGCACCGGCGTCCGCTATGCCGACCTCGCTCCCCGCACCGCGTGTGCACGCGCACCGCCTGCTCTGTCCAGCACCTGAGTTTTTTCGAAGCCTGCGCCACTCAAGTGCGCAGACATTCACCTCACGTTGATGGAGTCAAACATGTTACGTCCCGCCCTGCTGGCGGCCGCGCTGGCGGCTGCCTGCCCGGCGCATGCCGACGAGGCCGACCTCGCCGCCTTGCGCACCGACGTCCAGAAAATGAAAGCCGATTACGAAACGCGCATCCAGGCGCTGGAAGCGCGGCTCGCCCGTGCCGAAGCGTCCGCTGCCGCGCCTGCCGTCGAGCTCGTCGCCGCACATGACACGGTCGGGTCGTCATCGGGCAATCCCGGTACCTTCAACCCTGAAATCTCGCTCATCCTGCAGGGTCGCTATGCCCATCTGAAGGATCGTCCCCAACGTCGCATCACAGGCTTCCTGCCCGACGGCGCACCACCCGGAACCTCGCGCGGTTTTTCGGCCGACGACAGCGAACTCGTCCTCTCCGCCAATATCGATCCGTATTTCCGCGGCTATTTCAATGCCACGCTGAACGACGGCACGGTCGGCGTAGAGGAAGCCTGGTTCCAGACTTTGGCGCTGGGCCAAGGCCTGACCGTGAAGGGCGGCCGTTTTCGCGCCGGTATCGGCTACCAGAACGAACAGCACCCGCATGCCTGGGATTTCGTCACCAACGCCCTGATGTACGAAGCCCTGTTTGGCGAAGGCTACGGCAACGACGGCCTGCAACTACGATGGGTGGCGCCGACCGATTTTTTCACCGAACTGGGTGCCGAAATCGGGCGCGGCGCGGCCTTCCCCGGCACCGACCGCAACGTGAACGGCGTCGGCAGCTACGCGCTGTACGGTCATATCGGCGGCGACGTCGGCGATTCGCACAGCTGGCGCGGTGGCGTGTCATATCTATCAACGCGCGCGGCCGAACGCAGCAGCACGCTCGCAGACTTTGCCGGTGCCGATGTAGCCACCGCCTTCACCGGCGACAGCACGACCTGGCTGGCGGATTTCGTCTGGAAGTCGGCGCCGCGCGGCAATTCGACCCTCCGCACCTTCAAGTTCGCCGCCGAGATATTCAGGCGCGAGGAGAACGGCAGCCTCGGCTGTTTAGATACGTTGCTGTGCGGAGCCGGCGCCTACCGGGCCACCCAGTACGGCGGTTACGCACAAGGCGTCTATCAGTTCATGCCGCGCTGGCGCGCCGGCTATCGCTACGACCTGCTTGATCCGGGCTCTCAGGATTTCGGCCTCAACAACGCCCACTTGCCGCGCAGCGATTACAGGCCGACCCGCCATTCGTTGATGGCCGACTACTCGCCTTCGGAATTCTCGCGCTGGCGCCTGCAGTACACGAAAGACAAGGCCACCGAAGGGCAGCACGAGAACCAGTGGTACGTGCAGTACATTCTCAGCCTCGGCACACATGGCGCTCACGCCTTTTAAGGAGCCCCCGATGAAAGCATTCCGTGTATTCGCCTTCCTCGTCGCGGCATGGCCGGCTTTCGCCCATGCCGCGCTCAATGTCTTTGCCTGCGAACCCGAATGGGGTGCGCTGGCCACCGAGCTCGGCGGCAGCGACGTCAGGGTCTATACCGCCACGACCGCCTTTCAGGATCCGCACCACATCGAGGCGCGGCCCAGCCTGATCGCGCAGATGCGTCGCGCCGACCTGGTGGTCTGTACCGGCGCCGAACTCGAGGTCGGCTGGTTGCCTGTGCTGCTGCGGCAGGCGGGCAATGCCGCCATCCAGCCGGGCCAGCCGGGCTATCTCGAGGCGGCACGCCAGATCGCACTGCTGGGGAAACCGGCCCTGCTCGATCGTGCCCAGGGCGACATCCACGCCGCCGGCAATCCGCACATCCAGACCGACCCGCGCAACATCGCGCGCGTGGCGCACGTACTGGGCACCCGGCTGGCCGGGATCGATCCGGCCCACGCCAGCGCGTACACGGCGCGGCTGGCAGACTTCAACACGCGCTGGAATGCGGCAATGGCCCGCTGGCAGGCACAGGCCGCACCGCTCAGGGGCATGCCCATCGCCGTGCAGCATGAGGCTTTCCCTTATCTGGAGAACTGGCTGGGCTTGAAGCAGGTGGCAGTACTTGAGCCCAAGCCCGGCGTTGCGCCCTCGGCCGGCCATCTGGCCAAAATCGCCGCACAGTTGAAGACCACACCTGCCAAGGTCGTCATTCGCACCGCCTACCAGGATCCGCGCCCCTCGGAATGGCTGGCCAGTCGCACCGGCATTCCGGCCATCGCGCTGCCGTTCACCGTCGGCGGATCGGATCGGGCCCGTGACCTGTTCGGCCTGTTCGACGACAGCATCGATCAATTGCTGACCATCGCGCGATGAACTGGAGCGCACTCGACCCCGGACTGCTCGGCTGGCCGTTCGCCGCCGGGCTCCTCATCCTCGCCACGCACGTGCCGCTGGGACGACGAGTCCTGGCGCGCGGAATCATCTTCCTTGATCTCGCCATTGCCCAGATTGCCGTGCTCGGCGTCATCGCCGCTCATACGATGGGCTGGGAGACCGAGGGCTGGCAGACCCAATTGGCGGCGGCAACGGCGGCGCTGACCGGCGCTGCGTTTCTGGCATGGTGCGAGGCACGCTGGCCCGACATCCAGGAAGCCCTGATCGGCTCGACTTTCGTCGTCGCCGCGAGTCTGTCCGTGCTGCTGTTGTCGGGCGATCCGCATGGCGGCGAGCACCTGAATGAATTGCTGGCCGGGCAGATCCTCTGGGTGGAGCCGTCCCAGCTGGCCCGGATCGCGGTAGTCTACGCACTGCTGCTCGGTTTCTGGCGGCTGCGGGGCGATCGCCTCGGACGGATGGGCTTTTATCTGATCTTCGCGCTCGCCATCACCGCCTCGGTGCAGCTCGTCGGCGTCTATCTCGTGTTTGCCAGCCTGATCCTGCCCGCCCTGGCCGTACGCGGCTGGCCGCCTGGCACAGGATTGCTGGCCGGCTGGGGGATCGGCGCCCTGGCCTGCGCGGCCGGGCTGGCAGCGTCTGCGCTCGTCGACTGGCCCGCTGGCCCGGCGATCGTCATGGCGCTTGCCGTGGTCGGCTTGCTCGGTGGTGGGTTATTGCGGTTGCCGGGACGGGGCGACAGCGCTAGTATCCACCACTGACTCCGACCTGCGTACGCATACTCTGTGGCTCTTCCGTTTTTCAAAAAAGGCAAGGACAAGACACCCGCCCCCAAGCCGGCGCCTGTCTCTGCGCCCACCGAATCCCGCACCACCGAAACCCTGCTGACCATGGACATGGGCGCCAGCGGCATCGTGGTGGAGGAAACCAGCGGCGCACCCCAATCGCCGGTGGACGAAGCGGCCATCCTGTATGCAAGCGGCCAGACCGACATGGCAGAGCGTCAGTTGAAAGACATACTGGGCAGTGGCAACCGCCGCGCCTGGCACATGCTGTTCGACCTTTACTGTATCCAGAGTCGTGAGAAAGACTTCGACCAACTGGCGCTGGATTACGCGATGCGCTTCGAGACCTCGCCGCCTGTCTGGCAAAAAATCGGCAGCAACGGCACCGCCGGAAAATCCCAGGCGGCAGAAGCGGCCAGCCTGCAACTGCCAGGCCTGCTCGACAAGAAGGCAACGGCCACGCTGCGCGAAGGCATCGCCGCTACCGACAAGAAGGCCGTGGTGCGGATCGATTTCTCGCATATCGAAATGGTCGATGAATCGGGCGCCGACGAATGCGCAAAAATCCTTTCCGCGGCCCGCAAGGCCAAGCGCAAGCTGCAGGTCAGCGGCGTCGACCGCCTGATCGCCCTGCTGCAGGACCTCAACCGTGCCACCCACAGCCGTGCGGTGCACTGGCTGCTGCTGCTGGAGATCTACCAGACACTCGGCCAGCAGGAGCAATTCGAAGACCTGGCCGTCGACTACGCCGTCCGTTTCGAAGTCTCGCCCCCTTCCTGGAGCGAAGTACAGGCGGCTGAGGTGATACAGGCAAAACCCACCGAACCGGTCGACGACGCCCTGCGGCTGACTGGCGAAATCACCCCCGCCAACGACAGCGCCCTGCAGCAGCTCGGCAGTTATGCCGCCACCCATAACGACGTGCTGGTCGACCTGAGCCAGGTGACCCGGGTCGACTATGGCAGCGTCAGCCAGTTCATCAGTGTGCTGATGCAGTGCCTGGGCAGCGGCAAGGCCATCACCCTGCGCGGTCACAATGCACTCATACATGAACTTTTCCGCGTCATGGGCATCGATCAGCTGGCGCAACTCATTCCGCACCACCCGGACTGACCCCACTGCTGCGGGGGCGGGCGGTTAACAGCCCGCGCATTCCGGTTCACCGCTTTTTTCAGGATATCTCCCGCACATGGAACAGTATCGCGGCACCACCATCCTCTCCGTCCGCCGGGGCAATGACGTTGCCCTTGGCGGCGACGGCCAGGTCACGCTCGGCAATATCGTCATCAAATCCACCGCGCGCAAGATACGGCGCCTGCATCAGGATAAAGTGCTGGCCGGCTTCGCCGGCGGCACCGCCGACGCCTTCACCCTGTTCGAACGTTTCGAAGCCAAGCTCGACAAGCACTCGGGGCATCTGCTCAGGAGCGCGGTCGAACTCGCCAAAGACTGGCGCACCGACCGCATGCTGCGGCGGCTCGAGGCCATGCTGGCGGTAGCCGACAGCGAGTACTCGCTCATCATCACCGGCAACGGCGACGTGCTGGAGCCCGAACTCGGCATCGCCGCCATCGGCTCTGGCGGTGCCTTCGCCCAGTCCGCTGCCCGTGCGCTGCTGGAGAACACCGACCTGTCCCCGCTTGAAATCGTCAAAAAGAGCCTCACCATAGCGGGAGATATCTGTATTTATTCGAACCAGAACCACGTGATCGAAACCCTGTGAGCCTGCCCGCTCACCGCTCGCCCGCCATGACCCCAAAAGAAATCGTCCACGAACTCGACAAGCACATCGTCGGCCAGGCCACCGCCAAGCGCGCGGTGGCGGTGGCCCTGCGCAACCGCTGGCGCCGCCAGCAGGTTGAGGAGCCGCTGCGCCAGGAAATCACGCCGAAGAACATCCTCATGATCGGCCCGACGGGCGTCGGCAAGACTGAGATCGCCCGCCGTTTGGCACGGCTCGCCAACGCGCCCTTCATCAAGATCGAGGCGACCAAGTTCACCGAGGTCGGCTACGTCGGACGCGACGTCGACACCATCATTCGCGATCTGATGGAAACAGCGATCAAGCAGATACGTGAACAGGCAACGGCCAAGGTGCAGTTCCGCGCCGAAGAAGCCGCCGAGGAACGCATTCTCGACGCGCTGCTGCCGCCGCCACGCAGCGTCGGTTTCGGCGAGTCTGACACTCCGCGCGAAGACGGCACGGCACGTCAGCGTTTCCGCAAAATGCTGCGTGAAGGCCAGCTCGACGACAAGGAAATCGAAATTGACGTCGCCGCGACCAACCCCAACATGGAAATCTTCACCCCGCCGGGAATGGAAGATCTCTCGCAGCAACTGCAGGGCATGTTCGCCAGCCTCGGCCAAAGCCGGCGGCAGAACCGCAAGCTGAAAGTGCGCGAGGCCATGAAGCTGCTAACCGAGGAAGAGGCGGGGCGGCTCATCAATGACGAGGACACCAAGCAGCAGGCGCTCGAAGCCGTCGAGCAGAACGGCATGGTGTTTCTCGACGAAATCGACAAGATCGCCACCCGCAGCGAGGCCCACGGCAGCGACGTGTCGCGCCAGGGTGTGCAGCGCGACCTGCTGCCACTGATCGAAGGCACCACCGTCTCGACCAAGTACGGCATGGTGAAGACCGATCACATCCTGTTCATCGCCAGCGGCGCCTTCCACCTGTCGAAGCCGTCCGACCTCATCCCCGAACTGCAGGGCCGGCTGCCGATCCGCGTCGAACTGCAGGCGCTCTCGGTAGAAGATTTCGAGCGCATCCTGACTGCGACCGACGCCTGCCTGACCCGGCAATACGAAGCGCTGCTGGCGACCGAAGGCGTGACGCTGAAGTTCACCGGTGACGGCATCCGCCGTATCGCCGAAATCGCCTTCGAGGTCAACGAGCGCACCGAGAACATCGGCGCGCGACGGCTGCACACGGTGATGGAAAAACTGCTGGAGGATATTTCTTTCGACGCCGGCAGCACCACCGGCGAATACGTGGTCGATGCCGACGCCGTCACCACGCGGCTGGCCGCGCTGGCCGCCAGCGAGGATCTCGCGCGCTATGTGCTGTAGCACGAGACTGCCACACACCAAGGCTACTGTCGCAAACAGCCGGGGATGAATGCCCGTCACGCGACGGCGCCCCGACCAATGCCGTCACCCATACCGCCATCGGCATGACTTATCGGGTTGTCCTCTCCGACAGCTGGAGCGTGGTCCAGTCAAGTTACGCGCATCGGGCGACTGGGCAACCGTGGGGCAGGGCGGACTGGCGGGACAATTCAGCGCGGCTGATGCGGCACGTTTCGGTCGTTCCCGCCGTTCACGCGCAGCGCTGAGTTTTTTGGCGCCAATTGCCGCCACGCACCGTGCCACCCCGGCCGGCCGAGGCTCCGACCGCCTGCAATACCCTTGAAAACAACCCGGTTACATGGATTGTTTTTATTTGTACACTTCG
>CAYVOR010000052.1:0-18139 GCA_964452995.1 uncultured Thiobacillus sp.
CCACGTCTGCGCACCGAAACCAATTTCGTCGGCTGAGGTTCGACGCTAATCAGGTGAAGTAATGCGCCTCGTTGTCATCCAGCGTGACCCAGATCGAGCCGTCCTCGCTCAGCAACTCGCGCAGCAGCACCATGCGCGGGTACATCATCGACAGCCACTGGGCGTGCTCCAGGTTGTCGTCGTAGTGCTCGAAGGCGGACTGGGTGTTGTAGGGCGGGTCGATGAAGATGCACTTCACCTGCCCCGCGTAGTAGGGCAGCAGCGCCTTCAAGGCTTCCAGGTTGTCACCCTGGATCAGCATGTTGGGCGCATCTTCATCGCCGTGGGCGAGCGATTGCACCGGTTGCAGCAGGCGATACGGTGTCTTCGCCGCCGCCTTCAAATCTTCATCGCGTTGGTGCCATTGCAGCCACGGCATTGCCGGCCCTCAAATCCAAGGAAAATGCGCCACCGGCCGGCAGCGCGCACGCGCCAGCGTGCCCCGGCCGCGTCTCAGGGGATGATACCGGCCCGCTGGCCGGGCTGCCGGCATCAGGCCCCGCCGAAGCGCACGCTCACACCGAGGCCGCGGCCGCCGATGCCAGAGTGAAATTCGACCTTGGCGTGGTGCGCGGCGGCGATCTTTTCGACGATGGACAGGCCCAGGCCGCTGCCGCTCGCGCTCGTGCCTTCGATGCGGAAGAAGCGGTCGTGCAGGCGGGCGAGATCGGCGGCGCTGACGCCGTCACCCTCGTCGGCCACCGTCAGCACTGGGCCGGATTCATCCTGCCGGATGCGTACCTCGATGGTTCCGCCGCTGCGGCCGTACTTGAGGGCATTGTCGATGAGGTTGTCGATCAGGACGCGCAGCATCGCCGGGTCGCCGGCGATGCGGCCGTGGGTGCCGGCGTCGAGCGACAGCTCCATGCCGCGCTGCACGGCCTGGTCGGCCCGCGCGGCGATGGCCTGCGCAGCCAGTTCGTCCAGCGCGACGGCCTGATGCAGGTGGCCGGTGCCATGCTCGATGCGCGCCAGTTGCAGCATCTGCTGAACGAGATGGGTGGCGCGATCGACGCCGGCGATGAGCTGTTGCAGCGCCTGCCGGCGCTCGACTTCACCGGTGCTGGCCAGCGCCACTTCGGCCTGCACCTTGATCGCCGCCAGCGGCGTGCGCAATTCATGCGCGGCATCGGCGGTGAAGGCGCGCTCCTTCTCCAGCGACTGTCGCAGCCGGGCCAGCAGTGCATTGAGCGCGGCAACCAGCTGCGCGGCTTCTCCGGGCAGTTGCGCGGGGGTGATCGGCTCCAGTGCGCGCGCATCGCGGGTGGCGATGGCCGCGGACAGGCGCGCCAGCGGCAGCAAGCCACGGTGGACCGTGAGCCAGATCAGTGCGGCCAGTATCGGCAGGGCCAGCAGCAGCACCTGGCCCATGCGGGCGGCCAGCCCGTGCACCGGATGATCGCGCACGGCGAGGGGTTCCAGCACGGTCAACAGGTAGCCATGCTTGCGATCACGCACGCTGTAGCTGCGCCAGGCTTGGCCTTCGAGCGTGCGGGTGGCGAAACCTTCGCGTGGATCGAATGCTGCTGCGGGCGCATCGGCGCTGTCGATGAGCAGTTGCCCATGCTCGTTCCACGCCTGGAACGCCAGCGGCGGCGCTTCGTCGGCCTGTTCGCTGTCGGGCAGATCGTGCGCATCCGCCTCGCTGCGGACCAGGCGCCCGAGACGCTTCAGATCCAGCACCAGCAGGGTGCGCGCCGCTTGCTGGAGGCGGGCATCGGACAGTTCGTGGATTTCCTCGCGGGCCTTCTGGTAGCCCAGTGCCAGCATGGCGACCCAGACCAGCGCAAGCCCGGCAAGCAGGGTGAGCAGCAGGCGGCGGCGGATGGAAAAGGTTTTCATGCGGCCTCGCGCGGCACGAGGTAGCCCACGCCGCGGATGGTGCGGATCAGGTCGGCACCGAGTTTCCGGCGCAGGTTGTGGATGTGCACTTCGACCGCGTTGCTTTCCACTTCCTCGTTCCAGCCGTACAGGTTTTCCTCCAGCCGGGCGCGCGAGATCGCCGTGCCCTGGTGCTCCAGCAGATGGATCAGAAGGCTGCACTCGCGCCGCGACAGGCCGATGGTTTGCGCGCCGCGCGTCACGCTCAGGCTGTCCGGCACCACCACCAGGTCGCGATAGCGGATCGCATCCACGCTGCGGCCGTGCGCGCGCCGATGCAGGGCGCGCACGCGGGCCACCAGTTCGCCCAGGTCGAAGGGCTTGATGAGGTAGTCATCGGCGCCAGCTTCCAGCCCGCCGATGCGATCGGGCACGGTGTCGCGCGCGGTCAGGATCAATACCGGAAGATCGTTGCCACGCGCCCGCAGCCAGCGCAGAAGCTCCATGCCGGAGACGCGCGGCAGGCCCAGGTCGAGCACGACCAGTTCATAAGGTGTCGTCTCCAGCGCAAGCTGCGCGCCGCGACCGTCCCTGGCCCAGTCCACCACGAAACCGGCCTGCCGAAGCCCCGCTTCCACCCCGTTGCCGAGGATGGGGTCGTCTTCAACCAGCAGCACGCGCACGGTTCGCCTCCATCTTGTCGTTTCCTGCATTTTGCCTGCGAAGCTTAAGCGCAACTGAGCGCTGTCCTCTGCGGCGGGCGCCTTAAGAATCACTTCAGCGCGCTCCTGCACGCTGCGTCCATGCCAGACGGCATACCGGCCACGGCCGGTTTCATTCGCAGCCAACGAGGACACATCATGAACGCAAACATCATCCGTACGGCCCTGGTACTGGCTTGCTTCGCCATACCGGTCACCGCACTGGCATCGACCTACGATGGCGAGTGCACCGACAAACCGCAATCGGAATGGCTGGGCATGTCGGCTGTCAAAGAGCGGTTCCAGGCTCGGGGCTACACCGTGGGCAAGGTCAAGAGCCACGGCAGTTGCTACGAGGTCTACACCCGCGACGAGAGCGGCAAGAAAATCGAGTTCTTCGTCAACCCGACGGACGCGAGCGTCGTTGCCGAAGCAGGCAAGAAGTGAAACCGGGCGGCGAGGTCGGGCCCAGGGCTGGCAGTACCGGGGTAAACGTGTGGGATCCGCTGGTGCTGATCTTCCATTGGTCACTCCTGGTCGCGTTCACCGGCGCATGGTGGTTGGGTGATGATGGCGGGCTGGCGCATCAGGCCTTCGGCTATACCGTGCTGGCACTCATCGGCCTGCGGCTGTTCTGGGGCGTGGTCGGCTCGCATCACGCGCGTTTTTCCAGCTTCGTTCCACCGCCTCGTCGCCTGTGGAATTACACCCGGGACGTGATGGCGCGCCGCGAGGCGCGTCATCTCGGGCACAACCCGCTGGGTGCAGCCATGATCGTGGCATTACTGGTGACGTTGGCAGCCATCGGCATCAGCGGCTGGCTGCAAACCACCGATGCCTTCTGGGGCAATGAAAGCATCGACACCCTGCATGTTCTTCTGGTCAACATCGCGCTGGTGCTGATAGGCCTGCACGTTGCAGGCGTGACGTACAGCAGCCTGCGGCATCGTGAAAATCTCGTATGCGCCATGTTCAGCGGACGCAAGCGGTCGGAATGAATGGCGAATCCGACCGACACACCTTCATCTTCCATCACAAGGGAGCTTTTCATGAACACGACGCTCAAACCCGACCGTTATCACCCGCTGTCGATCGGCATGCACTGGTTGATGCTGGCGCTGCTGGTGGCGGTGTACGCGCTGATTGAACTGCGCGGCATCTTCCCCAAGGGCACGACCGCGCATGACGCCATGAAAACCTGGCACTTCATGCTGGGCCTGAGCGTGCTGGTGCTGGTGCTGGCGCGCATCGCGCTGCGTTTCCTGTTTCCGACGCCCGCGATCACACCCGCGCCGCCGCGCTGGCAGCAGGCCCTGGCGACGTCGATGCACCTTGCGATCTACGCGTTCCTGGTCGTGATGCCGCTGCTCGGCTGGCTGACGCTGAGCGCGAAAGGCCGGGTCATCCCGTTTTTTGGATGGGATATCCCGCCCTTGATCGGCGTGGATCGCGGCCTCGCCCGAAGTCTCGAGGATCTCCATGAGCTGATCGGCGTGATCGGCTATTGGATCTTCGGTCTGCACGCCGCTGCGGCATTGGTGCATCACTATGGCATGCGTGACGATACCCTGCGCCGGATGCTGCCTGGTTCAAATGGGCGCCGAGGTGAACTTGCCCGTAGTCCCTAGAAGGCCGATCGCGGGCTGCTGAGCTTGGACAACCTGGAAGAGGTGGAGAAGCTGCGCACCGCCGCGGGCCGGAACGTCGAGTACATCCTGGCGGTTCCCGCTCGCCGCTACGCCGACTTCGGCTAACGGGTGGAGGCAAAGAAGATCAAGCAATCGGTTGCCTTGGGAGTATCCGAACAAATCGACACGCTCGTCACTCCCGCGAAGGCGGGAGTCCAGTGCCTTTGGTTTCAAGGGCTTGAATCGCTGGATGCCCGCCTTCGCGGGCATGGCGGGCTTGTTCAGACATCCCCTTGAAGGTTGGATTGCGAATGGCGTTGTCGCTGCCGATCCAGATCACATTTGTGGCACGGCACACGGCACGCCGTCGCCGCGAGTTGAATTCGCGGTCACGGCGGCGCACGCGGTATGGGGTAATAATCGGCCGCAGCTTGACGATGGAGGCTTGGTATGGCCCTTTCGATTCGCCGCCGCCGATTCGCCCTGTTCCTCGCGCTCGCCGCGCCAGGCGTGGCCAGCGCAGGGTTGTCCGCGCCCACGCTCAAGTGGTCCTATGGCGGCTGCTTTCCCTCGTGGTGTCAAACCGGCTGGTACAGCTCGCCCGTGGCGGTTCGCGTCGATGGCCAGATGACGGTTGCGGCAGCAAGCTACGACCTCGTCCTGCTCGATGGCGATGACGGCACGCTCAAGTGGCGCGCGACGAATACCGGCCGTGCGTGGCCGGGCGTTGCGCTGGGCGACCTGGCCGGCAATGGCCAACCCGCACTCGTGGTTGGGCGCAGCGGCGGACAGGTAACCGCCTACAACCTCGATGGCAGCGTGCGCAGCGGCTGGCCGGTCAACGCTTTTGCCAGCGGCGAGGTGCGCTCGCTCGCGCTCGCCGATCTCGATCGCAACGGTCAACTGCAGGTCATCGTCGGCGTCGCAGCATCGATCTCGACCCGTCAGGTCAATGTGCTCTCCGCCAGCGGTAGCGTGCGGGCGGGCTGGCCGGCGCGACGCAGCGGCGAACCCGGTTACGGCGCCGGCATGTACAACCAAAACCTTGCAATCGGCGACCTCGACAACGACGGCTTCGCGGAAATTCACGCGCCCAACGATACCCACTACACCACGGTGCTCGATCGCAATGGCAGTCAGCGCCGCGCGCATGCGATGTATGGG
This sequence comes from uncultured Thiobacillus sp., assembly GCA_964452995.1. Lineage (GTDB taxonomy): Bacteria > Pseudomonadota > Gammaproteobacteria > Burkholderiales > Thiobacillaceae > Thiobacillus. Next base: position 5,354 of record CAYVOR010000052.1, read on the forward strand.
CAGAGCAGCGATGGAGGTGGCGCAAAGACCTGGGCCGAGGTCGGCATCCATGTCGACCACGCAGTCGACTTGCGCGGCTACGCCAACTGCGGCAGCGAGCATCGCCCCAACTTCGCCGACGCCTCACCCGCGATTGCCGATGTCGATCGCGACGGCACGCGCGAACTGGTGCTCCCCGGCAACGTCTACAACTGCGCTGCCAATCCCTACCTCAGCCTCTACTACGACATCTGGCTGCTGCGCGCCGACCGCACGCGCTGGGCTGTCGGCAGCTTCGACTGGACGGTCATTCCGCTGCAGGGCGCAAGCGGTGGCCCGCTCGCGGAGGACTACAACATCATCGAAAGCGTCGCAGCCAATGCGGTGGTCGCCGACCTGGATGGCGATGGCCAGGCGGAAATCCTCCTGCCGAGTTACGACGGCAAGCTCCACGCGTGGTGGCTGGACAAGACCGAGCACGACCAATGGCCGTTCGTGATTCCCGGCCCGGGCATCCATTTTGCGTCCGAACCCGTGGTCGCCGATCTCGACCATGACGGCAAGGCCGAAGTGCTGTTCACGACCTGGGGCGAAAAGAGCCGTGCCGAGTCAGGCAAGTTGTACATGCTCGATGCCAGCGGCACTCGGCTTTTTGCGGTGGACCTGCCCACTGCACGCGGTGGCGGCTGGAATGGCGGCCTGCCTGCGCCGACGCTGGCCGACATCGACGACGATGGTGAACTGGAAGTCGTGATCAACACCGCTCACGGCGGCGTCGTCGCCTTCGATCTACCGGGTACACGATACGCACGCACGCTGTGGCCGACCGGACGCGGCAGCTACCTGCGCGCAGGCGTGGCCTGGAATGACCGCATCTTCGCCGATGGTCTGGAGGGCAGCGATTGAGGTGCGCCTGGATCGGAGGCAGCCCACGGTGCGTAGCAACCCGAAGTTAGAGCTGGTCGTGCGCTCGCCAGCGCAGCAGGGATTATGAGCGACCGTTTCCGTCGGGATCGCCGCCGCGGCCTGGCTACAGCAGGCTCAGGCTTGCGTATACCAGCACCGGCCACTTGCTGCCGGCGCCTTCGAAGTTGACTTGCACGCGGGTGTGGGCGCCGCGGCCGGATCGACTCCGGCCGCGGCGGGTGGCGTCAGTTCCAGTCTTCGCCCCAGTTGCCTTGGTCCCAGATGAGGTTCGCGCCGCAGGTGACGACCTCGCCGAAATCGGATGCGGAACCGATCATTCCCGAGCCCGGCGTCACGGTGCACTGCTGGCCAGGCGGTTGCTGGCTCACGGTGATCATGAAAGCGGTGCCGGGGCCCAGCGTCGCGGTGAACTGCCACGGGCCGTTACGGATCAGGGCCAGGTCTTCGGTGATCGGACCGGCGGCGAGGTGCAGCGTCACCGTCGCGCCCGGCGCGAGCCCGGCGGTTTCCCCACCGAGCGCACAGCACGGGTCGAAGCCGTTGGTGAGAAGGCGTTCGCTGGCGTGGGCGACCGGCGCGGTGGCGAGTCCGGCCAGCAGCAGCGAAAGTGCGGTCGAGCGTCTCATGGCCGCGCCTCACTGGTCCTGCCACAACGCGCCGGCGGCCCAGTCGTAAACTCCGGACGCGCTGCGCAGGTAGCCGCCGCTGACCGACGACCAGATGCCGCTCGCGGTGTTGCCGTAGCCGCCGCTGACCGATGAACCGTTGCCGCTCGCGGTGTTGCCGCCGCCGCCGCTGACCGACGAGTAGTCGCTGCTCGCGATGTTTTGGTAGCCGCCGCTGACCGACGACAAGCCGCCGCTCGCGGTGTTCAAGCGGCCGCCGCTGACCGACGACCAGTCGCCGCCCGCGGTGTTGTACAGGCCGCCGCTGACCGACGAGGCGCCGCCGCTCGCGGTGTTGTTGTTGCCGCCGCTGACCGACGAACTGCCGCCGCTCGCGGCGTTGGAATAGCCGCCGCTGACCGACGAACTGCCGCCGCTCGCGGTGTTAGTGGAGCCGCCGCCGACCGACGAGCCTTGGCCGCTCGCGGTGTTGAAGAAGCCGCCACTGACCGACGAGAACTCTCCGCTCGCGATGTTGTAGGCACCGACTACCAGGCCACCGAACTGCGTGTAGGCATTGGCATGCCCGACCACCAGCAGGTGCGAACCCGAACGTTGGTTCGCGGCCCAGGTGCCGCCGTTCGTTTCGCAATCGACTTGGTTGTCGTAGGCACCGTCCGAGCAGAACACAGACGCAGAAGGATCCGCTTCGTTGTAACCGAGCGTCAGGTTGCCGAGGCCGTTGGCGGTGTCCGTGCTGCCGGCACCGTTGATGATCTGCACGTTGACGCCGTCGAACACCGCGGTCGGAAAGTCGATGCCGCTCTGCGGATCGGAGAGCATCTGCAGGCTGACGTAGGCACCGAGCCCGAGTACCGGGTTCGCACTGACGGCGTTGAGCTGCGACGTGAGGGTCGTGACGTTCGCCTGCAGCGTCGTCACGTTGCCCTGCAAGCCCGTGATGGTGGCGCCCTGCGCCGCGACCGTGCCTTGCAGCGTGGTCACGTCGCCTTGCAGGCCGGCGATGGTGCTGCCTTGCGCGGCAACGGTCGATTGCAGCGCCGTCACGGAACCCTGCAAGGCCGTAATCTGCGCGAGCAGCGCTGCAATGTCGGCAGCGTTGCCGTTGACGCCGGTGGTGACGGCACCGAAGTTGTCGTTGATCTGGGACGCGACCGCCGGGGTGTTCGGCTGGAACGTCCACGGCAGCGTCACCGGCCCGGCCACGGCCGGCAGCGCGACGCAACAGGTGATGGCTAGTGCGATTCTGGACCACATGCTCGTTCTCCCCGTATCGATGGACTGCCGGGTTCGGCGCCTCGCCCGCGATGGCCGGGATCCCGACGAGAAATATCGTATGCAAAACACAACCAACCGCTCGCAAGCCCTCGTCAGCAAAGGAGGTGCCCTCGCGGTTGAGGCGCTCACCGAGGAAGTTGAGCGTGCTGGTTTCGCCAGCAGCGCGCGATCCAGGCCGCGCGGTGCGCGCAGGTCGAGGTCTTCCAGGCTGGCGCTCTGGCCGAGCTTGGCCCAGCGCAGGCCCAGCGCGAGAAGGGCGTCATGGAGTGGCTGGCTCAGCATGCTTCGCCTCCGGACCCTGGCCGCGGATGTTGGCGTGGCGCAGCCGGGGAATGTCTGAACAAGCCCCTCATGCCCGCAAAGGCGGGCATCCAGCGACTCCAAGCGCTTGAAACCAAAGGCACTGGACTCCCGCCTTCGCGGGAGTGACGAGCAAATGTCGACTGGTTCAGTTGCACCCCTAGGGCATTGCAGCACGCGCCGTGGGACAACACCGGCAAGGGCGCAGCAATCGCGATGGCGAGCGATACCCATGTGATCGGCGGTCGCTCCGTGGCAAGAGGTGCGCACAGACAACAGAGATTCAGACATCACGGCAGGTTTTCGAAGCCATCGTCGAAGATCGGATCAAACCGCAACTTGGCGACGCCGAATCGGGTCTTGTCGGTGGAGGATGCCGCGCCATCACCACCAATCATCAGGCCGCCGTTGCCCAAGGCGATCGCATCTCCATAACTGTCACCAAGGACGCCGATCGACTGTGTGAAGATCCCGATGGCGATTCCGCCGTTGCCGAAACTCGCATCCAGGCTGCCGTTGGCACGTACGCGCAGCACCCCGAAGTTTCGCGTCCCATCCTCCTTATCGAAACTACCAGTGGCAAGGATGTCGCCGTGCGGACGCACCAGCAGCGCATAGAGCCATCCACCATCGAAGATCTCGAACGAACGCGGGGCGCCTGCATTGAAACCGGGATCGAGCGCGCCACTTGCCAGAAATCGCGTCATCATCCAGTGAGTGTTCGCGCCGGATGCATTTTCACGAATGGCGCCGCCAGCGATGATGCGCCCGCGCGCATCGATGGCCATGTCCACGAAGTCGCTGTCTTGTACCCCTCCCAGATGTGCGCGGCCGTCGGCGTTGGGTCCGAAGCTGGTGTCGAGCTGGCCATTTGCGGTCAGGCGTGCCAGTGCAGCCCGAGGCATCGAGGACGATCCCAGTTCAGCACGTCCGGCCAACAGGATGCGGCCATCGGCTTGCACACAGACAGCACTCGCGTAGTCGTGGTTCTGCTCGGCCGGACCGCCCAGATCGAAGGCGACCAATTTCAGGCCGTTGCTGCCGAAGGCGTCATCCAAGCCGATCAGGTCGGCCCTGAAGCGCGCGACCGCCATGTCTAAGCCGCCACCTTGTTGCCCATCCCAACCGTAACCTGCCGCCAACAATTTGCCGTCGGGCTGCAACGCCAGCGCGGACAACCCGCTGGAGGCGCCCCCGAAGTGGAAGCGGTAGAAGCCCGCGCCGCCGAAGCTGTTGGTATCCAGGGCCTGCCCATTGGCATTCAGGACCACGATCAAGCCGTACCCAGCTCCATCGCGGCCTGCAAAGACCAGCCTCCCGTCAGGCAGACGCAGCATGGCGCTGATGGAGTGCTCGTCGGGCAGGCCTGAAAATGCATCGAAGCGCACGGAACCGATGCCACTCGGGCCAAATCCATTGCTGTAGCTGCCGTCGCGATTCAGACGCACGGCGCACCCCTTGAACAGTGCCGCGGCATCGGTCGCCTTGCACGATCCCGCCATCAGGATGCGGCCGTCGGGCAGAAGCTGCATCGCGCTTGCGTAGTCGACCGCGCCGTTGCTCGCATCGAAGGACACGCGACCGCCCTGGCCGAACGACGGGTCGTAATAGCCATCGGCCGCATGCGCCATGGAAACTACCCATGCAGCCAGCACAACGGGGGCCATGCGCGACAGCAACGCCTTGAGCCCCGTCCTGTGTCGGCAATATCCCAACACCCTCCCGCGATCAGGCTGATTCATTTCCTTCTCCTGCGATGGAACAACCAAGGACTAGATGACTGTCGACAGGCGTACGCATCATGCGGGCAAGCACACGCTGCCTGCAGGCGGCCGGACAGAAAGGATGCAAATTCAAACTGTCCAAATCAGGAATACGCGAATTGGGGATTAAAGCGGACATCCCGGCCGCACCTCCGCGCAGCAAGGACTTTTCACCGCACTCGCTACCCAAACACCGCCCAACCACTGGCGTTGTGCCGCAAACGTCGCTTCGGGTTCAATCAGATCAGGCACTTACGCCCTTGGCTGCGGAACTTGGGGCCCTTGGCGCTGCCGGTGCCCGGAAGCCGCCACTGCGGGCTGTGAAACGCACTGATGGGGCCGGTGAGGTGCCCGGCACGGGCACCTAGGGGGCCCCTCAAGCCCCGCCCTCAAGTTCCTGACCAAGCCTACTGCTCCGCATCCGACTGCCAGCGCGCCCGCAAGCGCCAGTGGCAACCGGCCAAGCTCCAGTCCGATCCCGACTATCGGCGCAACCAGCGCGATGCCCAGCGGGCTTGGCTGGATCGCAACTCGGACTACTGGCGCAACTACCCGAGGACCGGTTCGAGTACGCCCAGCGTAACCGCGAGGAGCAGCAGAATCGGGCTACCAATGGATCAGACGTCGATCTTGCAAAGATGGATGTGTGCGACTTGCCGTCGGGCGTCTACCGAAATCAGGCGTTTTTGCGGCGCCGGCGCAGACTTCGGACGATTCCTGGCTGGTCGAGAAGTACGCCAAGCCGCCGGCCGAGCACCTCAAAGACACGATCATGATTAGTAACGAGGTCGCCTACCGTGCCGGCATACTCATCACGTCGGACGTTCGGTCCATCGTGAACGGGTAGCCGCCGACCCCCAAGGAAATGTTCATGCAGCCGATTGTCCGAGAGGAAATTCCAGCGGATGCTCCATCCATTGAAGCCGTGACGGTTGCGGCCTTCTTGTACGCGGCGCACACCAGCCATACCGAACAGCACATCGTCAATGCACTGCGGCGCTCTGGTGCGCTGACGATTTCCCTGGTCGCCGAGCTTGACGGGGTGCTGGTCGGCCACGTCGCCTTGTCGCCAGTGAGCATCAGCGACGGCAGCACGCACTGGTTCGGCCTGGGCCCGATCTCGGTGCTGCCCGCGCACCAGAGCCACGGAGTCGGTTCCGCGCTGATGGCGGCGGCGCTGGCGGCCCTGCGTCAGCACGGTGCCCGGGGGTGCGTGCTGCTGGGTGATCCCGGCTACTACGGCCGCTTTGGCTTTCGTGCCACCCCTGATCTGGTTCTCCCGGACGTGCCGCCCGAGTATTTTCAGGCGCTGCATCTTGGCACCGCGACTGCACGTGGCAATGTCACCTACCACCCGGCGTTCGAGGCCACAAGCTGAAATGCAGACGGCTTGGCTGCACCAGGGAGGCGATCCTGTGGCGCAACAGTGCGGCCGCCTTTCCTTTACTTGCGTTCGAGTGCCGGCGACCGCTTCACCGGCAAGCGCCCAGCCAGCCGCAAGCCATCGCGCATATTGAGTACCAGCAGGGTGATATTGGCAGCGCCAGCGAGCAGCTCCAGTGCCTGCAAAGCGTAGAACGCGCCATCGAAACGCCCGACGTTGGCCCACGACGCCAGCACGAAGGCGCTCGGCAGCAACACCAACAAGCCGTTGGCCGCCACCAGCTTCATCCGCCGTGCCTTGACCTCGACGAGACGTCCACGTCGCGCGCTGGCGAGCGAAAACCCGCTGCCCCCGGTGGCAGCCATCGCCGGGATCAGCACCCACATTCCAGCAAGGATCGCGTTCTTCACCGCCGTGACGCTGGTCAGATCGAGAAACAGCTCGGAGACGGCCGTTGACGACCAGAACGTCGCAATGCACAGGAGCGCCACGGCGCCGAAAAATCCATGCAGCTTTGCCTTCATGATTCAGCCTCCAATGAAAAATGGGGGGTCTGCAACTGACGCAGGATCGTCGCCAGGGTTTGCGTCGTGGCCTCAAGTTGAGGGGGTGGGAGCAATGCCGCCAGTTGCGCCGCCTGGGCGCTCCAGAGCGCATCGGCCTGGGCATAAAGCGCACGCCCCATCGGCGTCAGGCGGTACAGCGGCGAGCGTTGGTGCGCCGGGTTGGAGCACGATTCGAGCATCCCTTGCTCAAGCAGCAAGTTCAGTTGCTTTTGCGCGCCCTGGCGCGTGACGCCCATCGCCGCGCCCACTTGCGGTGCGGTCAGCGGTGCATCTGCCAGGGCGATTGCACCGAGCATCTGCCAGCGCGCGCTGGTCAGCCCCAAGGGTCCAACCAGCCGATCGCCCCACTGCAGAAGCTCTGCATTCAGGCGAAAAATCGACAGAGCGATCTGGGAGATTGCATCAGCGCGAGAGTTGAGGCTCACAAGGAAAGTCACCTTCCAAGATGACAACCAGTTTCCAATAATGGAAACCGGTTGTCAATGAATCGAGCCAACTATTTCCTCGCCATCAAGCACCGCCAGACAAGCCTGCCCGGCGTCGGGGCGCCCGTGCCAGGGCGGTTGACGCGACGAACAAGGCGCAGAAAACCGTACCAATGCAGGCTCGCGTGCGAAGGCGTCCTTCGCAGGATCAGAGAATGGGCGGGAGCAGGGAGCGGGAAAGTACCCGAAACCGGGTCATCCGGGGCTGTGACGACCGTCGCAGCGCGGCCCGAACCCGCGCCAGCGCGGGGGGTCCGGGCGAAAAAAAACCAACCGAGAACGGTTGGGCGCTGAATAGTGGTGGTGGATTTTACCGCAACCTTGAACCCGTTATCTTCAACGATGCCGAGACGTCCCCATAGCGGCGGGTATTGGCGGAATGGGCAGGGACATATGTAAAACCCGCTCACGTTCTCGTTGCGCTGAAACTGCATGAGGTCATGCCGAGGACTTGGCTTCGCGGCCGATGCCACGCCTGAATGCGTTGCCTTCAACCACTGACGGAGTCAACCATGCAGAAGATGATGATGAACGAAAACGAGCTGGCCACGCGCTGGAACATCAGTCCCAAGACGTTGCAACGCTGGCGCAGCGAGGGGCGCGGGCCTCGGTTCATGAAGATGTCCAAGCGCGTCGTGTACCCCATCGACGAAGTCTTCGACTTCGAGTCCAAAGCCCTCCGGGCATCGACGTGGGAGCAAGCATCCGACGTCGTCCCTCCGAGCGGCTCGACGTTGATGGACCCGCGCGAGATTGCGTATGTGACCGGGCTGCCCCTCTACATCTTCACGCAAAAGCAGATGCGCGAGGCGTTGGGCATCCCGCATCGCCGGGTTCAGAAGCTCATCCGCTTCGACCGCGACGAGGTCATGGCGTGGGCCAAGCGATGGGTGCAGGACGCCCAAAATCAGGGCATCGATGTGAAAGCCGACCCTGCGAGCCAGAGCAGATCGCTGCTGCACGCCTTGGCATCGTTGCCCGCCTGACCGCAGCATCCGCGTCGATCTACTCCGGGCCGGATGGGTGGTCGCCGACGCACCGCTGGGTGCAGCCCGACACCGAGGAATGGGTGTAAATGGGTGTCGAAATGGCGCAGGCCAGCCGCCGCGCAGCCGGTCAGTCACGTTCCGTTTCCTCGGCAAGTCATAGCATTGAACGAAGAAACGGAACAGCCGCTTCGCCCTTCGATGGTCTGCGGTTCGATCCCCAAACGCGAATCGAACTGGCCGTTCACTCGTTCCCGCCCCATCCCGCGCCCGCGCGCCACTGGCCGTCGAAACCATTGCCCGCCGCGAGCGCCGCCAGCACCGGCAGCAGGAATTCGCGCAACGCCTCGATCACCGTGGTCAGCGGCATCGGCTCCAAGCCGTTCTTGCGCAAGAACGCCTGCCACTGCTTGGTCTTCTGCTCGTCCAGTCCGTACTCGTCGGTGAGGCCCAGCGGCGCACCGGGCGGAATGGCCGTGCCCCGCCGCTCGAACGTGGCGCGAATCGCCTGCGTCAGCACCGCGCCATCGAAGTCGGAATGCCGCGCCAGCACCCACAGGTCGAAGTAGTCCTTCAACCGGCTGTTGAGGATGCCGAGCTTCACCATCGCTTCCAGCTTTTCGGCGACCACGGTGTAGCGGGGATAGACCCGCAGTTGCGGTTGCGGCATGCCATCGAGGATGACCGGGTACTGCACGTTCTCCGGCGCAGGCGTGACGGCATCGCCGAAGCCGATGTCGATCTGCACCGGACAGCGCGCGCCGTCGAGCAGGCCGATCATCGTCACCCGGACACCCGCGTAGTTGGCCTCCTTGCGGATCTCGGCGGCCTTCACGCTGTCGGCCTGAAACACGATGCCGTCGTCACTGGCGATCTGGCTGATCTCGCGGAACAGCTTTTCCAGATGGGGAATTTCGGTGGAGCCGAAGCCCAGCAGGTCGGCATCGTGCGTCGGGCGATGCGGCAGGTCGAACCAGAGGTCGAACAGCAACGCGCCTTTCAGCAGGAACTGCCCGCGCTCCTCAGAGACGCTCAGGCGATACAGCATCCGCTCCAGCGCGTAGCGGGTCAGCAGCAGGTTGAAGTCGAGTTTTTCGGCGCGTGCCTTGTTGAGCAGCCGGGCGCGAACCGACGCGGCGACATAGCGCTGGTTCATGCCAGGCTCTCCAGATAAGGACGCATCACGTTGGCGACGCGGTCGATCTTGGCGTAGTGCCAGATTTCATCACTGGTCATGCGCTTGCCGTTCCACGCATCGCGCAGCGCCTCCAGCGCCACGTCGAGGCCGATCTTGTTGCGGTACTTGAAGCAGTCGGCCACGGTTTTGGCGACGCCCGTGACGCGGACGGTCACGCCATCGACGACGTGCTCCTCGACACCCTCGGCCAGCGCCGCGCCGGAGAAGCGCACGAGGCGCAGCGGCGGGTAGTCCAGTTTCGGCGTGGCCGCCTTGTTGTCGATGGCCAGCCAGACCTCGAACGGAGCCTGCGTCGTCAGGTCGTGGAAGCGCAGCGCCGACAGCAGACACACGACGCCCTTGGGCACGCGGCGCGCGACTTCGGCCAGCGTGCCGTGGACCGACACCGGACGCGCCGTGAGGCCGTACAGGCCGCGCCCGACGCGTTCCAGTTGCCCGCGCCGCACCGCCCGCGTCAGGGCCACCCGTGGGATGCCCAGCGGGGCTAGGTCGTGCGGGCGCAGCAGTCCCTGCGCGCGCACCAGCTCCAGCAGTTTGTCGGTGGTCGTGTCCATGATCCGACATATTGTTCCATAACATCGGTAGATGTCAATAACAACCGATGGATAGGAACCCGCGCCGCTGGGCGCGCACCCCGAACGAGGAGAACGCCCCGCTGACGGATCGAGGTCAAGCGTACCCCGCATGTGGGCGCGGCAGCAGTGCCGTCGCGGTTTTCAGCACCCCTTTGCATGGAGATCCCGACGATGACCCGACGCTGCGCCTGCTGCGGCAAGCCTTTCGCACCCCGCCCGCAAGTTCCCGGCCAAGCCTACTGCTCCGCCCCTGACTGCCAGCGCGCCCGCAAGCGCCAGTGGCAACGGGCCAAGCTCCAGTCCGATCCCGACTACCGGGACAACCAGCGCGCCGCCCAGCAGGCGTGGGCACAGCGCAATCCGGACTACTGGCGCGACTACCGCGCCGACCGTCCTGACTACGCGCAGCGCAACCGTGAGCAGCAGCGGCTGCGCGACGCCAGTGTGCGGAATCAGGGGGCAGACGTCGATCTTGCAAAGATGGACGTGTGCGACCTGCCGCCGGGCCTCTACCGCATCACACGCCACCCGGCATTTCCGAGGGAAAGCGGCGCTTCGTGGGTCGTCGAGATCACGCCGGTGGCCGTGACGTGTCCGCGCAAGATGGACGTATCAAGAGAGGACGTGATCGACGCCTCGGCGATCTCCCCGTAACTTCGCCTCCAAACGGGTTCTCGAACATCCTGCATGGCAACGATTCCAACCGTCTGCGCGACCGTTCTCGCGATCTTCACGGAGCGGCAGCGCAGCCAATGAAGGGAGCGGCAGACCCGAAACGTCAACCATCGAAGTGGCCGGGTCTATGCAATCGAACGAATCGCCTCCAAGCCCGACAGGATCGGGGCCGGTGTTCCGGGCCGCGCAGTACGTGCGCATGTCCACCGAGCACCAGCAATACTCGACGGAGAACCAGGGCGACAAAATCCGCGAGTACGCCGCCCGGCGCAACATCGAGATCGTCCGCACCTACGCCGACGAGGGCAAGAGCGGGCTGCGCATCGACGGCAGGCAGGCGCTCCAGCAACTGATCGCCGACGTGCAGGCGGGCAAAGCTGACTTCCAGATCATCCTCGTCTATGACGTCAGCCGCTGGGGCCGGTTTCAGGACGCGGACGAGAGCGCCTACTACGAATACATCTGCCGCCGCGCCGGGATTCAGGTCGCCTACTGCGCCGAGCAGTTCGAGAACGACGGCTCGCCGGTGTCCACCATCGTCAAGGGCGTCAAGCGCGCGATGGCGGGCGAATACAGCCGCGAGCTGTCGGCGAAGGTGTTTGCGGGCCAGTGCCGTCTGATCGAGTTGGGATTCCGCCAAGGCGGGCCAGCGGGCTACGGCCTGCGTCGCGTGCTGATCGACCAATCCGGTTCGGTGAAGGGCGAGCTTTCGCGCGGCGAGCACAAGAGCCTGCAAACCGACCGCGTGATCCTGCAGCCCGGCCCGGATGCCGAAGTCACCGTCGTGAACCAGATCTACCGCTGGTTCGTCGAGGACGCGCTGTTCGAAGCGGAGATCGCCGAACGGCTCAACGCCAAGGGCATCCAGACCGACCTCGGGCGCGACTGGACGCGCGCCACCGTGCGCGAAGTCCTCTCCAACGAAAAATACATCGGCAACAACGTCTACAACCGGCGCTCCTTCAAGCTCAAGAAGGTGCGGGTCGTGAACCAGCCGGAGATGTGGATCAAGAAAGAAGGTGCGTTCGAGGGCATCGTGCCGCCCGACCTGTTTTACACCGCGCAGGGCATCTTGCGCGCACGGGCATACCGCTTCAGCAACGAGGAATTGATCGAGAAGCTGCGGCGGCTGTTCCAGCAGCACGGTTACCTCTCCGGCCTGATCATCGACGAAGCCGAAGGCATGCCCTCGGCGGCGGCCTACGCGCATCGCTTCGGAAGTCTCATTCGTGCTTACCAGACGGTCGGGTTCACGCCGGATCGGGACTATCAGTATCTGGAGGTCAACCAGTTTCTGCGCCGCCTGCACCCGGAGATCGTCGGCGAGACCGAGCGGATGATCGCCGAGGTCGGCGGCGCGGTCGTGCGCGATCCGGCGAGCGACCTGCTCACCGTCAACCGCGAATTCACCGTTTCGCTCGTGCTCTCGCGCTGCCAGTTGCAGGACAACGGACGCAGGCGGTGGAAGGTGCGCTTCGACACCAGCCTGACGCCGGACATCACGGTCGCCGTCCGGCTCGACGAAACGAACCAGGCACCCCTGGACTACTACCTGCTGCCGCGTCTGGACTTCGGCCAGTCGGGCATCCATCTGGCCGATCACAACGGCCTTGAATTCGAGAGCTACCGCTTCGACAGCCTGGACTATCTCTACAGCATGGCCGAGCGCAGCCGCTTGAGGAGAGTCGCATGACGAAGAAGCACCACGCCACCGATCTGCAAATGATCCCGGTCGATCAGATCGCCGTGCTCAACCCGCGTGACCGCAATGGCCGCGTGTTCGAGGAGATCGTCGGCAACATCAAAAGCCTTGGCCTGAAAAAGCCCGTCACGGTCACGCAGCGTGACGATCTGGAGGACGGCAAACGCTACTTGCTGATCTGCGGAGAAGGCAGGCTCAAGGCGTTCAAGTCGCTTGGCGAGAAGGAAATCCCGGCGCTGGTCGTTGCGGTCAACGATGAGGATGCCTTCATCATGAGCCTGACCGAAAACATCGCCCGCAGGAAATACAGTGCGCTGGAACTGCTGATGAGCATCCAGCAGT
>CAYVOR010000053.1:0-17843 GCA_964452995.1 uncultured Thiobacillus sp.
GCAGCTTATCGGTATGCTGCGCTTTGATCCGCAGATATTGCTGCATCATGGGGGTATGCGACGAATTTTCAATTTTATTCATTAAAATCAACCATTTGAATTTTACGCCGCTAGTTGTTGGGGCAAATTTGGGGCAATTCGAGCCATGTTTTGCATGCCCGCCCAGATACGCTCAAGCTCCCTGGGGGACTCCGAATCTATCCAGCGGCCATAGATCTTCACCAGCATGGAGTAGTCGCTGTGGCCCATTTGGTTGGCGATGAAGGCCAGGTTGCCACGCGCAGTCAGGTTCCAGCAGGCGTAGGTATGGCGGGTCTGATACGGTGGGCGCGGTCGGATGCCCGCGCGCCGGATCAGATTGGCCCACTTGGTGTTCCAGGCGCTCGGCACGAAGTAGTCATTGACCGCCTTTCTGCGAGCCTGCGTCTTCGGCGACAGCAGCACGCGCACACGGTCGGTACGGGATTCGTGGCGGTTGAGCCAGACTGGCAGGTCGGCCGCTTCGCGCTGTTCAGCGTCGGCGATCAGCACCTTCAAGGCGTCCTGGGCGGGCGGAAACAGCAGTACCGTGCGCTCCTTGTTCGTCTTGGGCACCTTGAAGGTGACGGACTGGGTGATCGAGCGACGCACAACGATCTTGCTGAAATCCGGCACGACGTCCTCGATAGCCAAGGCCAGCAGCTCACCGGGACGAAGGCCGGTATAGACCGCCAATGTCACGGCGGCTTTGTCGATCGGGTGCAGGCAGCCTTTCTCGATCAGCGTATCGTATTCCTCGAAGGAGAGCGGGTCGGGGTCTTTGCTGGTCTTGGCGAAGCGTACGCAATGCTTGCCAAGTTCGCCGCAGTATCCATTGTTCTCGCACCAGTAAAGGAAACCGGAGAAGGTGGCGAGATAGTGGTTGACCGTTGAAACCGCGCGCGTGGCGATCAGATCCACACGCAATTGCTGAATGTCCGCCGGCAGCAGTGTGTCGATCAGGCGGTCGCGGCCGATCGTCTCCAGGCAGACGTTCAGTGCGTTCTCGTAACGTGATTGCGTTTCCGGCGTGATATCCACCGCCTTGAGCGGCTTGTAGCGATCGCACAGGTCGTCCAGGCGCTTGCTGGTCTGGGCAACAGTTTCGGCCGGTCGGGAATGGGGGAAGTAGTCGGCTTCGTTGTAGTTGCCGGATTTCAGGGCGAACAGAGCTGCGCTACGCAGGCCGGCGGCGTGCTTGATATTGGCTTTCGTTGGCTCAACGCCCAGGGTATGCCGATGGCGGACTCCTTTGTACATGAAGTCCACTCGGATGGAATGCCCGTGTATCTCGATGCCGGTATAGCCGGTCTTCCTGGCTTCTGTGCCTGCCATATCTCCGCCTCTGCTTACTTCACCCCTTCGTCTTCGTTGAATGGCCATTGCCCGGTCTTGAGCATGAACAGCTCGAACAAGCCGGGCGGCATGGCTCGGTCACCTGCCTCCCAGTGTTGCCATGTGCGTAGCGATACCCGTGCCGTCTCTGCTGCTTCCGACTGGGTGAGGCCAGCAGCTATGCGGGCATCACGGATGGCGGCGGCTACTGGGCTTTGCGACTTCTTCGAGTGGCTCATGGGCAAGGACGGCAATAACTCGCTGCTTACGCAGGCAACATCTGAACATTATACGACCATTGGTCGTATTGCAAGTCTTGCTGTCAAGCGGGCAGGTGGCTGGCGGCGTTGCCTTCTGTGACGACTAGAACGATGTAATGCGGGCTTCGCTTTCGACCCATCGCTCGAACTCGACGAGGTTCAGAAAGATGCGACCGTCCGGAGCCTTGCGCCAGATGCGGCCTTGTACCCAGATTCCATTCTTGACCTTGTGGCGCACGGCGTTCTCGCTGTAACCAGTGACCTCGGCAAATCGCTTGACCAGCACCCATCGGCTGGGATTGCTCATGGGGCTCTCCTGACGTGACCACGGCAGTTGCAGTGGTTGATGGACATGGAGAAATTGTCTCGAAGGTGGCCGGCTTGGAAAACTTGCGTGGGCGTAGCGGGGCGTAGGTGAGCATGGAGTGGCTTGGGGAAATTGTCGTCTCACCGATACGACAATTCATCGGGCATCTCAGCGTTCCGCTGTCGGGCTCGCGGGCTACGCCCCGCGTTTCGTGCCGAATCGCGGCCATCCGGCGTTGATCCCTGATGCCTCCGGCCTCTTGGGAGACGCGGCAATCGAGAAATCCTAGACAGTGTCTCGGAATTTCACGCTCACCAGCCGTGAAGGCCTGCGCGCTCCGCTTGCCAGAAGGCGGGCGTATGCAGTGGGCGGGGATGGGCGGTCTTGCTGTTCCCTTCACCGTATCACGGCGTTCTCGCCGTCAAGGGCTGCGCGTGCTCGCACGCTTGCGGCCATGGCCGTCCTTGACCCTGTGACGGCTTGCGCTGCGCCGTGCTGGCGCCGGTTCCGGGCAATTCCGCCCGAGCAACCGGAGCACGATCATGACGCAACTGTCCTTTTCCTCGTTCGATTCCTCTCTGCTGGTGCGTGACGCGCAGGGGCGCTACCTGCCGGCGTCGGTAGATCAGATTCTTGATGCCGCGCGCCAGGTCATCGACCAGAAAATACAGCGGGGCATGTCCTTCACTTCACCGACTGTCGTCAAGGAGTACCTGCGCACCAAGCTGGCTGGCTTCGAGCACGAAGTCTTTGCCGTGCTGTTGCTCGATACGCAGCATCGCCTGATTGAATACATCGAGATGTTCCGGGGCACCATCGACGGTGCTTCGGTGTATCCACGCGAGGTGGTCAAGGAAGCACTGCGGCTCAATGCGGCGGCGGTGATCTTCTCGCACAACCACCCCAGCGGAAATCCCGAGCCGAGCCGTGCCGATGAAGCCATCACCAAGCGGCTCAAGGAGGCACTGGCGCTGGTGGATGTGCGCACACTGGATCACGTCGTTGTCGCCGGTAGCGACACCACGTCCTTTGCCGAACGCGGCCTGATCTGATCCTGGGGCTTCGGCCCCCTTTTTGCTTCGCTTTATGATGACGACAAGTGGTAGGTTGCGACCCAAAGCAGTCATCAACCTGTATTCAGGCTACAGCCGCTAAGCAGTTGCCTGTGGCAAGAAGTGGTGTTCGAACGTCTTGAGCAACGATGCATCATTCACAGCTTTGACCGCGATGCGCAGTGCGTCGCCCTCTACCACCATGATCTCGAATTTCTTGGCATTGGCCAGCCGTGTCTTCTCGACCCGTTCGTGCGCCTGCGCGGACAACGCGCCGCTGGTCCATAGTTCGAACCGTGGTAGCGGGCTTGACCAGCCCAGGCTTTGAAGATGATGGCGCACACGCGTGATGCGTTTGGTCAACCACAGACCGACTTCCTCATCATCGACCAAGGTACCGGGGGCAATCCCCTTGCATTCGATCATCTGCGCCGTTATGCCTTCGTTTAGGTGATACACATCCACTTCGGCATTGCCGTCTTCGCCCTTACAAATCTTGTTCAGCTTAACCGGCCCCGAAGCCGTTTTGCGCACG
This sequence comes from uncultured Thiobacillus sp., assembly GCA_964452995.1. Classification (GTDB taxonomy): domain Bacteria; phylum Pseudomonadota; class Gammaproteobacteria; order Burkholderiales; family Thiobacillaceae; genus Thiobacillus. Next base: position 3,508 of record CAYVOR010000053.1, read on the forward strand.
ACTTCGGCCACTAATAATTCGAAGAAGGCGCCCCGCATGTTGCCGACCGCTCCTTCCAGCTTGCCGAGCTTGGAGAAGAGCTGATCAAACCTCTCAGGATCTACAACGCCCTTTGCGGCCTCATTGAGCGTCTGGATTAGCTCACGAAAGCCCTCAGCCACGTCTTCGCCGAAGAGTGACTTGGGGGTGGCTGGCATGATGCCGGCCGAGCGCAAGGCTTTGAATGCTTCCGCGTCGTAGCCCTGTGCCACCAGGATGAACATCGTGCGTCCGATGTTCTTCAGCGCATTTAGTGACCGCACTTTGTGTAGGAATGGCTCGACATGCTTGAGCTGTGCGTTCTCGATCAACAACACATCGCACACGACCCAGCCGGGCTTAACCCCTTTGTCCTTTTGCCGAGTCAATACGGACGTGAGGTAGCTGGGCGCGGTCAAGTCCCAGGCAAACGTGCCCACGCGGGGCAGCTCCGCCCCCCGCGTCCGGACGGTGTTGAAACTCACCATGGCCAATCGTCGCAGCCATTCCCGAACGCTGTCGAGCAGAATGTTTTCCGCGATGAGACGGGATCGGGTGGCAGCGGCCAGTTCATCCAAGCTTTGCTGATGACGCTCATACGTCTTCTTGGCCATCACGCACGGCCCTAGCCCAGGCAACGCCTGTTCGACTAGAACATTCGCGGCGACCATACGATCCAGCACCGTACGTGCGGAGAGTTGCTTCTTCTGAGCAATCGGCGCGCCGCAGGCGCCTAGGAAATGACCGAGCGGCACTACTTCGCGCGCCTGGACAGCACCCAGGGCCCGCGCATAGGGACCGTTGGTCGCGAAGATCGCGGCGTAAAGACTTTCCCAGTAGTGCGGAGACGCGTAGTCGTCCTGGTGATATAGAAATCGCGCCTTGCGAGCGAACGGCAAATGCGCAAGCCGTTTGATCTGTGGCGCGCCCCGGCTGACACGCTGACGCGCCGCAGCCGGCGACAACCCGCGGTGGGTTACTAGGTAGTCCGTCAGGTCCGTGCTCAAGCAAGGGCCGAGGGCCTTGAGGGTGTCGGCCAACATGTAAAACGCTCCGATGTCACAGAGCGCTATTTATAACATTCCACTACGTGGAAGGGATCTTTCTTTTTTGATGTTAAAATAAATCCTTGTAAATCATATGTTTACAATCTGAAAAACGTCTCTATCAAAGGGGTGTGTCACAGTGCCTGCGTCACCATGATTTTGGATGCTGGTCGTAAAGACGTCCAGCCCGCTCGAACTGGCCGCTGCGAAACAGTAGTGGCGACGCAGTTAGTGGACTACCGTAGGCTCAGAGCACCTGCATATCGAGCCGAGGTAATAATCGGTACGTCTTCGCTTGGCCGCAAGCAGCCAATTCATTCAAATGAATAATAAGCAATGAAACCCTGTGCGTCTCCGCTTTGCGGCCGCGCTGTTCCAGGTTCGCTAACCGCTCATCCCTGACGGGACTGGTTATCGCCAGCCTTCCACATCCCTGACGCCTCCGGCCCGGCTTCCAGATCCGGGCCTGCGCGCTTCGCTTGCCATGCGGTCGGCATACAGGGATGGCCGTTGCCTGTCCAGCCATCTTCCCTGACTCCATCACCTTGTCCGCGACTGTAGCCCGCGCCCGTGTGCCGTCAAGGCGCGCAGGGCCGTGTCCTCGGCTGCGCCTGCGGGCCGCACCAACCCTGCGCTTGTCTCCTTGACGGCCCCCGTCCGCGCGCTCCTGACCGTCGCGGGCGATGAACTCAGGAAAGACGGTGGCAACGAGGCCAACCGGGTTCCTCGTGCCGACCGCACCGAACAGCCGAAAGGCTGGGCTCCGAATCTAGGAATCCGGTGTGCGGTTTGAACAGCAAACCCTTTTCGTCAGGAGAAAGACCATGCTTGCATCCCGTTTCGCTTCCCGTTCCCCGGTACTGCGCAGCGATTCCCCGCTGTCCGATGACCAAATCCACAGGGTAACGCCGTCCATCTTTGCGGACGCCCCGCACGAAAGCCGCTCCGAGCGGTACGCCTACATCCCCACCGGCCAAGTGCTGACCGAGCTTCGCAAGGAAGGCTTTCAGCCTTTCATGGTCGCGCAGACCCGCGTGCGCGACGAAGGCAGGCGCGAACACACGAAACACCTGATTCGCCTGCGCCATGCCAGCCAGATCAATGACGCCATCGCCAATGAAATCATCCTGCTGAACTCGCATGACGGCACCAGCAGTTACCAGATGCTGGCCGGTGCCTTCCGGTTCGTCTGCCAAAACGGTCTGGTGTGCGGCGACACCGTGGCGGACGTGCGCGTACCCCACAAGGGCGACGTGGCCGGACAGGTGATCGAAGGCGCTTACGAAGTCTTGAGCGGCTTTGAACGGGTGAAGGAATCCCGCGAAGCCATGCAGGCCATCACGCTGGACGAAGGCGAGGCCGAAGTGTTTGCCCGTGCCGCCTTGTCGCTCAAGTACGACGACCCGGACAAACCGGCTCCGATCACCGAAAGCCAGATTCTGATGCCGCGCCGGTACGACGACCGCCGCCCCGATCTGTGGAGCGTGTTCAACCGGACGCAAGAGAACCTGACCAAAGGCGGCCTGTCCGGGCGCAGCGCCAACGGACGCCGCCAGCGCACCCGCCCCGTGCAGGGCATTGATTCGGACGTGCGCCTGAATCGCGCCCTGTGGCTGCTGGCCGATGGCCTGCGCCAGTTGAAAGCCTGAACCCCTACGCGGCAGGGGCAGGCAGCAGCCCTTGCCGTTTCTTTCGCTGCTTCACCTCATTACCGCAAGGAGTATCACCATGAACGCCATTACCCAAACCGCAACCCAAGCTATCGCCACGCTGGAAACCGCCGCACCGGCGCAGAATCTGATTCTGGTGCCGTTGTCGCAGCTTCGACCTTCGCGCCGCAACATGCGCAAGACCGCAGGCCAGTCCATCGACGCACTGGCCGCCAGCATCGCCCGCGTGGGCCTGCTGCAAAACCTGACCGTGATCCTTGCCAGTGATGGCGAGCATTACGAAGTCGTGGCCGGTGGCCGCAGGCTGGCCGCGTTGAAGCTGCTGGCGAAGAAACGCCGCATCCCGAAGGATTGGATGTGCCTTGCCTGCTGGTGGCCGATGGCAGCGCCCGCACCGTGAGCCTGACCGAGAACGTGCAGCGTGAAGCCATGCACCCGGCTGACCAGTTCGAGGCATTTGCCGCGCTGGTGGCCGAAGGGCGGCCCATCGAGGACATTGCCGCCGATTTCAGCGTCACGCCGCTGGTGGTGCGGCGCCGCTTGAAGCTGGCAAATGTGTCGCCCCGGCTGATGGCCGACTACCGGGCCGATGCCGTCACGCTCGACCAGTTGATGGCCCTTGCCATTACCGACGACCATTCTGCGCAGGAGGCCGCGTTCTATGATGCGCCGACGTGGCAGCGTAGCCCGTCCGCGTTGCGCGAACGCCTGACCGAGCGCGAGATTGACGCCTACCGGCATCCGCTGGTGCGCTTCGTCGGGCTGGATGCCTACGAGCAGGCAGGCGGAGGCATCCGCCGCGACCTGTTCGCCGAAGGCGATGCGGGCATCTATCTGACCGACGCCGCGTTGCTGGAACGGCTGGCGCAAGACAAGCTGGCGGGCATCGCCGCCGAGGTGAAGGCCGAGGGATGGGCGTGGGTGGATGCTACGCCCGCCGTGACCCATGCCGATCTGCAAGCCTTCCAGCGTGCCCCGAAGGAGCGCCGCAACCCGACCAAGCGCGAAGCCGGGCGCATCGAGAAGCTGCAAGCCAAGCTGCACGAGCTGGCCGAAGCCGTGGATGCCGCGCTGGATACTGACGAGGAGGAAAAGGCCGATGCGCTGCAAGAGGAAGGCGAAGCTTTGGGCGACCAGTTGCAAGCGCTGGAAAATGGCTTGCAGGACTACGCCGCGAACGTGAAGGCCGCAGCGGGTGTCATCGTCACCATCGACCGCAGCGGCGAGGCCGTGGTGCATCGCGGCCTGATGCGCGAAGCCGAAGCCAAGGCGCTGCGCACGCTGGAACGGTTGCGGCAGGGTTTCGGCGGCGAGGAAGCCGGGAACGACGACGAAGGCGAGGACGCCGAACCGCCCAAGGCCGCCGCCATGTCCGACCGGCTGGCGCAACGGTTGAGCGCCCACCGTACCGCCGCGCTGCAAATCGAAGTCGCCCGGCATCCACAAGCCGCGCTGGCCGCCGTGGTGCATGGCATGGTGCAGGTCGTCTTGCAGAACAGCCGCTACGGCCACGATCTGCCGCTGGGTGTACGCCTGACCGTGCAAGACCGGCTGGAAGGCATGGCTCCGGACTGGCCGGAGTCACCTGCCGCCATGGCCTTGCGCGAACTGCAACAGGAATGGGCCGGGAAGTTGCCCGGAGGCAGCGCCGAACTGTTCGCCGCGCTGTTGGCGATGCCGCAGGATGAATTGGTGCGGTTGCTGGCGGTATGCGTGTCGGCCACCGTGGATGTGGTCACGCCCCGAGTCACGCAGCGGCAATCCGGCAAGGAACTGGCGCAGGCCGTGGCGCTGGACATGGCCACATGGTGGCAGCCGACTGCCGAAGGTTATTTCCGGCATGTTTCGAAGGCAGTGATTCTTGAAGCCGTGGGCGAGTTCGCACCCGATCATGTCACCCGGCTGGCGAAGCTCAAGAAAGCCGACATTGCCAGCGAAGCCGAGCGGCTGGCCGATGGCACGGGCTGGATGCCCGCCATCTTCAAGGCCGAAGGCCCGGAGCAGGACGCCCCGGAGGATGCGGAGGCGGTGGCGGATGAACCCGCCGAGGCGCTGGCTGCTTGACCCGCGCCGAAGGCAAGCGCCCCGGCCTCGACCGGGGCGCTTTGCTATTGGTTTCAGTTCCAGACCGAAAAATCAAAAATCCGGGCGCGGCTATCGCCGCGCCCGATGTTAAAGCCCAACCGCTGGTGGCACCGCATGAATCCAGCATCCAGGACTTTCACTATCAAAAAAATCCACACGGACAGGTCCTAAGTCATCCTGAATGACTTGGTATGCATAGTTGCAATAGGCCTGATCACCACGAAAAACGGAGACTGCTACTTGTTGGATGCCGGTTCCGCGCATCCGTTGCAACACATGCCGGTCGTGCTCCCCAAGTCCCCAACCGAATAGCGTCAATGTGAACCGCCTCGAAGTGAGCACTTCCCGGTACACCGTGGAAAGGTAGTAGCTATTTTGAATGGAGGAAATCTTCTGTTGCATCGTTCCCTCGCTGACGAATAGTGGAACCACTCGCTCGCTATGCCACGCCGCCAGGATTGTTTCAAGCAAGCCTTCTCCAGCGTTGTGAATCTTGAATTCCTGCTCCACAAAATCGCGGCACAAAGCCAAGCTTCCATGTGGATAAAATACTAGGGTGTTAGTCCGCTCCCGGTAACGGTCACGAAATCTCTGCCAAGCATCGTCGAACGTGCCGTTCCCTAGAAAGCAGTCCTTAAATAAATGGCCGTCCTGGATGTCGATCCCATAGGTCATCGTCCAGTAGACCAGCAAGTCATAGTTCAATGAAATTACTGTGTCGAACCCTTTGAGGAAGTGGTACATGCTGGGCAAATAACCACTTACTAGATCATATGCAGGATGCACATCGCGAATGGTCCGAATCAAACAATCTCGAACATTCAGGTAGGCTTGATGCGTGCGATTGTCTGGTATCTGTAGTGATCTATTGACGTTGGATGCTTGCCAGACCAGTCGAAGGATCAGTTCGAAATCGTGTGTCCCAAAAAAGCGAAAGAGTTGCTGAACATCATCTGCGAGCATGTCTGCTCGCTGGGCATGATCTAGCAATGAACCATAGCCAAAGCTGGGTGATACAGCAATGCTCGCCCCATTGCCCAATAGAATCGTGCCTCGATGGTAATTGGGTGCAATGTTCTCCCACGGTACAACTGGCATATATGGTTCCTCTTTCCCCTTTATGATTCAGTCTCAAATATTACTGTGACGAGTCATTTTCCACTATCGCTCTGACTGGAGTCAGGGCTGCATGGGCTTGTCGGCGCGATGCGCCGCCGGGCTTTCGGGCTGCGCCCTGTGCCGTCTTTGCCGTCACGGCCATTCGGCTTCAATTCCTCACGCCGTCGCGCCTGCGGCGCTGCGCTTGCCTATAGGTGAAAGCCCTGCGGGCTATCCCCGCCGCGTGATGCTTGGCGTCCATCGATGCGGGCGAACACGCTGGCGCTTGCTGCGGCAGGTTGTGCAAATGCGTGCCGTGCTTGACGCTGGCAGTTCGTCGCCTGTGTGTCACGAAACAACCCGATCGGCATACCCATGGAGCCCCCACGCCACGCCTCAAGACCGGCGCCGCAAGATGCAGCGGGGCGTTATCGCCTGTCGTCAGGTGCTTGACCTGGCCCGCGTCAGCGGGCGATCCGGCGCAGCTTTCATGCGGGGATGCCGAGCCGGCCACATCTTCTTTCGGAGCGGTTCGGCCCAATGCGTCCTTGTCTCGTTGTGAATCCTGGCGGTGGCGCGGCTGCGCCTTGGGCTTCATCGCCGCAACCTTCCCGCGCAAACAATTTCCCCTGCGCTTCGCGCATTCCTCGCGGGACAAATTCTTTGCGTTTGCAGGTTCTCCACGGCGTTGCGACCGCTACGCGGTGCGGCCCGCCCATCCCCTGCCGGCCGGATCACAACAAGGGCGCACTGGCGCGACCTTGTTCAACCCGAAAGGAGAAAACCTCATGGCCAACATCGGCACCTTCACCGCAGACAAAGACGGCTACACCGGCACCATCCGCACCCTGACGCTCAACGTCAAGGTCAAGCTGGTTCCCAACGACAAGGGCGGCAGCGAGAACGCCCCCGACTTCCGCCTCCAGGCGGCAAGCCACGACATCGGCGCGGCGTGGAAGAAAACCAGCGAGGCCGGGCGGGAGTACCTGTCCGTGACCCTTGATGACCCTTCGTTCCCGGCGCCGGTCTATGCCCGCCTGATAGAAGGCGAGAACAGCACGCACGACCTGATCTGGTCGCGCAGCAAGCCCCAGGCTGCCTAACGACTGCCCGCGCGTCCCGCCCATCGCGGCGGGGCGCTTAGGGAACCTCTGAATAACTCCCAGATTTTGCGATAATTGCTCCATCTCGACCAGACGGTGCCCACCATGACTCAGTTGACCTTTGCCGAAGCCGAATACGCCACCAAGAAGCGCAAGACCCGTCGCGAAATATTTTTGGAAAAAATGGATGCGCTGATTCCCTGGAAGCAGCTGGAGAAGAAACTCAGCAAACACTATCACAGGGGGCGTATCGGTCGACCGCCCTATCCACTGTCGACGATGCTTCGCGTTCACTGCCTGCAGCTGTTCTATAACCTGAGTGATCCGGCGATGGAGGATGCGTTGTACGAAATCGAGTCGATGCGCCGATTTGCCGGGCTGCGGTTGTCCGAGCGTATTCCGGACGAGACCACCATTCTCAATTTCCGACACTTCCTGGAGAGTCGGCATCTCGGCAAAGCCATCTTCGAGTCGGTCAACCGCCACTTGGCCAATGCCGGCCTGATGCTCAAGGAAGGCACGATCGTTGACGCCACCATCATCGAAGCGCCGAGCTCCACCAAGAACCGGGAGAACGCCCGCGATCCGGAGATGCACCAAACCCGCAAGGGTAACCAGTGGCACTTTGGCATGAAGATGCACATCGGGGTGGACGATACCCTGGGACTGATCCACAGCATCGAGACCACGGCCGCCAACGAGCACGACCTGAACGTTGCCGATCGATTGCTGCACGGCGAAGAACGCCATGTCTGGGCGGATGCCGGTTACACGGGGATCGATAAGCGCGAAGAACACCGGGATCGTTCGGTGGACTGGAAGGTGGCGATGCGCCCAGGACGGCGGGCGCACCTGCCCGCATCCAGCATCACTCACCGGATCGAGCGACTCAAAGCCCGTGTTCGGGCGAAGGTCGAACACCCGTTCCTGACGATCAAGCGTCACTTTGGCTACAGCAAGGTTCGCTATCGAGGACTGGAGAAAAACAAGAATCGCCTGCATGTTCTGGCGGCCTTCACCAACCTGTTGAGGGCGGAACAATACCTGCCCGTGTAGGGTAGGTGCGCCCGAAATCCGGCAAAACGCCGGGTTCGGGCCAGATACATACGGGGAGAGCTGCATTTTTGGCTCTACAACCATGAGATTGGGTCAGGACGGTCGAAAATGTGCATTGTTCAGACCTTCCTTAGAACTGTCACCCCCAGCGCATGCGTTCGGCGTAAAGCTTGAAGTTTTCGACGAACAGTTGGAAAAACCTCTCACTTCCCTTGGCGAAGCCCGCTTTTAGAAGTTCAGCGATTCGTGCTTGATCATCAAGCTCTTGCAGCAGCGCCCGCGCCCCGGAGCTGTTCCATCCGGCGCGTCCCATCGGCATCCAGGCCAACACATCTCTTCGCCCTGCGATGGATTCGGCGGCCTTTTCCAACTGCGCTTCGTCGTTTTCATGAAATGCGGCAAGCGATCCCATTAGCTCGAAGCGTTCGAACAGCAACTCAAAGTTTGCCTCAACGCCTGCGAAACTCTTCCGCCAGTGCGTCATCACTTCTAGCAGGTGGTCGCTCAGGGGCGTTTTGCGACGTTCAAATCCGTCGAGTTGCTGCCACACCTGCTGTTCGCCTCCAGCCCATGACCAGAGGAATAGGGTCGAGACTATTCGTTGTGGTTCTCGATGCTGGGAAGCCAGTGCAGACGAGAAGAGCCTGAGCAGGGTGCTCCATCGTCCAGCCTTAGTCAGTCCAATGCCGTAGGCCGTGAAGACCAGAACAGCGGGATAGGAGCGGAGGTTCAGCCAGTGGGTCAGGCCGCTGCCGATCTTGCCTGCATGGTGGTACAGGCTCCGTAGCACATCCAGCACCACGTCGAATTCATTACCGTCGCCCCACCGGCCCAAGACGCCTGCCATACGTGCAAGCGGTTCGGTCAGGGACTCGTATAGCCGAACCCTCGCTCGGAAACTCTCTTGGCTCCACTGACCCTGCGCGGCAAATGTGTCTCCTTCCAACTGATCAAGTAGCCGCTCGGTTTCCTGCGCAAAAAGCTCATCCAACTGAATGCGATACTCTGGCTTGGCCAGGTAGCGCTTGGCGCTGTTGACGAGCAGTTCCACGCTCAGCGGGTTCTGGCGTTGACTCTGCTCAAGGGTTTCGACCCGCTGTTGTAGCGTCTGGAAGAATTCATCGGCGCCGGTGATCGGCACGGTCCTCGCCGCTCTGTGAGTCGCTAGTTCTTGGGCACCCGCACCCAGCGTTCCCCGAGTCGCCCAGTAAACCGGATAACGCCGGTTCGGCGCGCGCAGGAAAGCGGCCCGCAGTGCGTGATCCCATTCGCCAGACCAGCCACAGATGATTAGTCCATGCTCGTCGAAGATACGGTCCAACAGTCCGTTGTAGCTCTCCGGATAGGCGCTCAGTTCTTGGTCGGTGTTCAAGATACGCGCGTCTTTGTAGTCACCGTGCAGCTTGAGTACATAGCAGCGGCTGTGGGTCAGTGGCTCGGCGCCAGCGAGCGCGTCTGCGGAGGCGACAACTGTAGGCTCGATGCCTTGCTCCCGCAGGGCATTTTCCATGAGCCTGTCGAAATTGGTCGTGGCAATGACCCGCACATAGCCGGCGCGAACCAACTGCGCGATGGCATGGTGTGCCTTAGTCGGAATCTTCCGGCCTTCTGCACGATCCTGTTCATCCGGTTCGATGTAACGATGCAGGATTGCCCTTCGCTCATCAGGTGAGTTGGCAATCTCCTCCAGCAGTAGGGAGTAGTTGGGTTCTTGTCCGGTCTCTTCCCGATACCACTTTGCCCAGTCTGACTGCTCCTCGACGCCTTGGGCCGTCGCTACACGACGCACCAAGTCCAGTGTGATCTCCCAACCGGTAGGAATTTCTGCCGAACGCGACAAGCCCGACCCCAAGAGAACGGCGAAGACCCCACGATTTTCATAGACAGAAAATGCAAGCTGAGTGATGGGGTCGTTCTGAAGAATCGTCATCAGTCGTCAGTGTGTATCAACATGTCAAGCTCCTGCTGGACTTGCGCCAGAAGCTCGTCGGCCTTGCGCGTGCTGTCGCCCGTATAGGCCAGCGTCAGCAGCGTGATCGGATGCACGTCCATGACTTCGCACAGCTCGACCAGCTTGCTAAGGGTTGGGCTTTTCAGGTCGCGCTCCAAGGTACTCATGTAGGTACGGCTCGACACGTCGGAAAATGCTTCCTGGCTCAAGCCACGCGCTTTCCTGACGGCCTTCAATGCCTTTGCCAATGAGTATTCTGCCGCCACCAATGGTTTCCCCTCAAAAACCAAGATGACAGCTCATTGCGTCCTATAGGACTACAATCTATAGTGTTCATTTGATATTGTTCTCCGTATTTGTGCCTTTACAGAAATCCGCATCGGTGGATTCCAGCAAAGCCACAGAATCGCATCCGTGCTTGCAGACGAAGGCACGAACCCGGATTTGCGGCTCTGCGCTTTGGCATGAAACCGCGTTCGTGCATCATTGGATTTGTGGGATTGCCGACCATGCCCCAGCCGCTCACTACCACCCCTGAGCGCGCGCAATTGCTCGCCAACGGTCAAGCACGCGCCGCAGGCCAGGACACCGATCCGGTGCCGGTGGTACGCCTCTTCACCCCGGACGCCCACGCCACCTGGCTGCTGGCCTCGCTCGATCCCGCGGATGGCGATACGGCCCACGGCCTGATCGACCTGGGAATCGGGATGCCTGAGCTGGGAACGGTGAAACTCTCCGATCTGGCGTCCATCGTCGGGCCGCATCGCCAGCCCGTGATGCGCGACCGCTACTTCCAGCCGGTGCGGAGACTGTCGGAATACCTGCGGCTGGCCGAGGAAAACGGCTCGATCATCGACTGAACAACCACAGCCAGCGGCAGCGCGTTGTGTCTATTTGGGTCTGGCCCCAGACCGTTCCGGTCTCGATGGGCAATCTTGCACTCAACTAGTGCGTGCCTGATCGAAACAGTCATGATGCCTGGCGCGGCTTTTGGCAGGCTGGCCGATGCGGCATGCCATTTCGGTGCATTGTCGCCGTCGCATTCGGACGAAACCAGCAACGCATCGGAGCCAATCGGTCTTGACGCTAACAGTTTATCGTCCCACCCATGACGTTTCGATGATGGCTTCATAGCGCGCCTTTGCGCCGTGGCGACGTACCTCAAGCCGAGGGAGGTTGCGTCATGGCTGATCGCAGCGCCGAGTCCTGGTATCCGACGGCGGCCTATCTCTACGTTCTGCACCTGGATGGTCCGGCGCTGGCCTGGGAATACCTGCGCCGCCATCCCGACTACCGCCGCGACTGGCTGCGCCGTCGCCGTCGGTCGGACGCGGCGCAGCGTTGGGGGCTACGCCTGCTGGAAGACCCGGCCCTGGATGCGCGCGACGCGCATCCCGCGTGGTTTCCCGACCATGACGCCGTGGTGCAGCTCTACCCGGATGCCGACCCGCCGCCCGAAGCGGCGGCCTTCGCGCTGTGGCGATTTCCGGGCCACAAGCACCTGATCCACGATGGCAGGCGGCTGATGCTTCTGGTGCGTTGGCCCGGCTGCAACCTGCGCCTGGCGATCGCCCCCGGCCTGGCCAATGGCATGGCCTATGCCTACGCCATCCGTGCCTGCGCGACGCCTTGCGTGCGCTATCAGGTGCTGGCTACCGAGCTGGCCAAGCTGTCCGCCGTTGGCGATGAACCACCTTCGGCCACGGTACGACCACGGCCGCCCCTGACGGCCTTGCAGGAACTGCACACCTTGCAGGCACTCGACGCGACCCTGGCGGGGGCGTCCTTGCGTGAAGTGGCCGAAGGGCTGTTTGGTGTCGATGCCATCGTCGATGACTGGCACGCCGACAGCGCCCTGCGTGCCCGCGTGCGTCGGTTGGTGCGCCGGGGCGATGCACTGATGCGCGGCGGCTATCGCCGCCTGGCACAACTTCCACCCGTTGAACAGGGACGTTCTGCTCTTGCAGCAAAACGTCCCTGAGCAAGCCTCCTGCGTTTCTTGAGACTGCCTCCATCTGGTCGCGTTGTGTGGCCGGACGTTTTCAACCGATGGAGGCTCATCCCATGCGACCCGCTCCCTTGCGGCCTGACGCCGCTGCTGTCGCTGCGCCCGCGCAGCCCCAACGCTACCTGACCAACGACGAGGCCGCCGAGTACCTGCGCCTGTCGCCACGCACGCTGGAGAAGCAGCGCGTGATCGGCGGTGGGCCGAAGTTCCGCAAGTTCGGCCGCCGCGTCATGTACGCCGTGGCCGACCTCGATACCTGGGCTGATGCGCGCAGCTACGAGGCTACGTCCGATCCCGAATACGCCGAACGCCACGCGGGCGACTACCGTGATGGCCGCTGATCGACGGTTCGCCGGTGGCCATCGTCATGTCCAGCCCATCGCTGCCGTCCCGGCAGCGGCCGACGCAGCAACGGGAACAGCTCGATCTGTTCCGCGCACTGCCGGGCGAGGACATGGCGCCGCGCGATGCCCAGGACCTGATGGCCTATCCGTTCTTCTCGCTGGCCAAGTCGCGACGCACGGCGCCGATCGACTTTCGCAGCGGCAACGTCACCCTGCGCGTGGAAGGCACACAGGAACACGGCATCGCCACCATCTGGGACGCCGACATCCTGATCTGGGCCGCCAGCCAGATCGTGGAAGCCCGCGATGCGGGCATCCCGACCTCGCGGCTGATGCAGGTGCGCCCCTACGAGATCCTGCGCTTCATCGGGCGCGGTACGTCGCTGCGCGACTACCAGCGCCTCAAGGCCGCGCTCGACCGGCTGCAATCGACCACGGTGGCCACGTCCATCCGCGAGACGACCGGGCGGCGCCTGCACCGCTTCTCGTGGATCAACGAATGGAAGGAACTGGCCGATGCCAGCGGCACGCCGCTGGGCATCGAGCTGATCCTGCCGGACTGGTTCTATGCGGGCGTGCTCGACGCCGCCCTGGTGCTGACCATCGACCCGGCGTACTTCCGTCTGACCGGCGGCATCGAGCGCTGGCTGTACCGGCTGGTGCGCAAGCACGGAGGCCGACAGGAAGGCGGCTGGCAATTCGACGTTCCCTACCTGTATCGCAAGTCAGGCAGCCTGGCGCAGCCTCGCGATTTTGCCCGCGATCTGCGCGCCCTGGTGGCACGGCAGTCGCTGCCCGGCTACGAGCTATCCATCGAACGCTGGCCCGGCGCGCCGGAAATCCTCGCATTCCGGCCCGTGCCGCAAACGGCACGGGGATAAGCCTGGGGATCAAAACGGAACAAGCTGTGAATGGGCTCGTGCTATCGGGCGCGCCAAGACTCGTGCTATCAGGCGCACCGGTATCGTGCTATCAGGCGCGCAAATCGCATCTAACTTCAATAGCCACAAGGCTTTTTTCGCCCCTTAACTTTATATCTAACTTAAACATCTTTCTAACGAATGATAAAACCCTGTTATTGGGCCGGTGGATAACCGCCGACCACCAACAGCACAAGCGTTTTTCAAGTCGTTTATGGCGTCGCTTTCCACCACGGAGAGCTGCGCCATGATCGTCGCCTTGCTCAACCAGAAAGGCGGCGTGGGCAAGACCACGCTCGCCACCCACATCGCCGGCGAACTGGCGATGCGCGGCCAGCACGTCGTGCTGCTGGACGCCGACCCGCAGGGTTCATCGCTGGACTGGACGCAGCGCAGAAGCCAGCAAGGCTTGCCACGGCTGTTCAGCGCCGTGGGCCTCGCACGCGAAACGCTGCATCAGGAAGCGCCAGAACTCGCCAGGCGGGCCGATCACGTCGTCATCGACGGCCCGCCGCGCATCGCCGCCTTGGCGCGCTCCGCGCTGCTGGCGGCCGAGCGCGTGCTGATCCCGGTGCAGCCCAGCCCCTACGACCTGTGGGCCAGCGCCGAGATGGTGGCGCTGATCCGCGAGGCGCAGGTGTTTCGCCCCGCATTGCAGGCGGCCTTCGTCATCAACCGGCGCGTCAGTACCACCGTGATCGGACGCGAAGCGCGCCAGGCGCTCGCCGACCAGCCGTTGCCCGCGCTGCGCGCCGAGGTGCGCCAGCGCATCGTCTTTGCCGACAGCGTGGCCGCTGGCCGGCTCGCCCGCGAGACGGCGCCTGACAGCGCCGCCGCCCGAGAAATCACCGCCCTGGTGGATGAACTGTTGCGGTGGCCGTCATGAGCAAGGAGCGCGGCAAACGCATCGCCATCGGCGCGCGCCCGCCAGCGAATCCGCAGGCCGAAGCGTGGATTCGCCAGGGCGACGCCGATGCCTTGCAGAAAGGCGACCTCTACACCGCGCGCCTGACCCTCGACATCACGCCCGCGATGCG
>CAYVOR010000054.1:0-16477 GCA_964452995.1 uncultured Thiobacillus sp.
TCGGCGACCACGTATTCGTCGGTTTCAACACCGTGCTGTTCAATTGCGTGGTCGGTAGCCATTCGGTCATCCGTCACAACTCCGTGGTCGAAGGCTGCGAGGTTCCGCACAGCTTCTACATTCCCTCCACCGCCAATATTCACAGCGACGCCGATCTGGCGACGATCGATCGCGTGCCAGCCGATGCGGCCGACTTTTCCGAAAGTGTGACGCAGGCCAACCACGAACTCGTCAAGGGCTACAAGCGCATCCGCAACGAGTTCTGACCGGATTCGCGATCAGGTAAAAATACCGGGGGGTTCACTCCTCGCCGCGGGGTGCCGCTGCGGTCAGCCACTTGGGCAATTCCCGCTCGCCTGCGTTCTCGATGATGTATTGACGGACCAAGCGCCGCACGACCTGTGACGGCGTCAAATCGCGCTGCGCGCAAATTTCCTCGAACAGCTTCTTTTTTCTGGGGTCGATCAGAACGGTGAGCCGGGCTGTACGGTTTTCCATGGCAACAGGACAATGCTTGTTATGTTAATCGCATTAGCATTGTAGTTGATTTGGTTTATCAATAGAATCAAATCTGGCTTGATTATGCGTGCACCTTTAATGTCGTATCCGGTATCCCTCGACGCTCATGTCCTCGATTTGGCCTGGGCCGGGGTGCTTTACTGGCTGGCGTTGGGTTTTTCAGCGCTGCTGCTGCAACGCCGGCATGGTTTGCTCATCCGCCTGGTCTTTCCGCTGGGTGCGCTGGGGGCATTGTTCATCGCCGCAATCGGCGCCGTCGGCCTGTGGCTGCCTGCCACGTCCATGGTGTTGCCCATCGGCCTGCCCGATCTGCCATTCCATCTGCGGCTGGACGCCCTGTCGGCCTTCTTCATGGTGCTGCTGGGCGGCGCCTCGTTCGGCATCACCGTGCATGCCGCCGGCTATTTCAGAAACATGGCCGCGGGCCCGCTCGCCCTGCTCGCGCTCTGGTATCACCTGTTCCTGGCGGGCATGGTCGCGGTGATGCTGGCCGACGATGCCTACGCGTTCATGGTGGCCTGGGAGGTGATGGCCCTGTCATCCTATTTCCTCGTCACCACCGACCACAAGATCCCCGAGATCCGCCGTGCCGGATTTCTCTATCTGCTGATCGCCCACATCGGCGCGTTGGCCCTGCTGCTCAGCTTCGGCGTGCTGCAGGGCGGACATGGCGCCTACACTTTCGACGCCATGCGTCTGGCGGAGCGGACGCCGTTCTGGTCCTCGGCGGCATTCCTGCTGGCCCTGTTCGGCTTTGGCGCCAAGGCCGGCCTGGTGCCGCTGCACGTGTGGCTACCGGAAGCCCACCCCGCCGCGCCTTCGCCGGTGTCGGCGTTGATGTCGGGCGTGATGTTGAAGACCGCCATCTACGGTCTTCTGCGCATAAGCTTCGACCTGCTCGGCGTGCAACTCGGCTGGTGGGGCACGCTGGCGCTGGCGCTGGGCCTGATTACCGCGCTTTACGGCGTGATCTTCGCGGCCGTGCAGTCGGACATGAAACGCCTTCTGGCCTGGTCTTCGATCGAAAACATCGGCGTGATCGTGGCTGCCTTCGGCCTGACGCTGATCTTCCATACCGAGGGCAAGGACACACTGGCGGCGCTGACGCTGACCGCCCTGCTGTATCACGCCATCAACCATGCCTTCTTCAAGGGCCTGCTGTTCGTGGGAACGGGATCCGTGCTGCATGCCACGGGCGAGCGACGCATGGGCCGCCTGGGCGGGCTGATGCGCGCCATGCCGTGGACCGCCTGGCTCACGCTCATTGGCGCGCTGGCCATCGCGGGACTGCCGCCGCTCAACGGCTTCGTCTCGGAATGGCTGCTGCTGCAGGCCTTCCTGTTGACACCCGGGCTGACCCAGCCCTATCTCAACATGGTGATCCCGGTGGCGGCGGCTATCGTGGCGCTCGCCGCCGCGCTTGCCGCCTATGTGATGGTCAAGTTTTATGGCGTCATCTTTCTCGGACAGCCGCGCGACCCGGCACTGCGGCACGCGCACGAAGCGGGCTGGCCGGAACGGCTCGGCATGCTGTGGCTGGCGGGCGGCTGCATCCTGCTGGGCCTGCTTCCCACCCTGGTCATCCGGTGGCTGGAACCGGTGGTACAGATGCTGACCGGACAACGCCTGCCCGGCATCAGCAACTGGCTGTTGCTGACCCCGGTTTCGGCGGAGCGGGCGAGTTATGCGCCGCTGATTTTCCTGGCAGGCGTCACCGCGGTGGTGCTACTCATTTTCCTGTGGGTGCGCCGCGTCTACCATGGCCGGGTACGCCGCAGCGAAGCGTGGAATTGCGGCTATCCGGAACACACTGCGCGCATGCAGGACAGCGCCGAAGGCTTCGGCCAGCCGATCCGGCAGATTTTCAGGGTATTCATGCGGGTGGAGCGTGAAACCCCCGATCCCTTCGACCGTCATCCGCACTACCGCGGCGACAGCCGCGACAAGCTCTGGCTGCTGATCTACCGGCCCATCGCCGACCTGACAGCCTGGCTGTCGAGGCAGGCGGGGCGCCTGCAGCATGGCCGCATCCAGTGGTATCTGGTGTACAGCTTCGTCACCCTGATTTTCCTGCTGGTGTTCGCACGATGAGTACCGGCATCCTCCTGCAAGTCGCCCAGACCCTGCTGGCCATCCTGCTGGCGCCACTGCTGATGGGTTGGGTCAATCAGTGTCGCGCCTGGCTGCAGGGGCGCCGTGCGCCACCCATCACCCAACCCTATCGCGTCCTGCGCAAACTGTTCCACAAGGATGCGGTGCTCGCGCACAATGCCTCGCCGCTATTCCGTTTCGCGCCCTACATGATATTTGCCTGCATGGCGCTGGCGGCCGGAATCGTGCCGACGATCGCCAACGACCTGCCCTTCTCGCCGGCAGCAGACGTCATTGCCCTGGTCGGCATCTTCGCACTGGCGCGCGTCTTTCTGGCGCTCGCGGCCATGGACATCGGCACCCCGTTCGGCACGCTCGGGGCGCGGCGCGAAATGCTGGTGGCTTTTCTCGCCGAGCCGGCGCTGCTGATGGTGTTCTTCACCGCCAGCCTGATTTCCCAGTCCACCGAACTTCCCGTCATCGTCGCGACGCTGGCGCACAAGACCTTCGCCATCCATCCCAGCCTGGCGTTCGCGGCGGTGGCGTTCTGGATGATCTCGGTGGCAGAAAATGCGCGTATCCCGGTGGACAATCCCACCACGCATCTGGAATTGACGATGATCCACGAGGCCATGATCCTGGAATACTCCGCCCGGCATCTGGCCCTGATCGAGTGGGCGGTGGCATTGAAACTGTTCACCTATTCCGCGCTGGGCATCGCGCTGTTCGTGCCCTGGGGCATCGCCCCCCAGGGCACGGTCGCCACCCTGCCTTTGGCGCTGGCAGCCATGGTCGTCAAGCTTGCCGCCGGCGGCGCCATGCTGTCACTTATTGAAGCGCTCTCCGCCAAGGTACGTCTGTTTCGTGTCCCCGAATATCTCGGCACCGCCTTCCTGCTGGCGGTACTGGGCATGCTGATTCATTTCCTGCTGGAGGCCTGAGATGGCATCACGTCTGATCCGAATGTCGAACGTCGAGCCCGGGACATCCTGATGGCGCTGGCCTACCACCTGCAGATCGTCAACCTGCTTGCAGCCCTGTTGCTGCTGATATCGTTCGCCATGCTGTCGCAGCGCCGCGTCGTCGGCCTGGTGACGCTGTTCGCCTGGCAGGGCGCCGCCCTGGCCCTGTCCACGGCCATCGTCGCCTGGTCCACCGGCCAGCATCACCTGTATTACTCGGCGGTCCTGACGCTGGTCATCAAGGTCATCGCCATGCCCTGGTACTTCTACCGTCTGGTGAGGAAGCTGGATGTGAAACGGGTGGTGGAACCGATGATCAACATCCCGACCACCATGCTGATCGGCATCGTGCTGGTGATCTTCGCCTTCAACCTGGCGCTGCCGATCTCGGAAATGTCCGGCACGGTGACGCGCTCAACCCTCGGCATCGCCATGGCCTGCGTGCTGCTCGCCTTCCTCATGATGATCACGCGCACCAAGGCCATCCCGCAGGTAATCGGTTTCCTGTCCATGGAGAACGGCCTGTTCTTCGCCGCCACCAGCGCGACCTACGGCATGCCGCTGGTGGTGGAACTGGGCGTAGGCCTGGACGTGCTGGTAGCCGTTTTTGTACTGGGAATCTTCATTTTCCAGATTCGCGAGACCTTCGATTCGCTCGATCTGAAGCACATGGAAAAACTGAAAGAACGCTGAGATGGAAATTTACTGGCTACT
This sequence comes from uncultured Thiobacillus sp., assembly GCA_964452995.1. GTDB lineage: Bacteria > Pseudomonadota > Gammaproteobacteria > Burkholderiales > Thiobacillaceae > Thiobacillus. The sequence goes on from CAYVOR010000054.1 coordinate 4,287, forward strand.
CGGCATTCCTTTGACCGGCGGTATTTTTCTGGGCTTGTGGGGTTGCCGCACACACGCACCGGAAATCAATGCGGTATTCAGTTTCCTGACACTGCTTGCAGCGACCTTCCTCACCTACCGGATCATCGATCAGGGGCCGATGATCGTGGGCGCGGGCTGGTTCTTCATCGATTCATTCAACGTGTTTCTGGTCGCGTTGACTGCGTTCGTCGCCTTCACCACCGCACTGTTCTCGCGCCCCTACATGCGCATCGAACAGGAACATGGCCGGCTCAACGCCGCGCGTCTGCGCCTGTATCACAGCAGCTACCAGATTTTCATCGGCGCCATGCTGCTGGCGCTGACCACCAACAACATGGGCATCCTGTGGGTAGCGATGGAGGCCGCGACGCTCGCGACCGTACTGCTGGTATCGCTGTACCGCACCCCGGCCTCGCTGGAAGCCGCCTGGAAATATTTCATCCTGTGCGGCGTCGGCATCGCGCTGGCGCTGTTCGGCACCATCCTGCTCTATTTCGCTGCGGAGAAAGTGCTGGGCTCGGGCGGCAACGCGCTGCTGTGGACGCACCTGAACGGCGTGAAGGCACAACTCGAACCCACCGTGCTGTCGCTGGCCTTCGTCTTCCTGCTGGTCGGCTACGGGACGAAAGTGGGCCTGGCGCCGCTGCACAGCTGGCTGCCGGACGCCCATGCCGAAGGCCCGACGCCGGTGTCCGCCGTGCTCTCGGGGCTGCTGCTCAACGTCGCGCTCTATGCGGTGATGCGTTCCAAGGTGCTGGTGGACGGCGCGCTCGGCAACGACATGGCGGGCAATCTGATGATGGGCTTCGGCCTGCTTTCGGTCGTATTGGCGGCGTTCCTGATCGCGCGCCAGACCGACGTCAAGCGCATGTTCGCCTACTCCTCGATCGAGCACATGGGGCTGATCACGTTCGCCTTCGGCATGGGCGGGGCGGTGGCGAATTTCGCCGGCCTGCTGCACATGACCATGCACTCGCTCACCAAGTCCGCCATCTTCTTCGCCGTCGGCCATGCCACGCAAAAGGCCGGCACGCAATCGATGGAGGACATTCGCGGCCTCATCAAGACCAACCCCACGCTCGGCTGGGGCCTGATGCTCGGCACCCTCGCCATCCTCGGCATGCCGCCGTTCGGCGTGTTCGCCAGCGAATTTCTCATCATCACCACCGCCATGCATGCGCATTCCTGGGCCACGCCCTTCCTGCTGCTGGCGCTGGGCGTGGCGTTTGCCGCCATCTTCGGCAAGGTGCAGCCGATGGTGTTCGGCGAGACCGGCATGCCGAGGCTGCCTTACCAGCCCGCGGCGACGCCGGTTTTTCTGCATCTGGGCCTGGTGTTGATGCTGGGCCTGTTCATCCCGCCGTATCTCGCCGTCTGGTACCGGCAGGCGGCTCATCTGCTGGGGGGCTGAGATGAAGATCGGCGATCACGACTGGAGCCTCGACCCCATCGGCCCGCACATCTGGCGCGGCCGCTTGGAAACGGGGCAGCTGCTTGCGCTGTCGCGGACGGTCAGGGAAGAAGGCGGGCAACTCGTCGCGCTGTGGGGATCGGACGACCGCCCGTCGCACGCCGGCTTCGGCATCCATGCCGCCTTCCTGACCAGCGCCGGTCTGGTCTGGGCGACCAGCAGCCTGTCCGCCGACGCCCCGGCTTATCCCGATCTGGCCCACATCTTTCCGCAAGCCGATCGCATGCAGCGCGCAACGTTCGATCTGCTCGGCATTCGTGCCGAGGGCGCGGTGGACGAGCGCAAATGGCTGCGCCACGCAGCCTGGGCCGCAGACGAGTTTCCGCTGCGCAAGGATTACGCACCGCTCACGGCTCCCCGCTCACCCCTCCCGGAAGCCGATGCCTATCCCTTCATTCGCGTGGAAGGCGATGGCGTGCACGAAATCGTGGTGGGCCCGATCCATGCCGGCACCATCGAGCCGGGGCATTTCCGCTTCTCCGTCATCGGCGACCGCATTCTCAAGCTGGAAACGCGCCAGGGCTATGCCCACAAGGGCATCGAGAAGCGTTTCGAAGGCATGGATGTCGCTACCGGCGCCCGGCTCGCGGGACGCGTGTCCGGCGATTCGCACAGCGCCTATGCCTGGGCCTATTGCATGGCCGTCGAAATGGCGACCGCCAGTACGGTGCCCGAGCGTGCGGTATGGCTGCGCGCGCTGTTCCTGGAAATCGAGCGTATCGCCAACCACTTGGGCGACCTCGGCTCGCTGGGCAACGACGTGGCGCTCACGTTCGGCTTCATGCAGTTCTGGCGTCTGAAGGAAGACTGGCTACGGATGACTGCACGGCTGTTCGGTCACCGTTACCTGTTTGACCGCATCATTCCCGGCGGGGTGACGACCGATATCGACGACGCGGGCCGGGCCGAACTCAGGGCCCTCGCTGATCGCATCGAATCCGGGGTTCACGAACTCAAGCTCATCTACGACGAGCATGCCACGTTGCAGGACCGCTTCGCGGGTACCGGCATCTGCAAACCCGAACTGGCCGCGCAGTTGGGTCTGACCGGACTGGCGGGTCGTGCCAGCGCCCAGGCCTGGGATGCGCGCGTGCAATTTCCGCAGTCTCCCTACGATCGGCTGGACGTGACCATGGCAACCCAGCGCCAGGGCGATGTCCTGGCACGCGCGGAAGTGCGCTTTGCCGAGGTGGACGAATCCCTGCGATTGATCCGCGACATCCTCAAACAGCTGCCTGCGGGCAGCATTCACACGCCGCCTCACTCGGCGCAGGCCGTGTGCGAAGGCCTGGGCTGGGTAGAAGGATGGCGTGGCGAAGTGGTGGTGGCGGTGCGGATCGCGGTCGATGGCACGCTCGACCGTGTGCATCCGCACGACCCATCCTGGCAGAACTGGCCGTTGGTGGAAGTCGGCGTGCTGGGCAACATCGTGCCCGACATGCCGCTCATCAACAAATCCTTCAATCTCTCCTACAGCGGGCAGGATCTATGAGCCGGGCGCGCTACAAACCCGCGAGAACCGAGACATGCCCGCATTCCTGATTCTCAAGAAGATTTTCAAGACCGGCATCGTCTCCGAAGCGGCGCCCGAGGCCGATCCCACGCTGCGTACGCGCGAGCAGGTCCTGCATGCGGACATTCTCAAGGTATTCGGCCAGGCGGTAGCGATTCGCCACGTCGACGCCGGTTCCTGCAACGGCTGCGAACTGGAAATCCAGGCACTCAACGGTCCGCACTACAACATCGACGGTCTGGGCGTGAAGTTTTCCGCCAGCCCCCGACACGTCGACGTGCTGCTGGTGACCGGCCCGGTTTCGCGTCACATGGAAGCGGCATTGAAACGTGCCTATGACGCCATCCCCGAACCCAAGTGGGTGGTCGCCATGGGCGAGTGCGCCTGTACCGGCGGGATGTTCGGCGAGAGCTACGCGTCGTGCGGGAAAATAGCCAACGTCATCCCCGTCGACGTCGAAGTGCCGGGTTGCCCGCCCACGCCGGTCGCGTTGCTGCAGGGCATCCTGAGCGCCGTCAGCAAGGGCGCGTCAGGCCCCGCGTAAACAGCGGGACTGGCTGGCCACGTTTGGTCTAGCTGGTTTTGGGCTTTCTGCCGGGGCTGATGGCCGGAATGAATCCCGAAATCCGGCAGGACATCCCCTCGATTTTCTTGCCCTTGACGAATCGCGTCGTGTGGCACGAGATGATGTCTCCCTGTTCCGACAATTCGGGCAGAAGCAGCCGCACATCCGCCAGCGGGATTCGCGTCGCAGCGGCGATCTCGGAATCGAGCTGCTCGCCGTGTTTTTTCAGATAGTGAAGGATTTTCTGTCTGTCTGACGTACCTGATTTCATGGATATCCCAGCCTTGGAACGGGCAATCTGTTTGGCCCAGCGCAGTTTGGCTCCCTCGCGCAGGCTGGTTACGATGGCCGAAAAATCGAGCGGGAACCGATCCGAGAGTGTACTCGCTCGTTGGTCCAGTTGCGTCCAGTCGAAGGAACAGTCGGTCTCGGTGCAGGCAAAGGCGACATGGTTGTCGCCTCCGGGCACCGTTCCCAGATGGACCCGCCCTTCAAAGACTTCATTCAGCAAGGCCAGGTGGCTCGACCAGTATTTCCTCGGCCCGGCGAAATTGGCAACGAGCAGTCCACCCGGCCTGAGCCGCATCCGTGCCGCCTGGTAGAAATCACGGTTCAGAAAGGCCGGTGCGATGCCCTGGGCATCGAAGCCATCCAGCAGCAGCACGTCAGCGTCGCCTTCGGCCGCAGGCAGATACTCGGCGGCGTCCGCCTGGATGATCGCCAGACGTTTGTCGTCGGGCACGCCGAATGCCTGACGCAACGCGATGACGTCGGGATTCACCTCGACCACGGTCAAACGCGCGCGCGGCAGATGACGATGGCAGAACTTGGCCAGGGAGCCTCCCCCCAATCCGATCATCAGCACATGATCCGGGTTCGGCACGAACAGCAAAAAGGCCATCATTTTGCGGGTGTAGGCAATATCGAGGGCAAAAGGATCGTCGATGCGCATGGAACTCTGGATGAAATCCAGCCCGAACAGCAGTTGCCGCGTCTCGCCGTTGTCGAGGATGAACGGCCTGGCGTAGCGGCCATCCAGGATCTGTGCATAAAGCCTTTTCGCGTCGCTCTGCTGCGGTTCGAGCACGCACACCTTGACCGGTTTGCCCAATACCTTGCCGGGCAATTCCAGCAACGGAGGACTAGTCATGGTATTGACGGGATTCGAACTGGACAAGGCGGCAAGGACCTGTGAACGTGTCTTCGCCGGGTACGCGCGGCAAAGCCATCAATTGATCAACCGCATATTATATGACACTTTCATGGTAATAAAATTACCATGCTTTGCCTGCCTCAAAGCGAACCGGACCATGCTCCGGATAATCGCGTCTCGCCGTAAGCGCGAAAAAATGCGCCTGCCGGCTGGCGAGCCGTCGAGGCTTGCGTGCAAGGGTCATCAGGCCGGTGCGGATACTGGAAAGATGGACGTGAGCGCCCACTGTCCGGGGCGGACTCAAGATTGAACGGAGTGCGCCGGCCCCGCCTGCGGGCGCACTCGCGGGCGGGATCGTATTGAGCGGTTCTAGCGTGTCAGGCCTGCATACAGCATCGGCAGCTTCTCCGGTAGCCGCTGCACATGATCGACCACCATGTAGTTCTTCTGCCCGAAAATACGGCTGACGTAGTTGTCGGCACGCGGATCGAGGCTCATGCAGTAGGTCGTCACGCCTTCGCGCGCAGCTTCCTCGACTGCCTTTTTGGTGTCGTAGCGCAGGTACTGCGGATCGCGCACGTCGATGTCGGCCGGTTCGCCGTCGGTGATGACGATGAGCAGTTTTTTCGCCGAACGCTGCAGTTTCAGATGATGGCTGGCATGGCGGATCGCCGCACCCATGCGGGTCGAGAGCTGGCCGGTCATGCCGGCAAGCTTCGCCTTCGGCACCTCGTCCCAGTGCTGGTCGAAATCCTTGAAACGGTAGTACTCGACATCGTGGCGGCCATCGGAGCAGAAACCATGGATGGCGAACGGGTCGCCCACCTTGTTGATCGCATCGGCCAGCAGGACACACGCCTGCTGGGTCAGTTCGCGCACCGAATATTCCTGATCCTGAACCTTCTCGTTGGTCGACTCGGACAGATCGAGCAGCACCAGAATCGAGAAGTCGCGTGTCTTCCTGACCGAACGCATCATGATGCGCGGATCGGGCTGGTTGCCAAGGCGGATGTCGATGAAACTGGCGATTGCCGCGTTGATGTCGATTTCGTCGCCGTCTTCCAGCTTGCGGATGCGCTGCACGCCCTGCGGCTGCATCGCATCGAGCAGAAACTTCATGCGATGAATCTCGCGCTTGTACTGGGCGGTGATCCCGTCGATGACCGCGAGGTCCCCCAACTTGGCGCGCTTTTCCTGCACCGTCGCCCAGGCCGGGCGCTCGAGCTGGATCTGATAATCCCACTCGGAATAGTGGAAAGGGTCGGACAAGGGCTCGCGACCTTCCATGTCGTTGTAGGACAGGCCGTTGCTCTCGTCACCGATATTCTCGTAAGGAAACAGTTCGGTATTCAGCACCCAGATTTCTTCGGCATCGTCGCCCGCCGTTTCGGTGTCAATCTCGTTGACCATTTCCATCACGCTCACATTCTTGCGAATCTGCTTGGTGGAATCGTAGCCAGCACCGGCCGCCTTGTCGAAATCGAATTCCTCGAATTCCCAGAAGTAGCGGTTGTCGTCGCGATAAGGGGCGCTCAGCACATCCGTGCGCGGATTGAACGGCATCCTCTTCTGCAACAGGCTGTGCGCCAGTTGCACGCCGATGTCCCACGACATCTGATGGCTGTCGAGTTGATCCTGCGCCGCGGCGAACAGCGCGCGGCCCTCCACGATCCACGCATCATCGTCCTCATAGCGGTCGTCCAGAAGCGCTCGCGCCAGCCGGTTGAGATAGTCGCCCACGCTCTGGTCCTGATCGGAGGTGGCGTGATGCAGCCGGCGCCACAGTAGCCGCAGCCCCGGGAACCTGCGGATCGTCAGGGCCTCGACCCGCGCGTCCTCGATCACGGAAATCACCGCCATCTGCATCGGATTGAGCGACTCGGCCGAGATCGGCTGCCGGGTTTCGACGATATGCGCGGCGCAATGCGCAGCCGCGGCGCGATAGAGTTCGAGACCGGAAACCGGCTCTTCGCCATCGATGGCAAAGTCGTCAAAGGCATCAGGCAGGTGCAGCAGGTAATCCTCGATGTAGGGCTGATAGCCTTCGCGCGACTCGAAATCGCCCGAGGTCGGGCGCATGAAAAAGTCGCGTGCCCACAACGCGCGCAGATACATGTTGATGCGGCGCTGCACGTCGACCAGCAAGGTGCCCTTGCGCTCCTTCTGCATGATCGCGAGTGATTCCTTCGACTCGAGGCCGAAGTACTTGATCTGCTCTTCGTAGTTGGTGCGGTGCGCGTGTGCGCCCCACAATGCCCAGCGTCGCAGCCCCCCCAGCGTCAGATGCTGGAACAGCACTTCCAGCTTGTCGAGCATCGGGCGCACACCGCGCGGCGCCTGCGCGATCAGGGTATTGATGAACCGCAGATACTTGAGGAAAAGTTCGGCATCGCCCAGCCGGTTGGCGGCGGTCGGCGCGGTAGCGAGCAGCAGTTCGATCACTGCGCCCGACGTTTTCGACGCCAGCATGAGTGAGGAGGTCGCCAGATCGGCCACCACGTCCTCGCCTACTTCCTTCGCCACCTGCGGGGCATTGACGATCCAGGCTTCGACCAGCGTGTCGCCGCGCCCCAGCCCGCGAATGGCCGACACGCCCTTCAGGTAATTGTCCAGCCCGCGCGGCGAGAATATCTTGGTCGCCTCGTGCCAGCCGGCATTCAGCACGTCCCGCGTATGTGGCGACAGGTCTTCCAGCAGTTCGGCGTAGTCTTCGAGTTTGATCGACATGGCGGCTTGTCCTCAAAAGCAGAATGGGTTGTGCACGGCACATTGCGCACGACTCATTTTTTTGTCCGCGAAGGACGCGAAGAGACACGAAGTGAATTCTTGAAAGGCTTGTCTTCGCGAGCCTTCGCGTCCTTCGCGTCCTTCGCGGACAAAAGGTTTTAGAAGAACGTCGACACCGCCGCATCCAGTGCATCCCGCATGTCGGGGTCGTCGGTGATCGGACGCACCAGCGCGACACGGCAGGCAGCCTGCGGATTGACGCCCTTGGTGATCAGCGAGCCGGCATAGATCAGCATGCGGGTGGACAGACCTTCGTCGAGGCCGTGACCCTTGAGGTTGCGGCTACGCTCCGCGATCGACACCAGCTTGCCGGCGATATCGGCGGCCACGCCGGACTCGTGCGCGACGATCTGGGTTTCGATCCCGTGTTCGGGATAAGTGAAGTCGAGGCCGCCGAAACGCTGCTTGGTCGACTGCTTGAGATCCTTCATCAGGCTCTGGTAGCCGGGGTTGTAGGAAATCACCAGCTGGAAATCAGGATGCGCGTGCACCAGTTCGCCCTTCTTTTCCAGTGGCAGCACGCGGCGGTTATCGGTCAGCGGGTGGATCACCACGGTGGTGTCCTGCCGCGCCTCGACCACTTCGTCCAAATAGACGATGGCGCCATGACGCGCAGCGATGGCCAGCGGGCCATCCTGCCATTCGGTGCCCGCTGCGGACAACAGGAAACGACCGACCAGATCCGAAGCCGTCATGTCCTCGTTACACGCCACGGTGATCAGCGGCTTGCCGAGTCTGTATGCCATGTACTCGACAAAACGCGTCTTGCCGCAACCGGTGGGCCCCTTGAGCATCATGGGCATGCGCACCGAATAGGCTGCTTCGTAGAGTTCCACCTCGTCGGCAACGGGATGGTAGTAGGGTTCCTGGGCAATGCGGTACTGATCGACGATGTTGCTCATTTGGATTCCTTAATTTATTCATCCGCGAAGAACGCGAAGAAACGCGAAGGAAGATCTTCAAAACGCGCGTGCCACTTGAAGCAACCGGGAAATCATCGGATTGCGTCCAGCTACCGATGGGGTGTCTTCGCGCGTCTTCGCGTTCTTCGCGGATAAACAAAACCAGCAAAAAGCCCCCGCCACCTCGCGGCGACGGGGGCTATCTTACGGAATAACCCGTGCCGCGTGATTAAACAGTCTTGCCGCGGAAAATCACCATCGCCGCGCCCTGCGACTGATTGAAGTTGTTGTAGCCAATCAGACGGACGTGGTTGTTGGGGTTGGCCTTGTGGCAGGCTTCCGCTTCGCCGAGGATGCGGTCGATGTCGGTCTCGCCGAACATCGGCAGCTTCCACATGTACCAGTACGAGTCCATCAGGTGCTCGGGCTCGGTGTGCTCGATGGCCGGGTTCCAGCCTTTCTTCACCAGATACTCGACCTGCTTGCGGATGTTGTCCTTTTCCATGGCGGGAAGGTAGGAGAAGGTCTCGAACTTGCGGCTGCCGGGATCGCTCACGCGGCTTTTGTAATCCATCACTTCAGACATTTCATTTCCTTTCAGATGTAGGGGAGAGGCGTCAGAGGCCGGGGATCAGGGGGGTGCGACTGCATCGCGTTTTTCCCTGAATCCCGATCTCCGTATCCTGCTTACTTGTGGGCGACGTCCAGCTTGTCGACGGTGTCGAACTCGAACTTGATCTCTTTCCACGTTTCCATGGCGATCTTCAGTTCGGGGCTGTGCGCGGCAGCGTTGGTCAGGATGTCCTTGCCTTCCTTCTCGATCTCGCGGCCCTGGTTGCGGGCTTCCACACAGGCTTCCAGCGCGACGCGGTTAGCGGCGGCGCCGGCGGCGTTGCCCCAGGGATGGCCGAGCGTACCGCCACCGAACTGCAGCACGGAGTCGTCACCGAAGATGCTGACCAGCGCGGGCATGTGCCACACGTGGATGCCGCCGGACGCAACCGGCAGCACGCCGGGCATCGAGCCCCAGTCCTGATCGAAGAACAGGCCGCGGCTACGGTCTTCCTTGATGAACTCGTCGCGCATGGTGTCGATCCAGCCCAGCGTCGCTTCACGGTCGCCTTCCAGCTTGCCGACGACGGTACCCGAGTGCAGGTGGTCGCCACCCGACAGACGCAGCACCTTGGTCAGCACACGGAAGTGGATACCGTGGTGCGGGTTGCGGTCGAGCACGGCGTGCATGGCGCGGTGGATGTGCAGCAGCATGCCGTTGTCGCGACACCAGTTGGCCAGACCCGTGTTGGCCGTGAGGCCGCCGGTCAGGTAGTCGTGCATGATGATCGGTGCGCCGATTTCCTTGGCGAACTCGGCACGCTTGTACATCTCTTCCGGGGTCGGCGCGGTCACGTTCAGGTAGTGGCCCTTGCGCTCGCCGGTCTCACGCTCGGCCTTCAGGGTCGCTTCGTGAACGAAGGCGAAACGGTCGCGCCACCGCATGAAGGGCTGGCTGTTGACGTTCTCGTCGTCCTTGGTGAAGTCGAGACCGCCACGCAGGCACTCGTACACGGCGCGGCCGTAGTTCTTGGCGGACAGACCCAGCTTCGGCTTGATGGTGCAGCCCAGCAGCGGACGGCCGTACTTGTTCATGCGGTCGCGTTCCACCTGGATGCCGGCGGGCGGGCCGCCGCAGGTCTTCACGTAGGCGATCGGGAAGCGCACGTCTTCCAGACGCAGGGCGCGCAGGGCCTTGAAGCCGAACACGTTGCCGACCAGCGAGGTCAGCACGTTGACCACGGAGCCCTCTTCGAACAGGTCGATCGGGTAGGCGACAAATGCGTAGAAGCAGGTGTCGTCGCCAGGCACGTCTTCGATGCGGTAGGCGCGGCCCTTGTAGTAGTCGAGGTCGGTCAGCAGGTCGGTCCACACCGTGGTCCAGGTACCGGTCGACGATTCGGCGGCCACGGCAGCGGCGACTTCTTCGCGATCCACACCCGGCTGCGGGGTGATCTTGAAGCAGGCCAGCAGGTCGGTATCCAGCGGGGTGTATTCCGGGGTCCAGTACGTCTGACGGTACTCTTTCACGCCAGCGTTATAAGTTTTAACAGCCATGATTACTCCTAGCAAAGGTTAGGTTTACGCGCTATGCCGGAAGTGGTCATGCACGATGGAGCAGATCATGCCCGAGTTAAATCATCAATGACAGTCGATTTTTTCTATTTCCAGGATAGACTTTAGTCTATGTTTAATTCTGGTATGGAGCATGCCATGCGTAGCCACACCACCTTTCGCCAGCTGGAAATTTTCGAATCCATCGCCCGCCTGGGCAGTTTCACCCGTGCATCCGAAGAACTCTATCTGACCCAGCCCACCGTTTCCATGCAGATGAAAAAGCTGAGCGAGGCAGTTGGCGTGTCGCTGATCGAACAGATCGGCAAGAAGCTCCATCTCACCCCCGACGGCCAGGAGCTGGCGCAGGCCACGCGTGAAATCTTCGGCATCATGGATCGCTACACCATGTCGGTGGCCGAGCGTCAGGGCCTCAAACAGGGGCAGCTGCGCCTGATGGCGATCACCACCGCTTCCTATTTCGCGCCGCGCCTGCTGGGCGAATTCGCCAAGCTCTACCCCGGCATCGACGTCAGCCTGCGCGTCACCAACAAGGAACAGGTGCTGGCCAGCATCGCCGACAACCTCGACGACCTCTATTTTCTGGGTCAGCCGCCGCAAGACATCGATGTCATCGCCACCCCCATCATGGACAACCCCATCGTCGTGGTCGCCGCGCCCGATCACCCGCTGGCACACAAGAAGAAAATTGGGCTGGAGCGCCTGGCGCAGGAGCCCTGGCTGATGCGCGAAAGGGGTTCAGGCACGCGCAACGCCATCGAGCGCCGCTTCGATGAAAACGGCATCGTCATCCGCCCGCGCCTGGAACTCGGCAGCAACGAAGCCATCAAGCAGGCCATCCTCGCCGACCTCGGCGTCTCCGCCCTCTCCCGCCATACCCTCACCCTCAACCAGGGGCAGTTCGCGGTGCTCGATGTCGTGGGCTTTCCTATCCTGCGCCACTGGTATGCGGTGTATCCGGCAGGACGGCAGCTGTCGGTGGTGGCACGGGCGTTTCTGGATTATCTGCTGGGTCGGGTGGAGGCGGCGCCTGCCTCAAAGACTAAAAAGAAGTAGCGAAGCTGGATGGGTATTCGCGCCAGACTCCCTTATTCATAAGCTTGCGCATCACCCTCCTCACCCAAAACAGTCCACACGCTTGCTTCCCTTCGTCATTGACAACCCGTACGGCCCATACGGATTCTTGCGGCCCTGAATGAATGGTAGTACGCCGGTCAGGCTGTCACCCTGGGCCTCGTGGCCGGTGTCACGCTGACTGAGCCTGGATCAGACCCATTCTCTGGGTGCTGCAATCTGGTTGCGCCCGCAGTGTTTGGCTTCATATAACGCCACGTCTGATGTGCGGATCAGTTCGGCCGGCGAGGAGACGGAAGCAAGCTCGGACGACGACACGCCGAAACTCAGGGTGACCTGTGTGCCCACAGGCGAGGCTTCGTGTGGGATATTCAAGGCCAGGACACACTCGCGTAACTGCTCGGCCACAGCGACCGCGCCGTTCAGATCCGTGTGCGGCAACAAAAATGCAAACTCTTCGCCGCCTATTCGGGCCGCCACATCACCCGGGCGCGACAGCGCGTGATACATGGCCTGTGCAACGTCCACCAGACACAGGTCGCCGGCTGGATGCCCATAGTGGTCGTTATATTCCTTGA